>JAEWBU010000383.1 GCA_023390985.1 Pseudomonadota bacterium
CGCTCGCTCTCGCCCACCTTGTCGCCCAGCTTGTGCGCCAGCCGCTCGGCCGACAGCTGGATCGGCGTGAGCGGGTTCTTGATCTCGTGCGCGAGCCGGCGCGCCACCTCGCCCCAGGCCTGCGCGCGCTGGGCCGAGACGATCTCCGAGATGTCGTCGAATACCAGCAACCGCGACGAGCGCCCGGGCACGTCCGACGGCATCTCCGCGCCGCGCGCCACCAGGGTGAGCGTGTCGCCTTGCGAAGGTCCGCCGGAAGGGCCCGCGTTGAGCTCGAACGACTGCTGCCAGTGGTCCAGGCCGTGCTGCAGCCGGTCCTGCATGTAGTCGTCGAACTGGTTCTGCACCGCGGCACCGAACGTCTCCAGGCCCGGCAGCTCCGAGAGTTGCCGCCCTTCGTAGGCCGCGAGCGGGAAGCGCAGGATGCGCGTGGCGCCGGGGTTGGCGGTCTCGATGCGCCCCTGTTCGTCCAGCACGATGACGCCGGCCGTGAGGTTGTCCAGGATGGTCTGCAGGTGCGCCCGCGCGGCGTTGACCTGGCCCATGCTCTGCTCCACCGCCGCGCGCGCGTCGGCCAGCTGCTGCGTCATCTCGGCGAACGACCGCGTGAGGCCGCCGAGTTCGTCCTTGCCCAGCAGCACGGGCTTGGGGGACAGATCGCCCGCCGCGACCTCTCGCACGCCTGCGGCCAGCAGCAGCAGCGGCCGCGCCAGCGAGTTGCCCAGCAGCACCGCCAGGAAGATCGCACCGAACACCGCGAGGAACAGGCTCAGCGTGAGCGTGCCGATGTACATGCGCCGCAGGCCGTCGCGCGCCAGCGCGCGCTCCTGGTACTCGCGATAGGCCTCCTGCACGGCCATCGCGTTGGCCACCAGCGTCGGCGGCAGGCTCTGCGTGACCTGCAGGACGCGCGGCTCGGCGAGCAGGCCCAGGCCCGGGCCCGGCACCACCGCCAGGGCCTTGATGCGGGCCTGGCTGGTCGCGCCGGGGCTCGCATCCTCCAGCCCCTCCACCACCGCCATCGACCGCTGTGCGCGCACCGTGCGCACCTGCTGCGCCGTGGGCCGCTCGGGGCTGAGCAGCATGCGCGACTGGCCGGCGCTGGCGATGACCTGCCCGGTGCCGGTCCAGAGGATCACGTCGTTGGCCGAGAGCGGCTCGCGCATCCGGTCCAGCGCCAGCGCGTCCAGCGTGGACCGGCCCAGGTTCAGGCCCGCGTCGAGCGCGCCCTCGACCTTGACGTCGAACCAGCTCTCGATCGAGCGCGAGACGAACTGGTACGACACCACGTAGATCAGCAGGCCCGGAACGAAGCCCACCAGCGCGAAGATGGCCGCGAGCTTCACTAGCAGCCGGCTGCCGAACTTGCCGCGCCGCACGCGCGACGCCAGCCGGACGGCGACCCAGCCGATGACCAGCAGCAGCGTGCCGGCCACCACCATGTTCAGCGCGAACAGGCGGCCGTAGTTGCGCTCGTAGAGCTCGCGATTGCCGGTGGCCTGCGTGAGCAGGAACATCAGCACGATGGCGATGGCGATCATCACCGCCGCGCCCACCAGCAGCGCCCAGCGGACCGCGCGCCGGCTGCCGAAGGTGGGCTTCGGTTCGGCGGCGGGGGTGGGCAGGGACTCGTTCACCGACCGTTCTCGAGGGCCAGGCGCTGGGTGCGACTGGCGATGATGCTCCAGTCGGACTGCCCGACCGCGCCGATCTGGAACGGCCGCGGCAACTGCGACACGTCGAGCCGGAAGCGGAAATCCACGCTGTACTTGGCGTCGGGCTCCAGGTCGGACAGGTCGGCGATCTTCCAGCGCGAAACGCTGCGCACGGCGGCCAGCGCCTCCTCCTGCGTGTCGAAGCTCTGGCCCAACGCCAAGCCAGAGTTGCCTATGGGCGCGGACGAGACCTGCAGGCGCCAGCGGCGCGTGAGCGGCTGGTACGACAGCCTCATGTGGCGCGAGGCGCCGGCCACGTGCTTGTCGTACCAGTACCAGCGGTCGCGCAGCAGCGAGGCGTCGGCCACGAAGAACATCGGGATGCCCTTGAGCAACGCGTCCTCCACGGCTGGCGGCAGCTCGAAGCGGACGCTGGCACTGAGCAGGACGCCTTCCTCGGTGCGCTCCAGGCGCAGGTGCGCGACCTCGGGATCGGCCGGCGCCTGAGCGGCGGCAGGCAGCAGCAGCACGGCCGCCAGCAGCCCGCACAGCCAGCGCTCAAGCTGGCGCAGCATCCGCGCGCTTGTCCAGCGCGGCGTAGAAAAAGCCGTCGTGGTCACCTGTGAGATTGTCCCGGAGGGCCTCCCCCACCGCCCCCGCCTGGGGCAGCAAATGCCCTGGGCCGGGGCGCAAAACAGCCGCTTTGTTGTGCGCAACAAACGCTTCGACGCGGTGCTGGCCCTCCTCGCGAAAGACCGAGCAGGTGCAATACAGCAGGCGTCCGCCGGGACGCAGCAAGGGCCACAGCGCATCGAGCAGCCGCCGCTGCTGCTCGGCGAGTGAAGCGATGTCGCCGGGCCGGCGCAGCCAGCGCACGTCCGGGTGCCGCCGCACGATGCCCGAGGCCGTGCAGGGCGCATCCAGCAGGATGCCGTCGAAGGGCGTGCCGTCCCACCAGGCATTCACATCGGCGGCGTCGCCGGCGATCACTTCGGCGGCAAGGCCCAGCCGGCTGAGCGTCTCGCGGATGCGCTCGCAGCGTTGCGGGTCCATGTCCAGCGCGACCAGGTCGGCATCGGCGCGCTCCAGCAGGTGCGCGGTCTTGCCGCCGGGTGCGGCGCAGGCATCGAGCAATCGCAGCGGCTGGCCGGCTCGCGCTTCCAGTCCTTCGAGCAGCAAAGGTGCCGCCAGCTGCGCCGCCGCGTCCTGCACGGACACTTGGCCCTCATCGAAGCCCGGCACGTCATGCACGGGCCTGGGCCGCGCCAGCAGCAAGCCGTCTTCGCCGATCGTCGAGGCCTCGATGCCACTGTCGGTCCATTGCTGGAGCAGTTGCGAGCGATCGGTGCGCCGCACGTTCACGCGCATCGTCATCGGCGCGGCCGTGTTGTTCGCCATGAGGATCGCCTGCCAGTGCTTCGGATGGTCCTTCTGCAGCCGCTCGATCCACCAGCGCGGATGGTTCCAGCGCGCCACGGGGTCGGCATCGGTCGCGGCCACCAGCGCGGTGCGCTCGCGCAGGAAGCGGCGCAGGCAGGCATTGATGAAGTTCGCTTGCGGCGCGGTGCCGGGCCCGCGCTTGGCGGCCTCCACCGCCTGGTCCACCAGCGTGAACGGCTCGTAGGGCGCTTGCGCTTCATCCCAGCACAGCGCGAGCGCGGTGCACAGCAAGGCGTCGGCCTGCGGCGGCGGCGCGCGCTTGGCCAACTGCTTGCGCAGCGCTTCGGCGCGACCCAGGTGGCGCAGCGCGTGGAAGGCGAGCGCTTGCGCGGCCGCGCGCAGATCGGGCGCGGCG
>JAEWBU010000394.1 GCA_023390985.1 Pseudomonadota bacterium
CCGCCGGCCCGCCGTGCTGGCCAGCAACTCGGTCATCACGCTGCGGGTCGCCGACGCCGTGCAGCGACTGGGCTGGGCCTTCGGGCAGGACCTCGGCTTCGTCGGCATCGACGAGACCGAATGGGCCCCGCTGGTCGGGCCCGGCCTGACCACCGTCGCCCAGCCGACCGACGCGCTCGGCCGGCTGGCCACCGCCTGCCTGCTGGAACGCCTGAAAGGCCTGGACGTGCCGCCGCGCCAGATCCTGCTTTCGGGGCAGCTGGTGGAACGCGCGTCCTCCGCCCGGCTCCAAACACGTACGCGTTTTCCCCAATAAGGTGCTGAAACCGGTTTCTGATAATCTACGCAGAAACCGGTTTCAGCCCAACAGAACCGCCGCCTGCCCGTGAACTACAACTTCCAGTTCCACGACGTCTTCGCCGCCTGGCCGCTGCTGCTGCAAGGCACCTGGATGACGATCCAGCTGTCGCTGACGGCCACGGTGCTCGGCCTCGCCGTCGCCATCGTCTGCGCCTGGGCCAAGACCTCCGGCCCCGCGCCCGCCCGCTGGGTGGTCAACGCCTACATCGAGCTGATCCGCAACACGCCGTTCCTGGTGCAGTTGTTCTTCTTCTTCTTCGCCCTGCCCGCGCTCGGCCTGCGCTGGTCGGCCCACGCGGCCGCGCTGGTGGCGATGGTGGTGAACCTCGGCGCCTACGCCACCGAGATCATCCGCGCCGGCATCGAGTCGATTCCGCGCGGCCAGATCGAAGCCGGCCTGGCGCTCAACCTGAAGCGCCACCAGGTGTTCCGCCACATCATCCTGAAGCCGGCGCTCAAGGCGATCTACCCGGCGCTCACCAGCCAGTTCATCCTGCTGATGCTCAGTTCCGCGGTGGTGTCCGCGATCTCGGCCGACGACCTGACCTCGGTGGCCGCCAACCTGCAGTCGCAGACCTTCCGCAGCTTCGAGATCTACATCGTGGTGACCGGCATCTACCTGGCGCTCGCCCTGGCGTTCTCGGCGCTGTTCCGTTTCGTCTACCAGCTGACGCTGAACTACCCGGACCGCCGCTGATGCGCACCTTCGGCTTCCCCGAATTCCTGTTCATCCTCGAGGCCGCGAAGTGGACCATCGCGCTGTCGATGATCGCCTTCGCGGGCGGCGCCATCGGCGGGCTGCTGGTCGCGCTCGGCCGCACCAGTGAGAACGCGCTGGCCCGACGCGCGGCCGCCGTGTTCGTGCAGATCTTTCAGGGCACGCCCCTGCTGCTGCAGCTGTTCCTGGTGTTCTTCGGCGCGCCCGTGCTGGGCGTCGACCTGAACCCCTGGATCGCAGCCGGCATCGCGCTGATCCTCAACACCAGCGCCTTCCTGGGCGAGATCTGGCGCGGCTGCATCCAGGCGATCCCGCACGGCCAGACCGAGGCGGCGCACGCGCTCGGCCTGCACTACTTCGCCCGCATGCGCGACGTGATCCTGCCGCAGGCCTTCAAGATCGCCCTGCCGCCCACGGTCGGCTACATGGTGCAGGTGGTCAAGGGCACTTCGCTGGCGGCCATCATCGGCTTCGCCGAAGTGACCCGCGCCGGCCAGATCATCAACAACGCAACCTTCCAGCCGCTGATCGTGTTCAGCCTGGTGGCTGCCATCTATTTCGCGCTGTGCTGGCCGCTGTCGCTGCTGGCCGCGCGGATGGAGCGTCGCCAGGCGGCGGCGCTCGCGCGCTGACCCTTCCCTTCCCTTCCCACCCGGAGACTTACGAAGATGAAAACCTTCTCCCGCCGTGCTTTCGCCGCCCTCGGCCTCGTGGCCAGCGCCTCCCTGCTCGCCGTGCCCGCCTGGGCCCAGAGCCTCGAAGAGCTGAAGAAGAAGGGCGAGGTCAACGTCGGCCTGCTGGTGGACTTCCCGCCCTACGGCACCACCAACGCGCAGAACCAGCCCGACGGCTACGACGCCGACGTGGCGCGCCTGCTGGCCAAGGACTGGGGCGTGAAGGTCAACCTCGTGCCGGTGACCGGCCCGAACCGCATCCCGTTCCTCTTGACCAACAAGGTCGACCTGCTGATCGCCTCGCTGGCCATCACGCCCGAGCGCGCCAAGCAGGTGCAGTTCTCGCAGCCGTACTCGGCCGCCACCATCGTCCTGTACGGCCCGAAGAAGACCGCCATCAAGGCGCCCGGCGACCTCAAGCCGCTGAAGGTGGGTGTGGCCCGCGCCAGCACGCAGGACGTCGCGCTGACCGCCGTGGCGCCGCAAGGCACCGAGATCCGCCGCTTCGACGACGACGCGTCCGCCATGCAGGCCCTGATGTCCGGCCAGGTCGACGCCATCGGCTGCTCCACCACCGTGGCCGCGCAGATCGACAAGCGCCAGCCCAACACCTACGAGCCCAAGTTCAACCTGCGCCAGCAGGAGATGGCCATCGCCATGCGCCCCGGCCAGGACGCGCTGCTGAAGTCGGTCAACGAGTTCGTGGGCAAGAACACGGCCAACGGCGAGCTGAACAAGCTGTACCGCAAGTGGCTGCAGACCGACCTGCCCAAGATGCAGTAAGGCGAGAGCGACGGGGAACAGCATGAACGACCG
This sequence comes from Pseudomonadota bacterium, assembly GCA_023390985.1. Lineage (GTDB taxonomy): Bacteria > Pseudomonadota > Gammaproteobacteria > Burkholderiales > Burkholderiaceae_C > Ramlibacter. Next base: position 2,569 of record JAEWBU010000394.1, read on the forward strand.
AGCCCAGGCCGGCGCCGCGCCCATCATCCGCATGGAAGGTGTGCAGAAGTGGTACGGCAAGTTCCAGGTGCTCACCGACATCGACCTGCAGGTCGCGCCGGGTGAGCGCATCGTGGTGTGCGGGCCCTCGGGCTCGGGCAAGTCCACGCTGATCCGCTGCATCAACGGCCTCGAGCCCGTCCAGCAGGGGCGGATCGAGGTCGACGGCATCGAGCTGACCGGCCACAAGCGCAACATCGACAAGGTGCGCTCCGAGGTCGGCATGGTGTTCCAGCAGTTCAACCTGTTCCCGCACCTGACCATCCTGCAGAACTGCACGCTGGCGCCGATGCGCACGCGCGGCGTCAGCAAGGAAGAGGCCGAAGCAACGGCGATGAAGTACCTGACGCGGGTGCGCATCCCGGAGCAGGCCCACAAGTACCCGAGCCAGCTGTCGGGCGGCCAGCAGCAGCGCGTGGCGATCGCGCGCGCGCTGTGCATGACGCCCAAGATCATGCTGTTCGACGAGCCCACCTCCGCGCTCGACCCCGAGATGGTCAAGGAAGTGCTCGACACCATGATCGGGCTGGCCGAGGAAGGCATGACGATGCTGTGCGTCACCCACGAGATGGGCTTCGCCCGCAGCGTGGCCGACCGCGTCATCTTCATGGCCGACGGCCGAATCGTGGAACAGGCCCCGCCCGAGCGCTTCTTCACCCAGCCGCAGAACGAGAAGACCCGCAACTTCCTCGGCCAGATCCTCAGCTCGCACCACCATCCGCAACCGGTGTCGGCGTGATGCAGCAGGTCCTGATCTCGCTGTCGTCCTTCGGGGCGGCGGAAGTGCGGCGCCATGGCCAGCTGTGGTTCACCCGCCTGGCGCAGGAGGCGGGTGCTGACGGCGTCGAGGTGCGCGGCGAACTGCTGGTGGATCCCGCACGCGAGCTTCCGGAGATCGCGCAGGCGGTCAGGTCCTGGGGCGGCCAGCTGGTGTACTCGAGTCCCGAGCCGCTCTGGAATGCCGACGGCACGCTCGACTTCACGGCCGTGCAACGCGCCGTCGACGCGGCGCGGCTGCTCGGCGCGCCGCGCCTGAAGATGTCGATCGGTGATTTCCGCTCCCCTGCCCCCGGCGACTTCCGCCGGCTGGCCGAAACGGTCGCCGGCCTCGACCTCGTGATCGAGAACGACCAGACCGCCAGCGCCGGCACCGTGGACGCCTTGCAGGCCTTCTTCCGCGCCGCCGACGAGGCGCGCACGCCGTTGCCGATGACATTCGACATGGGCAACTGGCACTGGACCGGCGAGGACCCGCTGGACGCCGCGCGCGCCTTGTCCGCCCGCGTGGGCTACGTGCATTGCAAGGGCGTGCAGCGACAGCCCAAGCGCTGGGTCGCCGTCCCCCTCGCCGACTCCGCCGCGCCTTGGCGCGCCCTGCTGCGCGCCATGCCGCGCGCCCTGCCCTGGGCGATCGAGTACCCGCTGGTCGGCGACGACCTGCTGGAGACGACCCGCACCGAGATCCGCCAACTTCGCGAGGCCTCCGAACGCCTCGGAGCCTTCGCATGAACTTCCGCTACGACGTCGTCACCTTCGGCGAGATGATGCAGATGTTCATCGCCGACGGTCCGGGTCCGCTGGAGTCGGTCCGCACCTTCCACAAGCGCACCGCCGGCGCCGAGACCAACGTCGCGATCGGCCTGGCGCGCCTGGGCCTGCGGGTGGGCTGGGCCAGCCGCCTGGGCGACGACTCCATGGGCCGCTACCTCCTGGGCGAGATGCAGCGCGAGGGCGTGGACTGCAGCAAGGTCGCCTTCGAGGCGGGCCAGCGCACCGGCTTCCAGTTCAAGGGCCGCACCACCGACGGCAGCGATCCCCCGGTCGAGTACCACCGCAAGGGTTCGGCGGCCAGCCGCATGGGCCCGGCCGACGTCGACGACGACTGGCTGCGCTCGTCGCGCCATTTGCACGCCACCGGCGTCTTTCCCGCGATCTCCGAAACGGCGCGCGCCGCCGCCCACAGGACGCTGGACGTGATGCGCGCGGCCGGCCGCACGATTTCCTTCGACCCCAACCTGCGTCCGACGCTCTGGGCCACGCCCGAGGACATGCGGCGCGAGGTCAACGCCCTCGCCTTCAAGGCCGACTGGGTGCTGCCCGGGTTGGAGGAAGGCCGATTCCTCACGGGCGAGCCTTCGCCCGAGGGCATCGCGCGCTTCTACCGCGAGCGCGGCGCCAAGGTCGTGGCCGTCAAGCTCGGGCCGGAAGGCGCGTACTTCGATGCGGAAGAAGGCAAGGGTTTCATTCCCGGCTTCCCGGTCAAGGAAGTCGTGGACACCGTGGGTGCGGGCGACGGCTTCGCCGTCGGCGTAATCACGGCCCTGCTGCAAGGCCGCACGGTGGCCGATGCGGTGCGCCGCGGCTCTTGGATCGGGGCACGCGCGGTCCAGGTCTTGGGCGATACCGAAGGCCTGCCGACGACGGCCGACCTGGAAGCCGCCGGGCTATGACCCGCAAGTCGGTCCTGGTCTTCCGCGAGCTGCCGCCGGACCAGCTGGCGCGCATCAGCGCGGAGCACGACGTCATCCTCGCCAACCCGCGCAAGCCGGAGCAGAAGGCCGCCTTCGAAGCGGCGCTGCAGCATGCGCACGGCCTGATCGGCTCCAGCTACGCGATCACGCCGGAGCTGCTGGCGCGCGCACCGCTGCTGGAGGTGATCTCCACCGTGTCGGTGGGCGTGGACAACTATCCCGTAGCGGCGCTGCGCGAGCGCGGCATCCTGCTGTGCCACACGCCCGGCGTGCTGACCGAGACCACGGCCGACACCGTCTTCGCGCTGGTGATGGCGGCCAGCCGCCGCATCGTCGAACTGGCGAACCACGTGCGCGAGGGCCGCTGGGACCGCAACATCGGCGAGGACCTGTTCGGCTGGGACGTGCACGGCAAGACGCTGGGCATCCTGGGCTTCGGCCGCATCGGCCAGGCGGTCGCACGCCGCGCCGCGCTGGGCTTCGGCATGCCGGTGCTCTATCACAGCCGCCGTCCCGTGGACGTCCCCGAGCTCACCGGCCGGGCGACGCACACGTCGTTCGATGACCTGCTCGCGCGCTCCGACATCGTCGCTGCGACCCTGCCGCTCACCGACGAAACGCGCGACCTGCTCGGCCCGCGCGAGTTCGGCCTGATGAAGCCGGGCGCGATCTTCGTCAACGGCGGCCGCGGCGCCACCGTGCAGGAGGACGCGCTGCTGCAGGCGCTGGATTCCGGCCACCTGCGCGCGGCCGGCCTCGACGTGTTCCGCACCGAGCCGCTGCCGAAGGACTCGCCCCTGATGCGGCACCCACGCGTGACCGCCCTGCCCCACATCGGCTCGGCGACGCACGAAACGCGCTACGCGATGGCGCGGCTGGCGACCACCAGCCTGCTGCAGGCGCTGGCGGGCGAGCGGCCGGCGGACGTCCACTCCGCCTAGCGCACCGCCTCCCACCACAGCTGCGACCGGAACTCCCGGTCCGCGTCCACCCACTCGCCCAGGCGCGGCGTCACCAGGTCGACGCCCGCGCCGGTCGCCGCGGCCACCGTGCGGCGGATCGGCTCGTCCCAGTCGTGGTACGCGAGGTTGAAGGTGGACCAGTGGACCGGGAACATGCGCCGGGCGCGCACGTCGCGGCTCACCTGCACGGCCTGCTCGGGCGGCATGTGGATGTCGGTCCAGGCGGCGCCCGGGCCGTACGCGCCGATCTTGATGAAGGCCAGGTCGAACGGGCCGAGGCGCGCGCCGATGTCCTGGAACAGCTTCCCGTAGCCGGTGTCGCCGCTGTAGAAGAAGCGATGCCGCGGCCCCACGACGGACCAGCTGGACCACAGCGTCGAGCTGCGGTTGTCGATGCCCCGGCCCGAGTAGTGCCGGGTCGGCGTGCAGACGATGCGCACGCCGCCGCCCAGCGTGCGTTCCTGCCACCACTCGAGCTCCTCGACCTGCGCGGCCGGCACGCCCCAGCGTTCGAGATGCGCGCCTATGCCCAGCGGCACGAAGAACTTCGAGCCGCGCGCGGCCAGGTGGCGCACCGCGTCCATGTCGAGGTGGTCGTAGTGGTCGTGCGAGATCAGCACCGCATCGATCTTCGGCAGGTCGGCCAGCGCCATCGGCGGCGGGTGGAAGCGCCGCGGCCCCAGCGGCAGCGGCGAGACGCGCTCGGCGAACACCGGGTCCAGCAGCAGGCGAAGGCCGTCGAGCTCGACGTAGGTGCTGGCATGCCCGATCCAGAACGCGCGCAGGCCGCTCGCCTGCGGCGGTGACGCGAGCGCGGCCTTGTCGACGGCCAGCACGGGAACCGGCTTCGGCGGCTCGCGCACCTCGTCGCCGGAGAACTGCCGCACGGTGTAGTCGAGCAGCGAAGTGGTGCTCGGGGCCTCGGGCTCCAGGTTGACGAAGCGGCCCTCGCGGTATTGGGGATTGGCCCTGGCCCGTTCGAGCCGGGCGCCGGTCATGGCCGCTCCGAAGGCCGGCAGCGAGAACACCGCCCACGCCGCCGCGGCGAGCGCCGCCGTCAAGAGGGCGAGGACGACGACCGAACGTACCAGCCAGCGCGCAACACCCATGGCTCACCTCCGCGATACGGATGGCGAGCGATTATGGCGAGGGCGCGGGCGGGTTCAGTCCAGCAGGTTGGCCGGCACCTTGCCGCCGTTGTCGGCGACCTTGCGCATCACCTGCTTGTGCAGCCAGATGTTCATGGCGGCCGAATCGCCCTTGTCGCCGGTGTAGCCGAGCTCGTCGGCGAGCGCCTTGCGCTCCTGCAGGCTGCTCTCCATGCCGAGCAGCTTCATCAGGTCGACGATGGAAGTGCGCCAGTTGAGCTTCTGCGGGTTCTTCGCGGCCAGTTCCTCCAGCACCTTCTCCATGTCCACGTCGTTGAGCGCGACGACGGCGGGTTTGGCCGCCTGCGCGGGCTGCTGCGCGGGCGCCTGCTGCGAGGACGAAGGCGTCGAAGGGGTCTGCGCAGGGGCGGCCTGCGGGGCGGACGCGGTGGTCGTGGCCTCGGTGCCGCCCGCGGACGGCTTTCCGCGGTTGCGCAGGCGATCGAAGATGTTGGACAGAATGCCCATGGGCTTCTCCTTTCCGTTGGAAGGAGGCCATCCTGCCGGGCCAGCCGGCTCGGCGGGTGTCGGACGCCGTCAGCAGCGAAGGTAGGTCGCCCGGCGGGCGAAGGCTAGTACGCCCACCTCGCCTGCGCGGCCGCCAGCTGCTGGCACTCGTGCACCGAGGACAGCTCGACGACCTTGCCGCTCGAGTGCAGCGCGAGGCCGTCGCCCAGGTCGGTCCATTCGCTCGCGGTGGTGAAGGCGGGCGCCGCCAGCAGGAGCACGGCCGCCACGGCCGCGATTGCGATGAAGACGGAACTTCTCATGACGGCCTCCTACTGGCGGACCACGGCTGGCGGACGCGCCGATCGGGGTACGTCGAGCAGGATCTGACCGTCCGCGGTCATCACGATCCCGCTCCCGAGGTCCACGTCCTCGGCCGGCACGGGCAAGGCGTCGATTCCGCCGCCGCACCCCGCCATCATGAACAACGGAAACAGCAGCACCCAGCCGCGCATCGGCGATCGCTTCATGGCTGCCTCCTGCCTTCCCGTCGATCGGGCATGGTTGATAGGTGGTGCGCAGGTCGCCTTCAACGCGCCACTTGAAAGCTTTGGAAACAGTCGCGCTTCGCCAAACACGCGCTCAACCATGCGCGCGCCGCTCCACTCCTCGCGGCCGCGGCAAACCTCCCACGGAAGTGCACGGTTGCGTGATCGCAAGCACGCCTCCTAAAAATGGCCCTGCCTGCTCAGGCGACAAGGAGACAAGCATGAGGATGAAGAAGATCCCTGCCTGCATCGCGCTCGCGATGCTTGGCGGCGTGGGCCTCCCGGCCCTGGCCCAACCGACTCCCACCAACACGCCGCCGGCCGCGGCTGCACCCGCGGCGCCCCCCGCCGCGGCACCCGCTTCCTCGCCGGCCGACGAACCGGGCTGGGCCAAGGGCCGGCCCAAGAGCGACGTCGCGATGAAGATGGCCCCGGTGCCGGCGTTCCCGATCCCCACCGCGCCCGACAAGCTGCCCACGGCCAAGTTCAAGCTGCCGCCCGGCTTCAGGGCCGAGACCTGGGCTTCGGGCGTGCTCGACGCACGCGAGCTGCGCCAGGGCGACAAGGGCAACATCTTCGTGAGCTCGCTGTTCGTCGCGAACAAGGTCTATGCCATTCCCGAGAAGGGCGGCGCCGATCGCAAGGCCAAGGTGGTGATCGACAACCTGCCGATGGCGACCGGCATCGCCCTCCACAAGGGCGCGCTGTACGTGGGGACGAACACCAAGCTCCTGCGCTACGACAACATCGAGGACAACCTGGACAAGCCGGGCGAGCCCAAGGTGATCACCGACAAGTGGCCCGGCGGCACCGACCACAGCTGGAAGTACTTCCGCATCAAGGACGACAAGCTGTACTACAACATCGGCGCGCCCTGCAACATCTGCGATCCCGGCGAGTACGCCAAGATCTATCGCATGAACCTGGACGGCAGCAACGTCGAGACGGTGGCCGCGGGCGTTCGCAACACGGTGGGCTTCGACTTCGATCCCAAGACCGGCAACCTCTGGTTCACCGACAACGGGCGCGACTGGTTCAGCGAGGAACTGCCCAACGACGAACTGAACGTGGTGACCAAGCCGGGCCAGCACTTCGGCTATCCGTTCTGCCACCAGGGCAACATCCCGGACCCCGAGTTCGGTTGGGGCAAGTCTTGCAACGACTATGTCAAGCCGGCCGCGCTGCTGGGGCCGCACGCCGGATCGCTCGGCATGACGTTCTACCAAGGCAAGATGTTCCCGGCGAAGTACCAGGGCGCGATCTTCATCGCGCGCCACGGCCCCTGGAACCGCACCCAGAAGTACGCCGACATCCTGGTCGCGCGGCCTGACGGCAAGGGCGGCGCCAAGCTCGAGACGTTCATGACCGGCTTCGTCGAGAACAACAACTACCTGGGCCGGCCGGTGGACTTCCTGGTGATGAAGGACGGCTCGCTGCTGATCAGCGACGACCACGCCGGCGCCATCTACCGCATCACCTACAGCGGCGGCAAATGACGGTGCGACGCTGGGCTGCCGGCGTGGCGGCCTGCGTTTCGGTGCTGGCGGTGGCGGCCCTGCCGCCGCACGCCGGCGCGCAGGACAAGGCCCGCCCGAAGAGCGCCGCGCCGGCCGCCGGCGCTTCCGCCGCCAAGGCGCCGCAGGCGGTCGACTATGCGCAGCGGTTCGCGAGCCAGTGCGCCGCCTGCCACGGCGCCAACGGCCGCAGCGACATGGCGGGCACGCCGGTGCTGGCCGGCCAGCCCTCGCTGTACGCGATCACGCAGCTGTTCCTGTTCCGCGAAGGCCGGCGCAACAACCCGCCGATGACGGCCGTGGCCAAGACCCTGTCGGACGACGACATGCGCGGCTTCGCCGACTACATCGGCACCCTGCCCCCGGTGCCCGCGCCGGCGCCGCGGGCGGCCGACGATGCGGCGCGGATGGCCAAGGGGAAATCGCTCGCCGAACAGCACAAGTGCGTGTTCTGCCACGGCGCCAACCTCGACGGCGGGCAGCAGGTGCCCCGCATCGCCGGGCAGAAGGAGGACTACCTGCAGGAAAGCCTGCGAGGGTTCAAGTCGGGCACCCGGCCGGGCTACACGCAGGCGATGACGGCGGCGGTGAGCCAGGTATCCGTCGAGGATCTGGACACGCTGGCGTACTACGCGGCCCGGTTTGCGGGCAAGTGATCGCGTGCAGGCCGACCGCAGGCGGCGACGCGAACCGGAACAACTGGAGCGTGGGCGGCTGCACGGCAAGAGACGAACACACGCCGCACGGGATTGTTGCAACCGGAATGGGCATCATCCGGTGCTTGCGTCGTCCGTCGCCCAGCTCGAGGAGGTTCGCATGTCCTTCTTTCCCGCCACCTACGGCCAGGTCATCTCGGGGCTCGCCCACAACGGCAAACCGGTGCAGGCCGCCGTGTTCAACGACAACCAGGTGCGCGCCGCCGCCGGCATGGCGCTGGTGCTCGCGACCATCGCGCTGCTCTACGGCCGGTTCGAGGAGTTCTACCTGCCGATGCAGGCCATCTCGACCTTCCTCTTCATCGAGTTCCTGATCCGCGTGACGATCGGGATCCAGTACAGCCCGCTGGGCGTGCTGGCCGGATGGATGGTGCAGCGCAAGGCGCCCGATTGGGCCTCGGCCAAGCCCAAGCGCTTCGCCTGGACGCTCAACCTCGTCATGTCAGGCGTGATGATGGTGCTGACCAACGCCGGCGTCACCGGCCTCGTGCCGCTGACGATCTGCGTGATCTACATGCTGCTGCTGTGGATGGAGTCGGTGCTCGGCATCTGCGTCGGCTGCGAGATCCACGGCTTCATGGTCAGGATGGGCTGGGTGCGGAAGGACGACGCCTTCGAGATCTGCGCCCACGGTGCCTGCGAGATCCCGCCGCGCTGAGCGAGGAGACCGCCATGCCCGATGCCGTTCCTTCCGGCGCCGCCGCCGCCGAGGCGCCCAAGCCGATGCCGTTCGCGATCATGCGCAACGCCCACGAGGCCTTGCGCGCCAGCATCCGCCTGCAGGAAGCCGCGCTCGATGCGGGTGACCGCACGGCCTTCGGCGAAGAGTGGCTGCGCCTGCAGCGCGGGCTGGCGGTGCACATGGCGATGGAGGACCGCGGCATGTTCGCGTTGCTCGATACCGTGGGCGAAGGCGCCTGTTCCGCCGCCGGCCTGCCCGCCGAACACGAGGCCGACAAGCACCTGGCGGCCGGCGTGGACGGCGCGCTGGCCGACGCGGACCTCGCGGCGCTGCGCGACGCCTGGTCGGCCTGGCGCGACGAGCACCTGCACCACCTCGAGCACGAGGAGGCGGTGATGATGCCGCTGACGATGAAGACCGCGCCCACGCCCGAGGGCCGCGCGCGGATCGTCAACGAACGCCTGGTCACGCCCGGCGCCGGGATGGCCGACTTCGACTGGTTCGTCGGCTGGGTGGTGGAGATGCTGAGCCGCCATGGCTCCAGCGCGCAGCCGCCCGCGGTCGCCACGCGCGTCTTCGTCTGGGGCCTGCAGCACGCCAGCACGCCGGACCAGTGGCGCCGCTTCCGGCCCATCGCCCAGCGCAGCTGCCCGCCTCGGATGTGGGACGAGCTGGCGCGCGGCTACGGGCTGGACACGGGCGGCAAGATCGCCGCGTGAGCGCGGGCTGGCGCCGAGTCAGCCTCGGAGCATCGCTCTGGAAGCCCTCGCCGGGGGGCCGTGTCCTAGACTGCACCTCCCGTTCATCCGTTGGAGCAACCCAGTGATTGCCAAGAACACGATCTGCCTCTGGTACGACGGCGCTGCCGAGGAAGCGGCACGGTTCTACGCCAAGACGTTTCCCGACAGCGCCGTGACGGCCGTGCACCGCGCGCCCGGCGACTACCCCTCCGGCAAGGAAGGCGATGTCATCACCGTCGAGTTCACCGTGATGGGCATCCCCTGCATCGGCCTGAACGGCGGTTCCGCGTTCAAGCACAACGAGGCGTTCTCGTTCCAGGTCTCGACCGAGGACCAGGCCGAGACCGATCGCCTCTGGAATGCGATCGTCGGCAACGGCGGCCAGGAAAGCGCGTGCGGCTGGTGCAAGGACAAGTGGGGCCTGAACTGGCAGATCACGCCCAGGGCCCTGATCGCAGCGGTCTTCGCCAACCCCGATCGCGCCTCGGCCCGGCGCGCCTTCGAGGCGATGATGGAGATGCGCAAGATCGACATCGCGAAGATCGAAGCGGCACGGAAGGGTTGAGGCATGTCGAGCGCTACCCCAGCGAAGGAATTTCTGCTGCTGTCCCGCGGCCAGTGGGACGCGTCGAAGTCGCCGGCCGAGATCCAGTCCGCGATCGACGACTTCTACGCCTGGCACCAGCGGCTGGTCGAGGAAGGCAAGTTCAAGTCGGGCCAGCGGCTGGCGAAGGAAACCCGGCTCGTCACGGGCACCGGCATCAAGGACGGCCCTTTCGCGGAAGCGAAGGAGGTCGTCGGCGGCTACTGGTTCATCGTGGCCGCCAGCCTGGACGAGGCGGCGCGGATCGCCTCGCGGAACCCCTGCCTGGCCTGCGGGCTGTCGTTCGAGATCCGGCCCCTGGAGCTCGAGCCTGCCAGCGCGTACCGAGAGAGCAGCGAGACGCCGCGAAGGGGCTGACGCGCGTTCAGTTCGACGCCGCGCCTTCCTTGCGGCGCAGGATGGTCGCGCGGCGCTCGTCTTCCTTGTAGAAGTAGGCGCGCTCGCCGTTGCGCCAGGTGCCCAGCCACAGCATGTTGGCGGAGATGGCGTCGTGGTCCGTCGGCGAGAACGCGCGCTCGTAGGTCGTCACCACGCCGCGGTACGTGCTGCCGGGGTTCTCGAGATGGCGCTTCAGCGACGCGGAGCTCAGATCACCCTTGGAATCGAACATCGCCCGCAGCAGCAGGTGCACCGCGTCGTAGGTCTGGGCGGCGGACATCATCGAGCCAATCGGCGTTTCCTTGCTCAGCTTGGCGTAGTTGCGCAGGAACGAGCCGTTGCGCTCCAGGAAGATGTTCGGCAACACCGTCTGCACCATGAGCGCACCGTCCACCTTGCCCTTGGACACCGCGAAAGCCGAGGCGTGCGACAGGCCCCACGGGCCGAACTGCGGCACGTTCCAGCCGATGGCCGCGCGCGCGGCCGAGACCACGCCCTCTTCCGGCCCGACCGTCCAGCCGATCAGCGCGTCCGCTTTCGAGGCGCGCAGCTCCTTCATCTCCTCCTCGAGGTTCTGCACGCCCACCTTGAAGCGGGCGACGGCCGCCGGCTTGAGGCTGGCGCGGGCCAGCGCGGCCTCCAGGTCCTTGAGGCCGGCGTCGCCGTAGCCGCTGGTATCGACCAGCAGCGCCACCCGGGTCAGGCCGCGCTTGACGATCTCGTCGACCAGGAACTGCGTCTGCAGCTGGTCGCGCGCCGACGTGCGGAAGATGTAGCTGTCCTTGGCCGGGTACCTGGCCGTCACGGCCGTGCCGGTCGCGCAGGTCACCATCAGGATGTGCTTGTTGTTCTGGAACACGTCCAGCGCCTTCATGGCCACGCCCGTGTTGCAGAAGCCGATCGTGGCGGTGACCTTCTCCTTGAGCATCAGCTCCTCGGCATGCTTCAGGCCGGTGTCGTTGTCGGCCTTGTCGTCGCGGATCACCAGCTCCAGCGGCCGCCCGAGGTAGCCGCCCACCTCGTTGATCTCGTTCACGGCCACCTGCGCGCCGACGCGCGCGCTGTTGCCCATGTCGGAGGAGCCGCCGCTCAAGGGGAAGATCAGCCCGATGCGGATGGGCTGCGCATTCTGCGCGGAAGCCGGCACGCACAGCGCGGCGGCGAGGAAGGCAAGGACTGCAGCATGTTTCATGGGCCACTCCAGCTCGACAACAGGAAGTTGGTCATGGAGCTGGCGGCGGAACAACCCGGGATTCCCCTCGGAGGCGGCCTTTGTTACGCAACCGACGGGCCACGCAACAATCCGCGCATGACCGCCGACTTCTCTTCGGGCTGCGCCTTCCAGCGCGGCGAGTACGTCCCCATCGGCCAGGCCTCGATCCCGATGACCGACTGGGGCTTCCTGCGATCGGATGCGACCTACGACGTGGTCACCGTGTGGGACGGCGCGTTCTTCCGGCTCGACGCGCACCTGGACCGCTTCTTCGCCAGCTGCGCCCGCTTCCGGCTGGACCCCGGCAAGTCGCGCGAGGAGGTCGCCGCCGTGCTCGCGGAATGCGTGCGGCGCTCAGGGCTGAAACGGTCCTACGTGGAGATGATCGTCACGCGCGGCCAGCCGCCCTGGGGCTCGCGCGATCCGCGCCAGGCGGTCAACCAGTTCTACGCCTTCGCCGTGCCGTTCGTGTGGATCGCCAGCGAGGAGCAGCGCCGGCGCGGCCTGCACGTCATCGTCAGCGACGTGCAGCGCATCCCGCCCGCCAGCGTCGACCCGACGGCCAAGAACTACCACTGGAACGACCTCACGATGGGCCTGCTCGGCGCCCTGGACGCGGGCGCGGACACGGTCCTGCTGCGCGATGCGCGGGACAACGTGGTGGAAGGGCCGGGATTCAACGTGTTCGCCGTCATCGGCGGTCGGCTGGTCACGCCGCGCGAGGGCGTGCTGCACGGCGTGACGCGGCGGACGGTCATCGAGATCGCCCGCGCCGCCGGCCACGGGGTGCTGGAACGCGAGCTGCCGCTGGCCGAGCTGTTGCGCGCCGACGAAGCCTTCGTCACCAGCTCCGGTGGCGGCGTGATGGCGGTGACGCGGGTGAACGGCACCGCCATCGCCGACGGCGGGCCGGGCCGCATCACCCGCCAGCTGGATGCCACCTACTGGGAGTGGCACCAGCTGCCGCGGTACAGCACCGCGATCGACTACTGACCGGCGGCCAGGCGCTGGCGGCGGCGGGTGCTGAGCCAGCCGGCGCCGAGCACGCCGATGACGGCCACCGCGTAGACGGTCCAGCGCAGCACCACCTGGCCCGGCGCGTCGAATACCGGGTCGAGCAGCGGCTCGCCGACGATCATCTTGGCCGCCGTGAACGCCAGCACCGCGGCGCCCGCCTGGATGATGATGGGGAAGCGGTCGACCAGTTTCAGCACGACCGAGCTGCCGAACACCACGATCGGGACGCTGATCAGCAGGCCGATGACCACCAGGTCGAACGAGCCGTGGGCCGCGCCGGCCACGCCGAGCACGTTGTCCACGCCCATCAGCGCGTCGGCCACGATGATGGTCTTCATCGCGCCCCAGAACGTGGTGGCGCCGACGCCGTGTTCATCGCCGCTGTCGCTTTGCGAGAGCAGGTTGTAGGCGATCCACAGCAGGCCGAGGCCACCGACGAGCATGAGGCCCGGCACCTTGAGCAGCCAGACCACCCCGACCGTCATCACCGACCGCACCGCGATGGCGCCGACGGTTCCCCACACGATGGCGCGCCGGCGCAGGTGGGGAGGCAGGTTGCGGGCCGCCAGCGCGATGACGATGGCGTTGTCGCCGGCCAGCACGAGGTCGATCAGGATGATCGCCAGCAGTGCCGAGAACCAGGCGGTCGAGAACAGTTCCATTTGAGCTCCAGGTCAGGTCGTTGAATACGGACGAGCACCAGGAGTCGAGGGCGCAGCCGGCGCGGAAAGTGCCTCGAACGGGCCCGGTGCGGGCCGCGGTTCGAAGGTCTTGCTCGGCTTGCAGTGAAGTCGGGCCCGGAGTGCCGGGAGCCGCGAGGGCTCCGTATTGACGACACGCCGATCGGGCCGCCGCAGGACGCGGCGGGCCGGGGAGCTACTCCCCTTCGTGGGGGTGGATTAGATCACAGACGGCGGTCAGTGCAGCGGCGCCGCCGGCAAACCCAGCTTGGTCCGCAGCACGTTCTCGTACTCCCAGTCCTCGGCGCAGTCGACGTCGCAGAACAACCGCTCCGCGATGCCGTCGGTGTTGCCGCAGTGGTGGCACTCGCCGGAGGGCTTGAGCGCCTTGCCGCGGTGGCGCTGGGCCGCGAGCGCCTGCGTCAGGTGGCGCTGCTCGGAATCGAACGCGAGATCTGCTTCATCCATGCCTGCATTGTTGGAGCGGGCCCTGCGCAAGGAGCTTCCGGTTCGGCAGTGCCTGACGTAGGACTGCTGCTGAGCCGGCCATCAGCCGGCAAGCGGTGCGGCTGTGGGCGGGAGCGATTCCGGCCGATGATGCGGTCCTCGCTGGAGGCCCGACGACATGAGCATCCCCGCCCGCCGCATCGCTCCCTGGGAAGTGGAGCTGGTCGACACCGCGAGCTTCGCCTGGCGCTTCCTGGCCGAAGGCGACTCGTGGTTCTCCTTCGGCTCCTTCTTCGGCAACAGCCTGCTGGACGCGCTGGAATTCGATCGCAGGACCTTGATCGTCCAGACCGCGATGCCGGGCGACACGCTCAGCCGGATGGCCGACTGGTGGAAGGACCTGAACTTCGCGAACCTGCTGGGCGGCGCGGTCGCGACGCGCTTCGACGCGATCCTCCTGAGCGGCGGCGGCAACGACCTGGTGCACGCGCTGTCGGAATCGCTGCCGGGCGCCGGAGTGCTGCGCCTCTTCACGCCCGCCGAACCGCCGCCCACCGCCGCCGACTGCATCGACGAAGCGGCCTGGGCCCGCTTCGAGACCTACCTGCGCGCCAACTTCGGCGAGATCAGCCGGCGCGTGCAGGCGAGCCGCGTCAACCGCGATGCGCCGGTCTTCATCCACACCTACGACTTCGCCACGCCGCGCGAAGCCGGCTTCGGCTTCGGCCGCGGGCCCTGGCTGTGCCGCGCCTTCGAGGCCCACAACATCCCGCGGATGCGCTGGGTGCCGCTGATGGATGAGCTGCTCGCGCGCCTGCGCGCGCTGCTGCTGGACCTGGGCCTTCCCCACCTGCACGTCATCGACACGCTCGGCACGCTGCAGCGCGCCGACATCACGGACACCGGCGAGACCCTGCACTGGGTCAACGAGATCCATCCGAGCGCGGAGGGCTATCGATTGCTGGCGCGGGCATGGAAGCGGGAGATCGAGAGCGTGCTGCCGGACTGAAGCCGTTCAGAACGGCACGCCCCGCTCGTACAGGAAAGGCTGGATGCCGGCCCGCTCGCCCGTGTCGGTCAGGAGGCACACCTGCAGGTGCAGCAGGCACACGCACTCGGACTGCGCGATGTTGACCGCCAGGCGGATGGCTTCCACGGAAGCATCGTTGAAGCTGGATCGGGTATCGGCGTTCGGGTTCATGTCGCACTCCTCGTTGGGAGAAGTGTTGGCGACCGCTGTATCGCGCGCCTGTCGACGCGTCGCAGTTGCGTTTCGGTGTTGTGCGGGTGTGTTTCCGCTTCGTCGCCGGCCGGTTACGTACCGCCTGCCGGTTGAGCAAGAATCGTCCTCATGACCACGCCCCACCGCTTCGTCGAACGTCGCGCGCTCACGGTCGCGCTGGGTTGCCTGGCCGCCGGCGGCTGGCCGCTGGGCGCACAAGGGCAGGTCCGCCTCGGCACGCCCCAAGAGCGGGCCGCGGACGCGGAAGCCTTCGAAGCCGTGCGCAAGCGTCTCGCGGACGCCTGGACCGACGTGGAGAGCGCCGTCGTCGTCTTGCAGGGTCGCACGCCGTTCGAGTTCTACCGGGACGGCGAGCCGGACAAGCTGCGCGATGTGCAGTCGGTGGAGAAGAGCGCGCTGTCGGCGCTGGTGGGGATCGCGCTCGCGCGAGGCGCCATCGCCGGCATCGACCAGCCCGTGGTGGCGCTCGTCCCCGAATGGGCGGCGCTGAACGACGACCCGCGCACGCGGGCGATCACCGTGCGCCACCTGCTGACCATGACCGCGGGGTTCGACGTCGGATCGGCCACTTCCATCACAGGGAAGTCGCCGCCACCCCAAGCCTGGGCGCGTCCCCTGGCGGCCGCGCCGGGCGAGCGCTTCGCGTACGACAACGCCATCGTCCGCATGCTGGCCGCCCTCGTCGAGCACGTGGCCGGCATGCCCCTGCCCGACTACGCGCGGCGCGAGCTGGTGCAGCCGCTGGGCCTGGCGGAGCCCGCGTACGGGCGGCAGCTGCTCCTTCGCACGCAGGACATGGCCCGGCTGGGGCAGCTGTTCCTGCAGCAGGGCCGGTGGGGAGAGCAGCAGCTCCTGCCGCGCGACTACGTCGTGCAGGCCACCCGCCCGCAGAACCAGGGCGGGCCGCCTGTCGCGATGCCGTACGGCTACCTCTGGTGGATCCTGCCGAACGAGGCGCCTCGCCGCACCTTCATGGCCAGCGGGTATGCCGGACAGATGATCTGGGTGCATCCGCCGCTGGACCTGGTGGTCGCGGCCACCTCGGCGGTTTCCGCCGACAGCCAACGCCGAGGGCACGCGCTGGCGATGCTGCGCGGGGGCATGGTCGAGGCAGCGCAGGCGCGGTATCGGCCGCCGGCCGCGCGGTAGAGTCCTTGCATGGAATGGATCCGCTCCCGCATCGCCCGGCATCCCAAGCTCGCCATCGTGCTGGGCAAGACACTTCTCATCGCAGGCAGCATCCTGATCGTCGGCGCGGTGTTCGCGCGCGCGGGGCTGATCAACATCAACGCCGACCGGGCTGAAGCCAGGCAGCCTCCGCTGCGCACGCTGGCCGAGGCTTATCCGCAATACCCCACGTGGCCGGTGCCCGAAGGCCCGGTCGGCTTCAGCATCTCGGCCGTGCTGGTGCTCGTCGGGATGGGGTTGACGGTGATGGCGGAGAAGGCGGGCAAGCGCTGAGAGGACGCGCCGTTCAATCGATATCGACGACGAAGTCGATGTCGAAATCCGGGTTCTCGTTGCGCCCGTCACGCGCATAACCTCGCGGGTTGCACACCACCCGCGTGCCGTCCGACCGGTAGTCCACGCCGTGGTGCACGTGGCCGTGGATCCAGGTGCAGGCAAGCTCCCCGCGCAGCAGGCGGTCCAGGTGGGACGCGAAGCAGGCGTTCAGCGGCGAGCCCTCGAACCGCGGATCGACGCTGCGCTCGCTGGGCGCGTGGTGCGTGATCACCACCGTGGGACCCGGCCAGGGCGTCCTCAACCGGTTCTCGAGCCAGGCCGCGCTGCGCTGGAACAGGTTCGCGGCGTCCAGCGGCGTGAAGAGCGACTGGCCCTGCTCATCCAGGTGCACGCGCTGGAAGTCGTACATGCGCTGCAGGGCTTCGCGGATCGCGACCTCCCGGCCCTGCTGCGCGCCCATCAGCAGGAAGTCGGTCCAGAGCGTGCAGCCCAGGAAGCGCACGTTCCCGAAGGTCCACTCCTCGTCGTCCAGCACCCGGATCGGGCTGCCGGCGGCGAGCTCCTTCAGTTCGCGCACGGTCCCGGGCAGCGAACTTCCGTAGAACTCGTGGTTGCCCGGCACGTAGAGCGTGGGCTTGCCCAGGCCCCGGGCCCACTCGATGGCTTGAGCCGGACGCGCGATGTCGCCCGCCAGCACCACGACGTCCGCGGGGACCGTGGGGTGAGGCAGCGAGCCCCGCGAGAGGTGCAGGTCGGAGAGAACGTTCAGCCTCATGGCCGGCTCGGCGATGCAGGTGGAGCTTGAATTTCTATCATGCCATGATATACAGGAAGCACTGCTGCAGCCACCGAAAGGAGCGCGCCATGTTCGCAAGGGATGTCATGAGCTCCCCGGCCATCACCGTCGGGCTGTCCGCGCCGGTGGCCGAAGTGGCCGCCACGCTGCGCGACCACCGCATCGGCGGCGTGCCGGTGCTCGACGGCGAGGGAAAGCTCGCCGGAATGATCACCGAGGTGGACCTGGTCCACCGCTACGAGATCGGCACCGACCGGCAGACCGACCGCGGCCCCTGGTGGCGGCGCTTCCACGCCCGGGACACGATCGCGCGCCGCTACGTCAAGTCGCACGGACGCACCGCGCGCCACGTGATGACGACGCCCGTGCGCTGCGTGGAACAGGATGCGCCGCTCTGCGACGTGGCCGGCCTGCTGGACACGCACCGGATCAGCCGGGTGCCGGTGGTCGCGGGCCACCAGGTCGTCGGCATCGTCACGCGGGCCGACCTGGTGAAGGCGCTCGCCCGCCTGCCGGCACCGGGCGGCTCGCTTGCGCTGGGCGACGACGAGATCCGCCGGCGCCTGCTCGAGGAGCTGTCCGCGCAGGAATGGTGGAACGGCAGCTGGCAGAACGTGGACGTCGCCGGCGGCGTGGTGATCTTCAAGGGCGTGGTGGAAAGCGAGGCGCACCGGCTGGCGAGCCGCGTGGCCGCCGAGACGCTGCCCGGCGTTCGCGAGATCCAGGACGACCGCGTGCTGGCGGTCGATTTCTCGGGGATGGTCTGAGCGTGGAGCGCGGCTTCGCGATGACCAAGCCCCAGCTGGAGCGGCTGGCGGAGTTCCGCTACCAGCTGAGGAAGTTCCTGCGCTTCAGCGAAGAGGTGACGCAGGCGCACGGCCTCACGCCGCTGCAGTACCAGCTGCTGCTGCAGATCAAGGGCTTCCCCGGACGCTCGTACGCGACGGTGGGTGAGCTGGCCGAACGGCTGCAGTCCAAGCACCACGGCGTGGTGGCGCTGGTGACGCGCTGCGAAGACCTGCACCTGGTGCAGCGGCGCCCGAGCATCCACGACATGCGGCAGGTGGAGGTCCACCTCACGAAAGCCGGCGAGGCGGCCCTGGACGAACTGGCCGCCCTGCATTCCCATGAACTGGCCAGCCACGCCCCGCTGGTGCGGCGCGAACTCTTTGCGCTCGAGACGAGGAGCCGATGAAATGATGGATGAAGCGAAAGGCTTCGACCCGGCGCGACTCGGTCCGCTGATCCTGGACCAGATGCTGGACGCGGTGGTCCTGGCCGACGCGGACGGCGTCATCCGGCTGTGGAACCGCGGTGCCGAGGTGCTGTTCGGGTACTCGGCATCCGAGGCGATCGGCGCGCCGCTCGACCTGATCGTGCCGCAGCGGATGCGGGCGGCGCATGGCGCGGGCTTCAAGGCGGCCGTGCTGTCCGGCCATCTCAAGTCGCACGGCAAGGTGCTGACGACCCGTGCCAACCACAAGTTCGGCTGCCGGCTCTACGTGGACTTTTCGTTCGGGTTGCTCAAGGACCCCAGCGGCGCGCTGCTGGGAGTTTTCGCGGTGGGCCGCGACGCGACGGCGCGGCACATGGAGCAGCTCGCGATGGCGGCCGAGACCCACTGAGCCCGGGCCGGCCTCGCACTCCGTCATTCCCGCGAAGGCGGGAATCCAGTGCGTCCGCCTTCGTGGACTGCCGCAAGCTCTGGATCCCCGCCTCCGCGGGGATGACAGGAGACGGGGTTCATTCGCCGCCGACGATCTTGCGCTCGCGCACGATGGCGCCCCACTGCGCCGATTCCTTGCGCATGAACTCGGCCAGCTCGGTGCGCGTGGTCGGGTGCGGCGCCAGGCCGTGCTTGATGAGGTAGTCGCGCACCTCGGGCATGCGCAGCACCTTCACGATCTCCTGGTTGTAGCGGTCCAGCAGCGGCGCGGGCATCTTCGCGGGGCCGACGAACGCATACCAGTTCAGCGCCTCGAAGCCCGGCAGCCCCTGCTCGGCGACGGTCGGCACGTTGGGCAGGTGGGGCGGACGCGTCAGCCCGGTCGTGGCCAGTGCGCGCACCTTGCCCGTTTCGATGTGCGGCAGCGCGGTCGGCGGCGCGGCGAAGTAGCCGGTGAAGCGGTTGGCCAGCAGGTCGGGCATCGCGGCCGAGCCGCCCTTGTACGGCACGTGCAGCATCTGCGCGCCGATCTGCTTGGCGAACAGCTCGCCCGTCAGGTGCGAGGCCGAGCCCGGGCCGGTGGACGCGTAGCTCACCGCATCCGGCGCCTTCTTCGCCATCGCGATGAACTCGGCCAGGGTCTTCGGCCCCTGCTCCGCGTTCACCACCAGAACGCTCGGGAAGTAGACGCCGCCCGAGATCGGTGCCAGATCCTTGAACGGGTCGTAGGGCAGCTTCATCATGTGCGGCGCGATGGTCAGCGGACCGATCGAGCCGAGCAGGATCAAGCTGCCGTCCGCCGGGCCTGCCGCCACCTGCTGGTGCGCGATGTTGCCGCCCGCGCCCGCCTTGTTCTCCACCACGATCGACTGGCCGATGTTCTCGGCGAGCTGCTTGGCGATCAGGCGCGCGGCCGCGTCCGCCGCGCCGCCCGGCGCGAAGCCGACGAGCAGCGTGATCGGGCGCTTGGGCGGGAACTCCTGGGCGACGGCGGGTCCGGCGGCGGCCGCGAGCGCGGCGGCGAGCAGGACGAGATGGCGGCGATGGATCATGGGTTTCTCGTGGGTGGACAAAGTGCAGGCAGCGTACCGGCCGGCCCCCTGGCATCGCAACGAGGAGAACCCTTGATCAGCCGCCCCGCGCGGCCGCGCATTACAGTCGCGGCACGATGCAAGATGTCCTGGTGATCGGCGGCGGCAATGCCGCCCTCTGCGCCGCGCTCATGGCCCGCGAGGCCGGGGCCCGCGTCCTGCTGCTGGAGGCCTCGCCGCGCGAATGGCGGGGCGGCAACTCGCAGCACGTGCGCAACCTGCGCTGCATGCACGACGAGCCGCAGGACGTGCTGGTGGACGCCTATCCCGAGGAAGAGTTCTGGCAGGACCTCTTGAAGGTCACCGGCGGCCAGACCGACGAGAAGCTGGCGCGGCTGGTGATCCGCGCCTCGTCCACCTGCCGGCCCTGGATGCGCCGGCACGGCGTGCGTTTCCAGCCTTCGCTCTCGGGCGCGCTGCACACGGCGCGCACCAACGCGTTCTTCATGGGCGGCGGCAAGGCGCTGGTCAACGCGTACTACCGAAGTGCTCAATCGCTCGGCATCGAAGTCCTGTACGACACGCCGGTCGACCGCATCGAGCTGGACGGCGACCGGTTCGTGGCGGCGTACAGCGGCACGCGGCGCTTCGAGGCCCGGGCCTGCGTGCTGGCCGCCGGCGGCTTCGAGTCCAACCGCGAATGGCTGCGCGAGGCCTGGGGCCGCAACGACCGCGGCGAATGGCCGGCCGACAACTTTCTCATTCGCGGCACGCGCTTCAACGAGGGCACGCTGCTGCGCTTCATGCTCGACGCCGGCGCCGACCGCATCGGCGACCCGACCCAGGCGCACATGGTGGCGATCGACGCCCGCGCGCCGCTGTACGACGGCGGCATCTGCACCCGCATCGATTGCGTCTCGCTCGGCATCGTGGTCAACCGCGACGCGGTGCGCTTCTACGACGAGGGCGAGGATTTCTGGCCCAAGCGCTACGCGATCTGGGGCCGCCTGGTGGCGCAGCAGCCGGGACAGGTCGCGTACTCCATCATCGACGCCAAGGCCGTGGGCCGCTTCATGCCGCCGGTGTTCCCCGGCGTCACGGCCGACACGCTGCCCGAGCTGGCGCGCAAGCTGGGACTCGACGAAGAAAGATTCATGCAGACCGTCGACGCCTTCAACGCCGCCGTGCGGCCCGGCACCTTCGACCATGCGGCGCTGGACGACTGCGTCACCGAAGGCCTCGCGCCCGCCAAGACGCACTGGGCCCGCAAGCTCGACACGCCGCCGTACTACGGCTACGCGCTGCGCCCCGGCGTCACCTTCACCTACCTGGGCCTGCGCACCGACGAGACCGCCGCCGTGCACTTCGGCGGCCGGCCCAGCCCCAACCTGTTCGTGGCCGGCGAGATGATGGCCGGCAACGTGCTGGGCAAGGGCTACACGGCCGGGGTGGGCATGAGCATAGGCACTGCCTTCGGCCGCATCGCCGGCACGCAGGCGGCGCGCGCGGCGATGGAGACGAGCCATGCGTGAGATCGACTCCCTCGCCGACCAGGCCCGCGCGCTCGCGAATGGCGAGGTGCAACTCGCGTCACCGGAGGCCGAGGTCGCCCGCGTGCTGCAGATCTGCAATGCCTGCCGCTATTGCGAAGGCTTCTGCGCCGTGTTCCCGGCGATGACGCGCAGGCTGGAGTTTCCCGCGGCCGACGCGCACTACCTGGCCAACCTGTGCCACAACTGCGGCGCCTGCCTGCATGCCTGCCAGTACGCGCCGCCGCACGAGTTCGCGGTGAACGTGCCGCAGGCGATGGCGCGCACGCGCGTCGTCACCTACCAGGCCTACGCCTGGCCGCCGGCCTTCGGGGCCGCGTACGAGCGCAACGGGCTGGTCGTGGCGCTCGCGCTGGCGATCGGCCTGGCGCTGTTCCTCGCGCTCGGGGTGGCCGCGAAGGGCTCGCTGTTCCAGGCGCCGGCCGGCGGCAACTTCTACGAGATCTTCCCGCACAACCTCATGGTCGGTGTGTTCGCGCCGGTGTTCCTTTTCGCGTTGCTCGCGCTCGGTATCGGCGCCCGGCGCTTCTGGCGGTCGGAAGCACCCGGCCTCGTCTCCGGTCCCGCGATCGCGGAGAGCCTGGGCCACGCGGCGCGGCTCACCTACCTCGACGGCGGGCACGGCGAAGGCTGCAACGAGGAAGGCGACCGCTTCACCCTGGCGCGCCGCCGCTGGCACCACTTCACCTTCTACGGCTTCCTGCTGTGCTTCGCCGCGACGTCGGTGGCCACGGTCTACCACTACGCGTTCGGCTGGCATGCGCCGTACGGATTCGCGAGCCTGCCCAAGTTGCTGGGCGTTGCGGGCGGCCTGGGACTGGTGACCGGCGTCGCGGGCCTGTGGCGCCTGAATCTTCGCCGCCATCCGGCGCACGGCGACGCGGCGCAGCGACCGATGGACCGCGCGTTCATGGCGCTGCTGTTCCTCACGGCGGCCAGCGGGCTGCTGCTGGCCCTGCTGCGCACCACGGCCGCCATGCCGCTGCTGCTGTGCCTGCACCTGGGCGCGGTGCTGGCGCTGTTCGCCACCCTGCCCTACGGCAAGTTCGCGCACGCGGTGTTCCGCGGGGCCGCCTTGCTGAAGTGGTCGGTGGAAAAGCGGCAGCCGAGCCGGCTGCAACTGGGCGAGGACTGAGGCCGCCCGTCAGACGTGCCGCAACTGCTCCGGCTGGTCCAGCCGGTCGGTCCCGGCCTTGCGGCGCCGGGCGCCGTCCAGGTGCTGCCGCAGGTAGTGCGAAGCCTCAACCCGCTCGCCGCGACGCAGCAGGTCGATCAGCACCAGGTGCTCCTCGCATTGCTCGCGCATCCGGGCGCGATCGAGCTTGGCGCGGTATTCGACCAGGCGGCGCAGCTGGTTCACCTTGCGCAGCGCATCCAGCAGCAGCCGGTTCTGCGCGCCGGCGATGACGGTCTCGTGCAGGTGCACGCCCGGCTTGAACAGCTCCGAGCGCGGCCATTTTTCGATGGCGCCGCCCAGCAGCTCGCACTGCTCGCGGTAGCACTTCTCCAGTTCCGCCATGTCGACCGTGTAGCCCGGCTCCAGCAGCGCGGCCGGCTCGATGATCATGCGGAAGCGGTAGCTCTCGCGGTAAGCCTCGGGCGTGTTCATCAGCGGCTGGAAGGCCCAGCCGCGGCCGGGCTTGCGCTCCACGATGCCCTCGCGCGCCATGCGGTTGAGCACGCGCTGGATCTGCAGCCGCGTGGCCTCGTAGCGCTCCATCAGTTCGGTTTCGGTCACCTCGGCACCGACCGTCCCGGCCAGGCGGTCGTCGGCGATCGCCATGTACACGGCTTCGTCGGAGTCCGACTGCTCGGGGACGGTGAGCCGCGCCACCTCGCTGGCCGGCTTGGCCACCTGGTAGCCCTTGTTCGGTTCCGACGTCACCACGCCGGTGGTGGCCAGGAACTGCAGCGCCTTGCGCACCGGCGAGCGCGACACGCCGAGCTCGTCGCACAGGCCCTGCTCGGTCAGCCGATGACCCACCGGCAGCCCCTCGCGGCGGATCTTCTCGACGATGCGCGAGGCCAGCGCCGGCACGAGACGGCTGATGTTGGAAGGCGGGAGTACAGCGGAAGCCATGCTTCGCAATCTACCAGCCGGCTTCAGGCCAGCTGCCGGAACGCCTTGTCGAAGAAGTCGGGCGCGCCGAAGTTGCCGGACTTCAGCGCGATGTGCAGCGGCGCACCGCAGGCCGTGGCCTCGGCGTGGCACCACGGGACGCCCGGATCGATCTGCGGGCCGATGCGCATCTGGCGCACGCCCAGCGCCTGCACGACCGCGCCCGACGTCTCGCCGCCGGCCACCACCAGCCGGCCGACACCGCGCTCGACCAGTCCGCGCGCGATCCGTGCGAGCGCGTCCTCCAACAGGCTGCCCGCGTCGGCCACGCCCAGCTGCTGCTGCACGCCGCGCACCTTCTCGGGCGGCGCCGAGCTGTAGACCAGCACCGGCCGATCGCCGAGCCGTTCGGCGGCCCAGCGGATCGCTCCGTCCACCACGCTGCCGCCTGCGGCGATCTGCAGCGGGTCCAGCGCCAGGGCGGGCCCTCCGGCCTGGATGAAGGACAGCACCTGCCGGTTGGTCGCTTCCGAGCAGCTGCCGGAGATCACCGCCCGGGCGCCCCGCGCCGCGGGAAGGGCCGCAGCCCCGGCCGAAGCCTGCAGGCCGTGGTTCTGCGGCAGCCCGATGGCGAGGCCGGAGCCGGCGACCACCAGCGGCGCATCGTGGACCGCGCGGCCCAGGGCCATCAGGTCCTCGTTCGCGATCGCGTCGGCGATGGCGAAACGCACGCCATCGTTGCGCAAGTCGGCCATGCGCGCGCGGATGGCTCCACTGCCCGCACGCACCACGGCATAGTCGATCAGGCCGACTCGCCCTCGCGTCTGAGTCTGCAGCACGCGCACGAGATTCGGGTCCGTCATCGGCGTGAGCGGATGGCTGCGCATTCCGGAGTCGCTGAGCAGCTGCCCGCCGACGAAGAGGTGCCCCATGAACACGGTCCGCGCGTTCTCGGGGAAAGCGGGCGTCACCACGCAAAAGTCGGCGCCCAGCCGATCCAGCAGCGCCTCGGCCACCGGCCCGATGTTGCCCTGCGGCGTGGAATCGAAGGTCGAACAGACTTTGAAATGGAACCGCTCGCAACCCGCTCCGCGCAGCCAGTCCAGCGCGTCGACCGACTGCGCCACGGCCTCGGCCGGCGCGATGGTGCGCGACTTGAGCGCGACCACGACGGCGTCGGCATCCCGCACCGGCGCGGCGGGCAGCCCGATGGACTGCACCACGCGCATGCCGGCGCGCACCAGGTTGTTGGCGAGGTCGGTCGCGCCGGTGAAGTCGTCGGCGATGCAGCCCAGGACGGGCCTGCGCGAGGTGCTCACGTCGCTTCCACGGCCTTGGCGACGGCCTGCGCGAATGCCGCGCAGCCGATCGAGCCGCCGATGTCGCGCGTGCGGGTGGCCGGGTTCTCCAGCACGTTGTCGACCGCCGCAGCCATCGCGTCGCCGGCCTGGCGCCAGCCGGCGTGGCCGCGCTTGTCGGCTACCCACTGCACCATCATCGCCACGGACAGGATCATGGAAGTCGGGTTGGCGACGTCCTGGCCCGCGATGGTCGGCGCGGAACCGTGCTGGGCCTGCGCGCAGCACAGCTCGTCGCTGGCCATCACGGAGCCGGCCAGGCCCAGGCTGCCCGACAGCTCGCTGGCCAGGTCGGACAGGATGTCGCCGTAGAAGTTGGTCGCGACGATGACGTCGAAGCGCTCGGGCTCGCGCACCAGGTGGGCGGTGGACGCATCGACCAGCAGGTCGTCCAGCTTCACCTGCGGATAGTCCTTCGCGACGTGGCGCACCGCCTCGAGGAACAGCCCGTCCGTCATGTGGAAGCTGTTGGCCTTGTGGATCGCCGTCACCTTCCTGCGCCGGGTCATCGCCAGCTCGAACGCGCGGCGCGCGATGCGCTCGCTGCAGTGGCGCGTGATCTTGCGGGTGGACAGCGCCATGTCGGGGCTGGGCATCACCTCGCCCCACCCACGCGTCATGTTGCGGTCCGGGTAGAAGCCCTCGGTGGCCTCGCGCATGATGACCAGGTCCATCGTCTTGCCCGGCTTCATGTTCGATTCCAGGAAGGGCCGCGTGCGCGCCGGGCGCACGTTGGCGTACAGGTCCAGGCCGACCCGGAAGCCGGCCGACACGTTGCGGCCGCCCTTCTCCGGCGCGGGGTAGTCCGCGTGCGACTGGGTGCCCAGGATGATGCCGTCGTAGCCGCGGGACTTCTGCAGCACCTCCTCGCGCAAGGTCGTGCCGAACTCGCGCAGGCTGTCGAAGCCCACCTTGTCGTAGTCCAGGGCCATCTCCAGGCCGAAGCGGCGCACGGCCGCCTGCAGCACCTGCACCGAGGCTTGCACGATCTCCGGGCCGATGCCGTCGCAGGGCAGGACGATGAACTTCATGTTGTCACTCTCTCCGTCAAGGGTTGGGCGCCGGGGCGCGGTTTCATGTTTGTACCGCCAATGTCGGCAGAGCTGATTTCTCGCCTTCACTGACCGTGCAGGGATTCTACTGAATTGTACTAACGAATCAACTGGTACATTTCAGGCCACGGGCGCAGCTCCGCCCCGCATCAGGAGAAACGTTTCATGCCGTTCCAAGGAACCGTTCCGCGCCGGGCCGTGCTCGCCCTGGCGCTCGCCGCCGCCCCCGTCTTCGGCCTCGCGCAGGACCCGGCCGCCGGCTACCCGAACAAGCCGATCACGCTGATCGTTCCGTACGCCGCGGGCGGCAGCTCGGACGCCCGCGCGCGCCAGGTGGCGGAGAAGATCGCCCGCTACCTCGGCCAGCCGGTGGTCGTCGACAACAAGCCCGGCGGCAACGGCAACATCGGCACCGGCGCGATCGCCCGCGCCACGCCCGACGGCTACACCATCGGCATCGGCAACCTCGCGCCGCTGACCGTCAACCGCACGCTGGTGCCGCAGACCACCCCGTTCGATCCGGCCACCGACCTGGTGCCGGTGGCGCTGCTCGAGCGCGGTCCGCTGGTGCTGGTGGTGAACGCCGACAAGTCGCCGTATAGGAACGTGAACGACCTGCTGCGCGACCTCAAGGCCAGGCCGGGGAAGATGAGCTACGCCTCGGCCGGCTCCGGCGGCTCGTTCCACCTCGCGGGCGAGATGTTCAAGGCCAACGCTGGCGTGTTCGCGGTGCACGTTCCCTACCGCGGCGGTGGTCCGGCGATCAACGACCTGCTCTCGGGGCAGGTCGACTACATGTTCGAGATGCTGCCCTCGGCCATGCCCTACCTGAAATCCGCGCCGCCGAAGATGCGGCCGCTGGCCGTGGCGCACGACAAGCGCCTGCCTTCCCTGCCGGACGTGCCGACCTTCGCCGAGGCCGGCATCAAGGGCATGGAGATCTCCAACTGGTTCGGCGTCGTCGCGCCCAAGGGCACGCCCAAGCCCATCGTCGACAAGCTGAACCAGGCGATCAACCGCGCGCTGCAGGAGCCGGATCTGGCCCAACGCATCACCACGCCGGGGAACGTGATCGGCGGCGGCTCGCCCGAGGAGTTCGCCACGCTGATCTCGAGCGAGCCGGCGCGCTGGTCGAATCTCATTCGCGAAAAAGGCATAAAGCCGGAATGAGCGAGCAGCCCCGCATCGGGCTGGTCCACGCGGTCCAGCCCGCCATCGCCCCAATCCACGCCGCTTTCGCCCGCCAGTGGCCCGAGGCGCTCTACACCAACGTGTTCGACGACGCGTTGCCGGCCGACCTCGAGCAGGAAGGCGGCATCACCGACCGCATCCGCGCCCGCATCCTGCGGCTGGCCGAGATCGCCGCCGACGGCGCGCAGGCCGTGCTGTTCACCTGCACGGCTTTCGACGAGGCGATCGATGCGGCGGCCGCGCACGTGCACGTGCCTTTGTTCAAGCCGAACGAGGCGATGTTCGAGGCGGCCCTCGAATTGGGCGACCGCATCGGCATGGTTGCCACGTTCGCGCCCGCGGTGCAGCCGATGGAAACGGCGCTGCTCGCGCGGGCGCGGACCCTGGGCCGGCAGGCGACGGTGCGCGTCGTTTGCGTGCCCGAAGCGCTGGAC
>JAEWBU010000400.1 GCA_023390985.1 Pseudomonadota bacterium
GGCCTGGGCGCTTCCGAGCGGCGCTTCGACGAGGTGGCCGTGCGCGCTGCCCGATCGGGCGCAGACCTGGTCGGCTACCTGAACTACATCCATCCGTACCGGGTGCAGATCCTGGGCGAGCGCGAGATCGCCTACCTCACCAACGCCACCGCCGAGGACTGCGCGCGCCGCATCGCGCGCATCGTCACGCTCGAGCCGCCGGTGCTGGTGCTGACCGACAACCAGCAGGCGCCCGAGGCGCTGCTGTCGATGTGCGAGCGGGCGCAGATCCCGATGTTCGCGACCCGGGAGCCGTCGGCTTTCGTCATCGACGTGCTGCGGGCCTACCTGTCCAAGCATTTCGCCGAGCGCACCTCGATGCACGGCGTGTTCATGGACATCCTGGGCCTGGGCGTGCTGATCACCGGCGAGAGCGGCCTGGGCAAGAGCGAACTGGGGCTGGAACTGATCACCCGCGGCAACGGCCTGGTGGCCGACGACGCGGTCGACCTGTACCGCGTCAACCAGACCACGATCGAAGGCCGGTGTCCCGAGCTGCTGCAGAACCTGCTGGAGGTGCGCGGCATCGGCCTGCTGGACATCCGCGCCATCTTCGGCGAGACGGCGGTGCGCCGGAAGATGCGCCTGCGGCTCATCGTGCACCTGGTGCGGCGCGAGACCATGGAGCGCGAGTACGAGCGGCTGCCCTACGAGCCGCTCACGCAGGACGTGCTGGGCGTGAACATCCGCAAGGCCGTGATCCCGGTGGTCGCCGGCCGCAACATCGCCGTGCTGGTGGAAGCGGCCGTGCGCAACACCATCCTGCAGCTGCGCGGGGTGGATACCTACCAGGAGTTCGTGGAGCGGCATCGCCGCGCCATGGAGAAAGGCGGCTGAGAAGCCGCGGCTGCCTCAGGCCTTCTTCGGCCGGTGCGGGCAGTGTTCCTTGATGCAGTGCGCGTACAGCGACAGCGCGTGGTCGGCGATCTCGAAGCCCTTGGCCTTGGCGACCGCGTGCTGGCGCTTCTCGATCTCGGCGTCGTAGAACTCCTCGACCCGCCCGCAGTCCAGGCACACCATGTGGTCGTGGTGCGTGCCCTCGTTCAGCTCGTAGACCGCCTTGCCGCTCTCGAAGTGGCTGCGGGTCAGGATGCCGGCCTGCTCGAACTGCGTGAGCACGCGGTACACGGTGGCCAGGCCGATGTCGGAGCGCTCCTCGAGGAGCACGCGGAACACGTCCTCGGCGGTCATGTGCCGCTGCGATCCCTTCTGGAACACGTCCAGGATCTTCAGCCTCGGCAGCGTCGCCTTCAGGCCGGTGTTCTTCAGTTCATCGACGTTCGACATGCGCTGTGGGAAGGAGGGGCCACCGAAGGGCTGCCGCTACAATGGTCCGATCATATCGCCGCCTCTGAACATGCCTTCGACATCCGCCCTCTGCCTGCGCTCCGGCCTCGTGCTGGCGGCTTGCGCGGCCATGGTCGGCTGCGGCAGCGTCGACGGCTTCAGCCGCCGCGTCGCCAACGCCGTCACGCCCTACAAGGTCGAGGTGGTGCAGGGCAACTTCGTCTCGCGCGAGCAGGTCGAGCAGCTCAAGCCCGGCATGCCGCGCCAGCAGGTGCGCGAACTGCTGGGCACGCCGCTCGTGTCCAGCCTGTTCCACGGCGACCGCTGGGACTACGTCTTCACCATCAAGCGTGACGGCGTGCAGGAAGCCCCGCGACGCCTGACGCTGTTCTTCAAGGGCGACGCGCTGGATCGCTTCGAAGGCGACACCATGCCTTCGGAGTCCGAGTTCGTCGCCGCCATCGGCGCCAAGCCGCGCGAAGCGCGCAAGCCGGTGCTCGAGGCGACCGAGGAGCAGCTGCAGCGGGCCACGGCCGGCAAGCCGGCCGCTTCGCAGCAACCCGCGCCGACGGCCGCCGCGCCCGCGCCGGCCTCCTACCCGCCTCTCGAATCCTCTTCTTCCTCGCGGTGACCCGCATGGCTTCCAATCCCGCGGGCGCCGCCCAGCACGCCGTAGCCGTTGCCGGCGCCACCGGCCGAATGGGCCACATGCTGATCGAGGCCATCCGCGCCTCCGGCGACTGCCAGCTCACTGGCGCGATGGACGTCCCGGCCAGCCCCGCCATCGGCAACGACGCCGCCGCCTTCCTGGGCGTGGCCAGCGGCGTGCCGGTCGTGTCCGATCCGCGCGCGGGCCTGGCTCGCGCCAAGGTGCTGATCGACTTCACCCGCCCCGAAGGCACCATGGCCCACCTGGCGGCCTGCCGCGAGCTGGGCGTCAACGCGGTCATCGGCACCACCGGCTTCTCGGCGCAGCAGAAGGACGAGATCGCCCGCATCGCGCAGGACATCGCCATCGTCATGGCGCCCAACATGAGCGTGGGCGTCAACGTCACGCTCAAGCTGCTCGAGATGGCCGCCAGGGCGCTTTCCACCGGCTACGACATCGAGATCATCGAGGCGCACCATCGCCACAAGGTCGACGCGCCTTCGGGCACCGCGCTCAAGATGGGTGAGGTGATCGCCGCGGCCATCGGTCGCGACCTGGAGTCCTGCGCCGTCTACGCGCGCGAAGGCGTCACCGGCGAGCGCGATCCCTCCACCATCGGCTTTTCCACCATCCGCGGCGGCGACATCGTGGGCGACCACACGGTGCTGTTCGCGGGCACGGGCGAGCGCATCGAGATCACCCACAAGTCGTCCAGCCGCGCCACCTACGCGCAGGGCAGCCTGCGGGCCGTGCGTTTCCTGGCCGGCAGGAAGAGCGGCCTCTACGACATGTTCGACGTGCTGGGCCTGAAGTAGGCCGGCGCACGCCCCAGGGGAGAGGGCGACCATGGACATTCCTCAGCTGTTCAGCCAGGCCGACGCGATCGGCCGTGCCGTCGCCCTGCTGCTGCTCGTGATGTCGGTAGCCAGCTGGGTGGTGATCCTCTGGAAGAGCTGGCTGCTGCGCCGCGCGTCCGCCGACGTGGCGCGCGCCACGGCCGCGTTCTGGCAATCGCCTTCTCTGGCCGAAGCCCATCAGCGCGTTTCCGGTTTCGACCGCGAGCAGCTCGTCATCCCGCTCATCGCCGCCACCGAAGCCCAGCCGCCCGGCTCGCTGGCCTCCGCCGGCGACCGCGGCCAGCAGCTCACCCGCGTGCTGCGCGACGCGCTGCATGCCGTGCTCGACAAGCTGCAGTTCGGCCAGGTGCTGCTGGCCACGGTGGGTTCGACGGCGCCCTTCGTCGGCCTGCTGGGCACGGTCTGGGGCATCTACCACGCGCTCACCGGCATCGCGGCCGCCGGGCAGATCAGCATCGACAAGGTCGCCGGCCCGGTGGGCGAGGCGCTGATCATGACGGCGGCCGGCCTGGCGGTCGCCATCCCGGCCGTGCTGGGCTACAACATCTTCGGCCGCCGCATCGGCCGCATCGAGGCCGACCTCGAGGGCTTCGCCCGCGACCTGCGCGAGCTGCTCGCGCAACCCGCCGCGCCGCGCCTGGAACCCTGAGATGGCTTTCGGCCGGCTCGAACGCACGCAAGGCCCGCAGCCGATGAGCGACATCAACGTCACGCCCCTGGTGGACGTGATGCTGGTGCTGGTGGTCATCCTGATCATCACGGCGCCGCTGCTGGCCAGCTCCATCCGCCTGGACCTGCCGCGCGCGGAGGGCACGCAGTCGACCGACGCGCCGCGCTTCGTGACCGTGGTGCTCGACAAGGCCGGCAAGGCGTTCTTCAACGACGAGCCGGTGGAACCCGCCCAGCTGGCCGAGCGCCTGGCCGCCGAGGGCCAGCGCAACCCGGACATCGAGCTGCAGCTGCGCGCCGACGAAGCCGTGCCCTACGGGCGGGTGGTCGAGGTGATGGGGCTGGCGCACAAGGCGGGCCTCACGCGCATCGGGTTCGTCGCGGAACCGGCGAAATAGAGGGGCCAGGGCCCAGGGCTTGGGGCCTAGGAAGCAGCCGGTCTTCCCCTCGTCCCTGGCCCCAAGCCCCTAGTCCCTAGAATCCAAGCCATGGAAGACAAGTACAACCACCTGGCCGTCGAAAAGGCGGCCCAGGCCGAGTGGACCGCGCGAGACGCCTACCGCGTGACGGAGCAGGTCGGCAAGAAGAAGTTCTACGCCTGCTCGATGCTGCCCTACCCCTCGGGCAAGCT
>JAEWBU010000175.1 GCA_023390985.1 Pseudomonadota bacterium
CGCGACAGGCGCGCGTGCCTCGACGGCTTCGGGCGCTTGCACCGCCTCCGCCACGGCCACTTCGGGTTCCGCTTCCGTCGGAGCGACGCGCGGCAGCAGCCGCAGGCCCATCTCCTGCAGCATCGCGATGCGGCGCGGGTCCAGCTGCAAGGTCACAGCTTCAGGCTCATGACGATGGCGTCCTCGCGCCGGCCGTGGAGGGCCGGGTAGTAGGCCTTGCGCTGGCCCACGCGGCGGAAGCCTCCGTCCTCGTACACCTTCTGCGCGCGCAGGTTGCTCACCCGCACCTCGAGCCAGAGCCACTGCGCGCCCTGGACGCGCGACCAGGTCGCGAGCGCCTCCAGCATCAGGCGGCCCCAGCCCTGGCCTTGCCAGGCGGGCGCCACGGTCAGGTTCAGGAGATGCACTTCATCGACGCCCTTCATGGCGACGAAGTAGCCCAGGACCTCGTCGCCGGCGCACAGCAGCTGCGCCTCGTAGCCGGCGCGCAGCGAATCGGCGAAGTTGCCGGCGGTCCAGGGGTGTTCGTAGGCGCCGCGCTCGATCGGCAGCACCTGGTCGAGCCGGCCCTCGGTCATGGGCTCGAAGCTCGCTTCGCGGGTGTCCAGGACGGCGCTCATGGCGTGATTCTGGCTTGCGAAACGGGGGCCGCGGCGCTCGCGGCCCGGGCGGCCTCACGCTCGGCGGTGGTTTGCGCGACCTTGTCACGCACGTAGAGCGGCAGCGCCTGCTCAGCCGGCAGCGCCAGCCCGGCCTCGATCATCGCGGGCGCCAGCCGCAGCAGCGCCGCCGCCATCGGCACCGTGACGATCGCCTGCCGGTCGCCCAGCGGCATGCGGTGGCCATAGGTGGCGAAGACGTTGCCGGCCAGGCGGCAGTCGGACGGCAGTTCCACGGCTTCCGGGGCGACCAGCGCGATGCCGCCGTCGCGTTGCCACAGCGCACCGTCCCAGCGGTAGCGCGCCGAATACACCTGATCCATGCGGGCATCGAGCAAGGCCAGCACATCCGTGCCGCCGAC
The DNA here is from genome assembly GCA_023390985.1 of Pseudomonadota bacterium. GTDB lineage: Bacteria > Pseudomonadota > Gammaproteobacteria > Burkholderiales > Burkholderiaceae_C > Ramlibacter. Next base: position 1,022 of record JAEWBU010000175.1, read on the forward strand.
CAGGCGGCGGGCTTCTTCGGCGACCGCCATCAGCGTCTCGACCGGCAGCACCGGCAGGCCGGCGCCCATCGCCAGGCCCTGCGCCACCGAGCAGGCGGTGCGCAGACCGGTGAACGAACCGGGGCCGCAGCCGAACACGATGGCGTCGAGCTCATCCAGCGCCAGGTCGGCCTGCATCAGCAGCGACAGCACCTGAGGGATCAGCGCCGCCGACGCCTTGGCGCCGCCCTCGCCCAGGAACTCGATCGCGGGCTCGCCGCCGCGCGCCACGGCGATGCTCATGGCCTCGGTGCTGGTGTCGAATGCGAGCAGGTTCACGCGGGGAAAGGTGTGGGCGGGGAGAAAGCCTCCGATTATCGAGCCGGGATAATCCATCGATGCGTTTACGGCTCTTCCTCGTGGCCGCGTGCTTCTGCGGCGGCGCCCTGGCCCAGCAGGCCCTGCCTCCGGAGATCGACGCGGCGCTGGCGCGTGCCCGGCTGCCGCGCGACGCGGTGACGCTGCTGGTGACCGACGTGGATCCCGCCGTCCCCCCGCGGCTGAGCCACCGGCCGCAGGAGCCGGTCAATCCCGCTTCCATCGCCAAGCTGGCCACCACCTTCGCCGCGCTGGAGCTGCTCGGGCCGGCGTTCACCTGGGCCACGCCGGTCTATGCAGACGCGCCCATCGTCGACCGCACGCTGCAGGGCAACCTCTACATCAAGGGCCAGGGCGATCCGAAGCTGGTTCTCGAGCGCCTGTGGCTGATGCTGCGGCGCCTGCGCGCGATGGGCATCGACCGCATCGCGGGCGACATCGTGCTGGACCGCAGCGCCTTCGAGCCGCTGTCCACCGACCCCGCCGCGTTCGACGGCGAGCCGCTGCGGCCCTACAACGCGGCGCCCGATGCGCTGCTGCTGAACTACCGCTCGGTGGTGCTGACCTTCACGCCGCAGGTCGCCGCCGGCATCGCCCGGGTGACCGCCGATCCGCCGCTGGCCGGCGTCGAGTGGCCGGCGCAGCTGCCGCTCACGACGGGCGAGTGCGGCGACTGGCGCGCCGCGCTGCGGGCCGACTTCAGCGACCCGCTGCGACCGAGCTGGGGCGGCGGCTTCCCGGTCGCCTGCGGCGAGCGCACCTGGCCGGTGGCCTTCGCCGATCCGGCCAGCCATGCCGCACGCACGATCGCGGGGCTCTGGCAGGAGATCGGCGGCACGCTGGGCGGCCAGGTGCGCGAGGACCGCGTGCCGGTGGGCATGGTGCCGCTGTTCGAGCAGCCCTCGCCGCCGCTGGCCGAGGTGGTGCGCGACATCAACAAGTTCAGCAACAACGTGATGGCGCAGCAGGTGTTCCTCACCCTCAGCCTGCAGCTGCGCGGCCAGGGCAACCGCCAGGCTTCACGCGAGCTGCTGGGCGACTGGTGGCGCCAGCGCATCGGGCCGGTGGCGCCCACGTTCGACAACGGCTCGGGGCTCTCGCGCGACGAGCGGATCACCGCGGCCCAGCTCGGTCGGCTGCTGCAGTACGCCTGGGCCTCGCCGCTGATGCCGGAACTGGTCGCTTCGCTGCCGGTCGTCGGCACCGACGGCACGATGCGCCGCATCCGCATGGCGGCGCCCGCCCATCTCAAGACCGGCAGCCTGCGCGACGTGTACGGCGTCGCCGGCTACGTGCACGGTGCCAACGGCCGGCGCTACGTGCTGGTGGCCATCGCCAACCATCCGCAGGCGCAGGCCATGCGGCCGGTGGTGGAGGCGCTGCTGGCCTGGACCGGGCAGCAGCGCTGATGCTTCAGAACCGCTCGCGGATCCGGTCGAAGGCGTAGTTGCCGAAGCTGACGTTGCCGGCCGGCGTGAAGTAGATCGGGTCGGCGAACAGCACCCGGTCGATCGACGCGAAGGCGAGCGTGCCGGTGTTGCACTTCAGGGAGCTGATCTGGCCCGCGCCGATGCCGATGCCCGGGCCCGGGTCCACCGCGTTGGAGTTGCAGGCGAGGTTGATCGAGTCGTCGAAGCCGAAGCCGGAAGGCGACGAGGTCACCTGGTTGAAGTGGAGCGCCGGGTCCACGAAAGCCACGTTCTTCCCGAGCTTGACGATGCGCACCAGCAGGGTCTGGGTGAACGCGCTGCTCAGGCAGGCGGGCGTGGCGTCGTTCGGGCTCTCGGACGGCACCTGGCAGGTGGCGAGAAAGCCGCCCTGCTGCGCGACCGCCCATGGCGAACGGCCCAGGTTGTAGGGACCGACCACCATGACGTGGGTCGCGCCGGCGTCGACCACGCGCTGGACCTGGTCGCCCAGCTCGCGGGCGGCCTGTTCCACGTTGGCGCGGGTCTGCGCGGCGGATTGGCCGGCGCGCAGGGCGGCGCTCTCGGCCAGGATGTCGCCGATCCCGCCGCTGATGATGATCAGGTCGTTCCCGGCGATGCCCTTGGAGCCGAGGAAGGTGGTGATCTGCTCGGTGATCGTGGGCGTGGTCGCGTCGCCGGAGGCGTCCGGCCTGACCGTCACGCGGGCGCTGCCGGTGGCGTAGGAAGTGCCGCCGTTCGCAGGTGTCGCGAGCGTGAGGCCGTAGCGCGAGGCGAACTGCTCCGTCCAGTTGATGCTGCCGCCGCCGTTGACCGTGTAGCGCACGCCGCGCTGGCCGATGTCGGAGAACGCGTCACCGACCACCACCAGCCGCGAGGGCTTGAGTTCCGAGACGATGTCGCCGCCGCCGCCGCAGGAGGCGGCCAGCACGAGGGGAAGGGCACAGGCGGCCGTGAGCAGCGCACGGCGCAAGCGCGGGAAACGCATGGGGAATCTCCGTCCGGGGGAAAACCTGACGAGTGTAACGAGCGCTCAGGCGGCGGCCGCGCGCTGCAGCCGGTCGCGCACGCCGTCCCACGCCGCATCGGCCGGCGGCACTTCCACCCAGATCAGGCGCACGCCCTTTTCGTCGAACTCGCGCAGCACCGCGAACAGGAGCCGGGCGGCCTCGCGCGAGTCGTCCGGCATGCGCCGGCGCAGCACGTTGCGCGAAGGCGTCTGCAGGATGGCGCGCGACCAGATGG
>JAEWBU010000005.1 GCA_023390985.1 Pseudomonadota bacterium
GCGGTGTTCAGCGTCAGCAGGCGCGGCCGCGGCAGCGGCGTCCAGTCGGCCAGGCCGATGCGCATGGAGTAGGCGCTCGCGAACAGCACGAAGAGCGAGGTCGCGCCGGCGAGGAACACCCAGAGCGCGGTCTGGATCGCGGGACGCGGCGCGGGGACGCTCGCCTCCATGCCGGCGGGCTGCGCCTGCCAGGGCTGCACGTTCACCGTCTGGCGCAACAGCCAGACGACGATGACCGCCATCGGCAGCGTGAGGAAGGCCAGCGCGATCGTCATGGCGTCAACCGTCGGCGTGGTGCGGCACCTTGGCCCAGGCTTCCGCCGGCACGTCCGCGGGGGGCACGTTCTGCGGGATGAAGTCGGTCTTCAGGCCCGGGATGCCGTAGTCGTAGGCCCAGCGGTAGACCACCGGCAGTTCCTTGCCGAAGTTGCCGTGCGTCGGCGGCGTCTCCGACGTCTGCCATTCGAGCGTGGTGGCGTGCCAGGGATTGCCGCCCGACGGCTTGCCGCGGAAATAGCTGTGCGCCAGGTTGTAGAGGAACGCCATCTGCGCCGCGCCGACGACGAAGGCCGCGAGCGAGATCCAGACATTGAGCAGGTGCGCCGAGTCCGGGATGAAGCTGGTGCCGCCGATCGCGTAGTAGCGCCGCGGGATCCCCATGAAGCCCAGGTAGTGCATGGGATAGAAGATCGCGTAGGTGCCCACGAAGGTGACCCAGAAGTGCACCTTGCCCAGCGTCTCGTCCAGCATCCGGCCGGTGATCTTGGGGTACCAGTGGTAGATGGCGCCGAACACCACCAGCACCGGCGCGATGCCCATCACCATGTGGAAGTGGGCCACCACGAACATGGTGTCCGACAGCGGCAGGTCGACCACCACGTTGCCCAGGAACAGGCCCGACAGCCCGCCGTTGACGAAGGTGAACACGAAGGCGATGGCGAACAGCATCGGCACCGTCAGGCGGATGTTCCCGCGCCACAGCGTCAGCACCCAGTTGTAGACCTTGATCGCGGTCGGGATCGCGATCAGCAGCGTGGTGGTCGCGAAGAAGAAGCCGAAGTACGGATGCATGCCGCTCACGTACATGTGGTGCGCCCACACGACGAAGCTCAGCCCGCCGATGATGAGGATGGCCCAGACCATCATGCGGTAGCCGAAGATGTTCTTGCGCGCGTGCGTCGCGATCAGGTCCGAGACGATGCCGAAGGCCGGCAGCGCGACGATGTAGACCTCGGGATGGCCGAAGAACCAGAAGAGGTGCTGGAACAGCAGCGGGTTGCCGCCGGAGTAGTTCAGCTGCTGGCCCTTGGACACCAGCGCGGGCATGAAGAAGCTGGTGCCCAGCGTGAGGTCCAGGAACATCATGATGGCGCTCACGAACAGTGCCGGGAAAGCCAGCAGCGCCAGGATGGTGGCCATGAAGATGCCCCACACCGTCAGCGGCAGCCGCATCAGCGTCATGCCGCGCGTGCGCGCCTGCAGCACCGTGACGACGTAGTTGAGGCCGCCCATCGTGAAGCCGATGACGAACACCGCCAGCGACACCAGCATCAGCAGGATGCCGGCGTGCGATCCCGGCGTGCCGTCCAGGATGGCCTGCGGGGGGTAGAGCGTCCAGCCGGCGCCCGTCGGCCCGCCCGGCACGAAGAAGCTCACCACCAGCAGCAGCACCGCCAGCAGGTAGACCCAGTAGCTGAGCATGTTGACGTAGGGGAACACCATGTCGCGCGCGCCCACCATCAACGGGATCAGGTAGTTGCCGAAGCCGCCCAGGAAGAGCGCGGTCAGCAGGTAGATCACCATGATCATCCCGTGCATGCTGACCAGCTGCAGGTAGGTGGTGGGGGTGATCCACTCGAAGCGGTTCGGAAAGCCCAGCTGCAGGCGCATCAGCCAGGAGAACACCAGCGCCACCAGGCCGATGCCGATGGCCGTTACCGCGTACTGGATGGCGATGATCTTGGCGTCCTGGCTCCAGACGTACTTCCCGATGAAGGTCTTCGGGTGGTACAGCGCGACCTCCGCGACCTCGGCGGGCGGCGCGAAATCGGTCTCGTCGTGCGCAACGTGGGTCGCCATCTGGGCCTCCGCGGGTCAACGGGGATGCGAGTTGAGGTAGGCGAGCACGTCGCCGATGGCCGCGTCGTCGGCCAGCATGCCGGCCACCAGCGCCATCTGCCCGCCGTGCAGGTCGGAAGGATGGGCGCCGCGGACGCCGTCGCGGAAGTTCTTCAGCTGCCGCGCCAGGTACCAGTCGTTCATGCCGACCAGGCGGGGCGCGTTGGTGGCCGCGATCCCGCGGCCGTCGGCGCCGTGGCAGGCCGCGCAGGTGGCGTAGCGCTCGCGGCCCTTGGCGACGTCGCCCTTGAGCGTGGCGGGCGCGGGCGTGTCGGGCAGCGTCGCGATGTAGCTCAGCACGTTGGCCAAGGCGGCCTCGTCGGCGAGCGTGGCCGCCATCGGCGCCATCATCTTGCCGAACGTGTCCTTCTCGTGCGTACCGCGCGCGCCGGCCTTGAACAGCTGCAGCTGCCGCTCCAGGTACCAGGCGCCTTGCCCGCTGAGCCGGGGAGCGTTCAGCGCGACGTTGCCTTCGCCCTGCGCGCCGTGGCAGGCGGCGCAGGTGGCGTACAGCGCCTTGCCGGCGACGGCGTCACCGTGCGGCCGCTCGTTCGTCTGTGCGAAGGTGCGCTGCTTGCCGAGCCAGGCCTGGTAGGCGGGCGGCTCGTCCACCACGATCCGCCCCCGCATGGCGAAGTGGCCGACGCCGCAGAGCTCCTCGCACAGCAGGTCGTACGAGCCGGCCTTGGTGGGCGTGAACCAGGTGTAGGTGACCAGGCCCGGCACCAGGTCCATCTTCACGCGCAGCTGCGCGACGGCGAAGTTGTGCAGCACGTCCTTGGACCGCAGCAGCATCTTGACCGGCCGGCCGAGCGGAACGTGGATCTCGGGACTGGTCAGCAGCACGTCGTCGCGACCGTGCGGATCGTCCGGGTTCATGCCGAACGGGTTCTGGTCGGTCACGAAGCGCGCATGCACCGTGCCCAGCCTGCCGTCCTGCCCGGGCAGGCGGTAGGCCCAGTTCCATTGCTGCGCCATCACCTCCACGGTCTGCGCCTCGGGCGGCACGTGGATGATGTCGGCCCACACGACCAGGCCCGGGGCCAGCATCGCCGCCACGCCCACGCCGGTCAGGCCGAGCAGCCAGGCCTCGAGCTTCTTGTTCTCGGGCTGGTACTCGGCGCGCGATCCGTGCCGGTGGCGGTAGCGGATCAGCGCCCAGGCCATGAACAGGCTGACCGCGACGAACACCACGCCGGTCACCCAGAACGTGATGCTGATGGTGGTGTCGATCGTGTGCCAGTTGGACGCGATCGGCGTGAAGTACCAGGGACTCAGGAAATGGAAGAGGACCGAGCCGAGCGCCAGGATGACCAACGCGATCGCGATCGCCATGACCGGGACTCCTAGGACTCGTTCACTGCGTTGCGGTTGAACTTCCAGTAGAGCAGGGCGCAGACGATGCCGAACACGCCGTGCGCCGCGAGCGTTTCCCATCCGCGCAGCTCGATGAGCCACGGGAAGAACAGCGACGCCAGCACTTCGAAATTGACGATGTAGAGCACCATCCCCAGGATGGCGCCGGTCGCGACGGCGAAGTCGGGCCGCGTGTCCAGCCGCAGCTGGGTCATCACCACCGCCATCACCACGCCGAACACCACGCCGAGCACGTAGTGGGTGGTGAGGGCGATGGCGACCACGCCCACGCTGAACCCGTAGCCGGCCCCGGGTGCCGGTATGGAGCCGGTGACGATGGGCGCGATCATGTGCGAGATGCGCCAGGGCCCGTCGGGATGGAAGAGTGCCGACCAGATCAGGTCGAGCACCATCAGTACCGCGCCGGCTGCAAGGCCGGCGACCGCGGCGGCGGTCCAGTCGGTGGACCGCCAGTGCGCATCGCGCATTCCCACGAGAGTGTCCATGCGTGACCTCCCACGTGCAGGAAAAAACCGCTGCACCCGGTTCTTCCGTCGAGCGGAAGGTGCGTCACTTCTACTCCTGAAAACCCGGCCTTGCAACACGCACGCAGCGGCGCGGGTTGGCTGCTCAGCCACAACGTGCGCGAACGCGCTTTCAGGGATCGCGAGTGAGCCCGAGGAACTCGTCGATGACGTGGAAATGATCGTCGTGCAGGCGCGATTCCAGGGCCGCGAGCTCGGCGATGGGCACCCATCTCGCGGCCGCCGCGTCGTCCCCGCCGCGCACCGGAGGTGGAACCGCTTCGCCCAGGTCGAAGAAGTGCGCGTGCGTGACCACCCGTCCGCGCTGGCTGCGCTCGGGATGATCGAATACCTTCACGCCGCGCAACCGCTCGCGCATCGCAAGCTCGGTCATCGGCAAACCGGTCTCCTCCACCAGCTCGCGCATGGCCGACTGCAGCACGGTGTCCTCGCGCTCGAGGAAGCCGCCGGGCAGCGCCAGCAGCCCACGGCCCGGCGGACGGCCGCGTTCGATCAACAGCACGTTTCCGCCTGAGCGCACCACGGCGTCGACCGTTACCAGCGTCACCGGATAAGGCACGGCCGCCCACACCTTCTTCTCCCGGTCGACCTGGCGCCATTCCTCGCGCAGCCGCGTGAACTCGGGCGTGCCGAGCCAGGCCCGCACGCGCTCGCGCGTGCCCGGCGCGAGCTCGTCTTCCATGCCGCGCCACGCGGCCTCGGGCTCGTGCGCGGCATAGAGCGCGTCGAGCCGCGGCTCGCTGCGCGCATCGTGGTCGCCGAGCTCCTCGAAGCTCCAGCCGCGCGGCCGGTCTTCCGGTTCAGGTTCGGGCCCGGACCACAGGCAGGTCACCGGCGTGCCGGCGGGGTGGTGCGGCGCCAGCCCGGCCTGCACCGCCCGCATCGTCCGCTTCGCATCCCAGTGCTCGCGCACGGGCTCGAAGTCGATGCGCGACAGCCGCGCGTTGTCGAGCGAAGCCGCCAGCATGTCGGCCCGCTCGCGCCAGCCGAACGGCTGCCGTGCCGAGGGCGACTGGTAAGCCCGCGTGATGAAGACGCGAACGCGCTCCGCCCGCGAAAGTGCGGTGCGCAGCAGCTCGAGCTGCACCTCGTCCGGCAGCACGAAATGGCCGACGCAGGCCGCGAGGCCGCTGCGGTCGCCGGTGGTGGTGGCCATGCGGGCCTCACTCCGCCGCGCCGTTGACCGCGGCCAGGGCCGAGTCCATGCCGTCCGGTCGCAGCGCCTTGGCGTTGGCATGGTCGGGCAGCGGCTCGCACAGGTAGATCTCGCCGGCCGGCCGCTCCAGCACGCGCAGGCCGCTGGACCGCAGCATGGCTTCGATGCCCGCATGGTTGGGCACCCACCAGTTGGTCGGGTCGCCGGCGAAGCGGTGCTCGATGAAGGCCATCTTGGGCCAGCCCGGGTCGAGCAGGGGCTCGCGCTTCTCGATCGGATGGTCCTGGGTGTCCGTGTAGACCTCCTCGCCCGGCATCGCGAGCGTCTGGAACACCATCAGCTTGCGCGTGCGCTGCGCCAGCAGGTCGAGCGCGAGCAGGGGATAGCGCAGGTGGTAGAAGACCCCCATGAACCAGACGAGGTCGAAGTTCTCCCCGAGCGCCGCGACGTCGTACACGCCCATGCGGCGGAATTCGACCTGCCGGTCCAGGCCCAGCACGCCGGCGGCCCAGCGCGCCTGCTCGAGGTAGAGGTCCTCGACGTCGATCGCGAGCACGCTCGCGCCGCGCCGCGCCAGCTCGAAGCTGTAGAAGCCGGCGTTGCATCCCACGTCCAGCACGCGCCAGCCCGCCAGGTCGTGCGGGAGGCGCGGCGCGATCTGCCGCCACTTGAAGCCGGGGAAGTCGCCCCCCAGGAAATGGTCGGGCACCGTCTGCACGCCGCCGGGCAGGTGCAGGTTGTGGAACCAGGGGCCGAGCGATTCGATGCGCCGGCGCAGTTCGCCCACGTCCACCGCGGTGGGGGCGTCGTCCAGGTGGGTCGTCAGTTCCATGGGTTCAGCGGCCGATCGCGTGGTACTCGAACCCCAGCTGCCGCAGCGAGGGTTCGTACAGGTTACGCCCGTCGAAGATGACGGGCTGGCGCATCGCCTGCCTCAGCGCTTCGAAGTTCGGGCTGCGGAAGGCCTGCCAGTCGGTGGTGATCACCAGGCCGTCGGCGTCCTGCGCGCATTCCATCGCCGTGTCGGCGTAGCGGAGGCGGTCCAGCAGCGCCACGCGCCCGCAGAAGTCGTGCGCGAGGGTCGAGCGGGCCTGCTGCATCGCCACCGGGTCGTGCGCCATCACCTGGGCGCCGCGCTCCAGCAGCGCCTTGATGACGATGCGGCTGGGCGCCTCGCGCATGTCGTCGGTATTGGGCTTGAACGCCAGGCCCCACAGCCCGAACAGCATGCCGCGCAGGTTGCTGCCGTACCGGTGGTTGATCTTCTGCACCAGGATGTGCTTTTGCGCCTCGTTGACCGCCTCCACCGCCTCCAGGATCCGCAGGTGTCGGCCGTGGACGCAGCCGGTGCGGATCAGCGCCCGCACGTCCTTCGGGAAGCAGCTGCCGCCGTAGCCGGTGCCCGGGTAGAGGAAGCTGTAGCCGATGCGCGGATCGGCGCCCATGCCCTTGCGCACCTGCTCGATGTCGATGCCGGCCTCGCCCGCGAGGTTGGCCAGCTCGTTCATGAAGCTGATGCGCGTGGCCAGCATGGCGTTCGACGCGTACTTGGTCAGTTCGGCCGCCTTCACGTCCATCATCAGCACGCGGTCCTGCACGCGGTTGAACGGCGCGTACAGGCGCTGCAGCAGGTCGCGGGCGCGGTCGCCGTGCGGCCCGGACTCGGTGCCCAGGACGATGCGATCGGGCTTCATGAAGTCGTCGACCGCCGCGCCCTCCTTGAGGAACTCGGGGTTGGAGGCGACCGAGAACGTGTCCGGGCCGTGGGGCAGGTTGCGCGCCAGCAGCGCGTCGGCGATGGCGCCGCGCACCCGGTCGCCGGTGCCCACCGGCACGGTGGACTTGGTCACCACCAGCTTGAAGCCGCGCATCCAGCGGCCGATGCTGTCGGCCGCCTGCAGCACCTGGCTCAGGTCGGCGCTGCCGTCCTCGGCCTGCGGCGTGCCCACGGCGATGAAGATCACCTCCGCGTGCCCGACGGCCTTCTGCACGTCGCTGCTGAACTGCAGCCGGCCGCCGGAGCGGTTGCGGTCGATCACCTCCTGCAGGCCCGGCTCGTAGATCGGGATGCGCCCGGCGTTGAGCAGGTCGATGCGGCGCGGATCGAGGTCCAGGCACAGCACGTCGTTGCCGGCTTCGGCGAGGCAGGCCCCGCTCACCAGGCCGACGTAGCCGGCCCCCATCACGGTGACGTTCATGGCGCGGTCTCCAGGTCGAGGTCGAGCGCGTAGCCGACCAGCTGGGCGGCGCGGTGCGCGGCCGTGTGCTCGGCCAGCACCCGGCGGCGCGCGCGCTCGGCCATCAGGCGGCGGTGCTCCTCCGGCATGTCGCGCAGCACGGCCAGCACGTGCGCGGCGCTTTCGGCGATCACGATCTCGCGGCCCGGCTCGAACAGCGTCTCCAGCCCGGCCCAGCGATCGCTCACGATGGGCGTGCCGCAGGCGGCGGCCTCGAACAGGCGTACGCTCGGCGACCAGCCCGCCCGCACCATGTCGGCCCGGGTGATGTTGAGCGTGAAGCGCTGGCGGTTGTAGAAGGCGCGGTGTTCCGCGGGGGGCAGATGCGCCCGGTATTCGACGTTGGCGGGCCACTCGATGCCCTGCGGGTACTGCGGGCCGGCGACGATGAAGCGGCCCGCCGCCCAGGTGCGGGCCGGCTGCACCAGCAGGCGGTCGACGCCGGGCTGGCGGTCGTCGCTGTAGGTGCCCATGTAGCCCAGGTCCCACGCGGCCGGCTGCGGATCGGGGTGGTAGAGCAGCGGGTCCACCGAGCAGTACAGCACCCTCGCGCGTGGCGAACCGAAGTGGCGCTCGAGCCGGCGCAGCGTCGGCCCGCCCGTGAAGGAGAGGTAGAGGTCGTAGCCGGCGATCTGCTCGGGCCGCAGGTACTCGTGCTCGCCGCGCGCCAGCTTGGCCAGGGTGACGGGCGTGTCGATGTCGTAGAACGCCGTGATGCCCCGGGCCTCTCGCTGCACCCAGTCGCCGACTGGCACGCCCTGCGGCACGAAGGAGCCGACGATCACCAGGTCGGCGTCGCGCACGGCTTCGGCAAAGCGGTCGTGCAGCTCCTCGAGGCTGCCGTAGAGCCCGGTGCGGCCGTAGGGCGGATCGGGCAGGTCCCGGTGGGCCGCGTACCAGGGCTGGTCGCGCTCGAGGAAGAGCACGTCGTGCCCGGCGGCGTCGAGCTCGCGCACCAGGCCGCGGAACGTGGTGGCGTGGCCGTTGCCCCAGGACGAGGTGATCGAGAGGCCGAGGATGACGATGGAAAGCCGGCTCATGCCGCCACCCGCTTTCCTTCTTCATTCCCGCGGAGGCGCCCTGGCCCGTCATTCCCGCGAAGGCGGGAATCCAGTGCTTCCGGTGTTGCAGCCTGCGCCCCCTGGATCCCCGCCTCCGCGGGGATGACGGAAGAGGGGGCGGAGATGACGGAGTCGAGCACCGCGTCGAACTGCGCCGCGCGATGGTCGTAGGTGTGCTCCGCCAGCACGCGGCGATAGGCCGCCTGCCCGATCGCCCGCGCCTTGCGCGCATCCAGCGATTCCAGCTGCCTCGCCACCTCGTCGCCGTCGCGCGCCACCAGCATCTCTGTGCCCGGCTCGAAGAACTGATCCAGCCCTTCCCACGCGTCCGTGATCAGGCAGGCCGCCGCACCCGCCGCCTCGAACACCCGCGTGGCCGGCGAGAAGCCGTAGCGCGCCATGCTCTCGCGGCTGATGTTGAGCACCGCCAGCGGCGTGCAGTTGAAGGCGTTGTGGTCGGCGGTGTAGACGTGGCCCAGGTAGTTCACATTGGCGGGCATAGGCTTGTCGCCCCAGCCGCTGCCGCCCAGCAGGAAGCGCCGTCCGGGCAGGGCCGCCGCGGCGCGCAGGAAGAATTCCTCGACCCGTGCCTCGCGGTCGGGCAGGCGGTTGCCCAGGAAGCCCAGGTCGCCGGTGAAGCGCGGATCGGACGCCACCGGGAAATGCGTGCTCGGGTCCAGCGCGTTGTAGATCGGCACGCAGTCGCGCGCGCCCAGCGCCCGGTATGCCCGGCGCACCGGTTCGCCGCCGCCGTAGGTGAACACCAGGTCGTAACGCGGGACCAGCGGGCGCAACGCGTCGCTTGGGTCATGGTGCATGCGGTCCAGCGTGGCGGGCGCGTCCACGTCCCAGTACACGACGGTGGTGGCCGGGCCCTGCAGGTCCAGCACCGCCTTTTCGAGCAGCGCGTCGTGCACGCCCACGCCGCTGGCCTTGACCACCAGGTCGGCGCCGCGCGCCTGTTCCACCGTGCGCAGCACCTCCGCCTCGCTATCCGCGGAATACACGACCACGCGCGCCCACGGTGGATCGGCCATGTCGCGGTGCTTCTGCCGATCGAACGCGTCCGGCTCGTAGAACGTCACGCGGTGGCCGCGCGCATGCAGCGCCCGCACGATGCCGCGGTAGTAGGTGGCGGCGCCGTTCCAGTAAGCCGACACCAGGCTGGAGGCGAAAAAGGCGATGTGCATCTTGTTCTTCATGCGTTGACTTCGGGCGAGGCCTGCGCGGGCGCGGCGAGTTCCTCGTGGATGGCCAGCAGTTCGTCCACGCGCTGCTTGCAGCTGTGGCGGGCGTGGAGGGTGCGGAGCCCGTGCCCGGCCAGCGAACGCGCAAGGTCGGGTTCGTTCAGCACTTCGCGCAGGCGCTCGCGCATCTCGCGGCCGTCGCGCGCCACCAGGAAATCCGCGCCCGGTTCGAACAGGCCTTCGCAGTCGTCCCACGGCGCCGACACCAGCGGGATGCCGCAGGCCAGAGCCTCGAACACGCGGATGGTCGGGATGCCGGGCAGGGCCCGCACGTAGGGCCGGCGCGGCACGTGGACCGTCACGGCGTAGCGCGCGAACACCGCGGGCGCCTCGTGGTTGGGCAGCCAGCCGCCGTAGGCGATGCCCGCTTCGCGCAGGCTGGCGAGCGCGTGCTCGGGATAGCGCACGCCGTGCACTCGGGCCTTCAGCGCGAGCGCCTTCACCGGCTCGAGCAGGAACTCGTGCAGCTCGGCGGTGCGCTCCTCGTCGCCCCAGTTGCCGATCCAGACCAGGTCGCCTTCGCGCGGCGCCTCCCCGTCATTCCCGCGAAGGCGGGAATCCAGTGCTTCCGATTCCGACGTTCGCGCCCCCTGGATCCCCGCCTTCGCGGGGATGACGCTCAAAGGCCTGAACACCCGCGTGTCCGCCGCCTCGTGCCAGGTCCAGGCCCGCTCGCACCAGCCGTGCCGCCGGTACAGGTCGCGGATGACGGAGCCGAAGGCCAGCACGCCGTCGTAGTGGCGCAGCTCGTAGGCCGCCATGCTGTCCGGATCGGTCACGCTGCGGTGGTGCGTGTCGTGGAACAGCAGCTTGTAGTGCGGGTTGGCGGCGCGGTGCAGTCCGATGCGGCGAACCAGCGCGTGCTCGTTCCATTCGTGCACCAGCACCAGGTCGGCGCCGGCCAGCGCGGTGTCGAGGTCGAGCGACTCGGGCGTGTAGCGCTCGCTGCGCAGGTGCGGATAGGCCCGCGCGAAGGCGCGCAGCGGCGCTTCGCCGTGCTCGGCCACCAGGTTGCTCACGCTCCAGGCGCCGGCCGGCTCGAACACCGCGACCTCATGGCCGCGCGCGAGCAGTTCGCCGCAGACGCCGCGCAGGAAGTGCGCGTTGCCGTGGTTCCAGTCGGAGACCAGCGAATGGCAGAACAGCACTACGCGCACGGTGCTTCCTCCGGTTGGAGCGCCAGTGCCGGCGCGAGCCGTGCGCAGGCGGACTGCCAGGCGTCGGCCATGGCCCGGGGCGAGAACTTCAGCGCGCGCCGACGGGCCGCGCCGCCCAGCCGCCCGCGCTCGTCGGTGTCGGCGATCAGCCGCTGCAGCGTGGTGCGCAGCGCGTCGTGGTCGTCGGGCGCGACATAGGTGGCGGCCTCGCTCCAGACTTCCCGCAGGCTGGGGACGTCACCGAGCACCAGCGCGCAGCCGGCCAGGCCCGCTTCGAGCACCGAGAGGCCGAAGGGCTCGTAACGGGCGGGCAGGGCGTAGATCGAGGCCTGCGCCATCCGCCGGGCGACGTCGCGCGTCGAAAGCACCCCCAGTGAGCGCACGCCGACGACCGCCTCGTCCGAGCCGGCCACGCACACGGGCCAATCCAGATGCGGCGCCACGGCTTGCAAGGCGGAGAGATTCTTGGCCGGGTCCCAGAAGCGGCCGGCCGCGAAGACGAAAGGCTGCTTGGCCACGCGACGGAACTGCGCGGGATCGCGTCCGTTGGGCAGCACGGCGCCGCGAACGCCGTAATGCTCGCGGAGCGAGTCCCGCATCGCGGCCGTCGGGGCGGCGACGAGATCGGCACCGTGCAGGCCCGCTCGAACGCGATCCCGGTACAGGTCCCACTCCGCCGGCGCATCGCCGCCGTGCACCGCCCGCCACCACGACAGCACGCACGAATGCCCCACCACCAGCCGGGGCGCGCGGAAGGGCAGCGAGCCGAACGCGAACTGGTTCAGGTGGACCAGGTCGGGCCGCAGCCGTTCTTCAAGCGCGAGCAGCCATTCACCCGCCGCATCCACCTCGCGCCACGGGTCGGGCATCCACTCCAGCGCGAATTCGCTCTCGTGCAGTTCGATGCCGTCGCGGCCTTCGAGCCTCTCGCGCTGGTGGTGCCGCAGTGGCGCGCCCATCGACGCCAGGTGCACCCGGATTCCGCGCGCAGCCAGCGCGATGGCCAGCTCGGTCGCGTAGGTCCAGACACCGCCCACGCAGTCGGCGGTCAGCAGGATCGAGGGCCGGCGATCACCGGCCATAGATCGCGTCCATCGCCGTGGCGACCTGCACCACGGACTCGATGCCGCTCTCGTAGCGGGCGCCGCCGGCCAGGCGCCGCGCCCAGTCGAGCACCGCGCGGCCGCCCCAGGCATCGGGTGGATCGGCCAGCGGGAAGCGCTGCGTGCCCTGGTAGCGCTCGGCGACGAAGTCGTAGAAGGAACCGTCGCGGTTGCGCAGCGATGCGCCGCCGCGTGCGCCGTGGAAATGCGCCTCGATGATCGCGTCGCGGCCCATCGGCAGGTTCCACGAACAGGCCAGCCGGGCGACCGCGCCCCCTTCCAGTTCGAGTTGCGCGACGGCGTAGTCCTCGACCACGTCCTCGCCGGGCGCGAGCGCGCGGCCTTGCGAGAACAGCCGGCTGGTGACCAGCTGCACCTGCGGGAAGCCGAGCACCCACAGCGCCAGGTCGACGAGGTGCGTGCCCAGGTCGATGGCGCAGCCGCCGCCGGCCAGCGCCATGTCGCGCGCCCAGCCCTGGTTGGGGCCGTAGGCGTTGTGGAACACCAGGTCGACGGCGTGGATCGGGCCGAGCTCGCCTTCGACCACGGCATTGCGGATGCGCCGCATCGCCTCGGTGTGGCGGTACGAGAGGTCGCAGCCGAGCAGGCGGTCGGCGCGGCGGGCCGCTTCCACGATGGCGCGGGTTTCCTGCGCGGTGCGCGCGAGCGGCTTCTGGCAGAACACCGCGAGCGTGCGTTCGAGCACGCGAAGCGATTGCTCCGCATGCAGGGCGCTGGGCGTGGCGATCACCACGCCGTCGAGGTCGTAAGCGAGCAGCTCATCGAGCGTGGCGGCGGTGGCGCCTTCGGGCGCGATCGCCTGCGCGGCTTTCCGCGCCTCCTCGCTCGAATCGGCGAGGACCACGACGTCGCAGGCGCGTTCGTCCACGAGCGACTGCAGGCGATGCCGGCCGATCCATCCGAGGCCGAGGAAGCCGAGGCGGGGGAGGGCGCTCATGCCGTCACCAGCGCTTTCATGAACCCATCCGGCCGGGTGCGCGTGAGCTCCAGCGCCTCGCCCAGCCGGTCCAGCGGCAGGCGGTGCGTGTACAGCGGCCGCGGGTCGAGCACGCCGCGGGCCATGAGGTCCACCGCTTCGCGGATCCCTTCCACGTACCGGCGCGGATCGCGCTCGTGCGCGTTGATCACGTCGATGCCGCGCCAGTTCCACAGCTGTACGTTGACCTGGCGCATGCCGTCCTGGTGGTAGCCGGCGATCACCAGCCGGCCGCGCTCGGCCGTCATCTCGCTCGCCAGTTGAAGCGGCCATTCCAGGCCGGTGGCCTCGATCACGCGCTCGCACCAGCGGCCCTCGGTGAGTTCCTTGACCCGCTCGATCACGCGCCAGTGGTCGTCCATCAGCACCGTCTCCTGCGCGCCGCACCGCTTCGCGAAGTCCAGCGAGAACGGCCGCCGCGAAATCGCGATGACCCGGGCGCCGGCGTCGACGGCCAGCTGGGTGAGCAGCGCGCCGAGGAAGCCGATGCCCACGATGGCCACGGTCTGGCCTGCGCGGATCTCGCCGCGGCGGAAGATGTTGACGGCGCAGCCCAGCGGCTCGCCGGGCACGGCCTGCCCGTCGAGGGCGGCGGGCAGCGGAACCACCGCATCGGCCTTCGCGACGTCGAATTCGGCATGCGCGCGGTACGAGAGCGCCGCGACCCGATCGCCGACAGACAGGCCGCCCACGCCTTCGCCGAGCGCGGCGATGCGGCCCCAGCCTTCATGCCCCGGCGCGCCGGGCGCCTGCGGGTACTCGAACCAGGTGCGGCCTTCCCACAGCGGCAGGCTGGAGGCGCACACGCCCGAGCCTTCCAGCCGCAGCAGCACCTCGCCCGGCCCCGGATCGGGCCGGGGCGCATCCTGCAGCCGGGCCTCGCGCGGCGAGGCGATCACGCAAGCTTGCATGGGGGGCGTCCTTTCAGTGCGCTGCCGCGGCCGCGGCAGCGGCGACGGCGGGTTCGGGCACGGCCATCGGACGCCGATGCGTGGAAATCCAGTCGTAGAGGCGGCCGATGCCGTCGCGAGCCGCCACCTTGGCGTGCCAGCCGGTGGCCTGCTCGAACGCGCGCGTGTCGCTGACGTAATAGCGCTGGTCGCCGGTGCGCCAGTCGTCCAGGGCGAGGCCGGGCCGGTGCCCCTGCAGTTCCTCGATGCGGTCCAGCAGGTCCAGCAGGCTGATCGCGTTGGACGGGCCGCCGCCGATGTTGAAAGCCCGGCCCGCCAGCGCCTGCGCGTTCTGCTCGGCCAGCAGGAAGGCGTGGACCAGGTCGTCCACGTGCAGCACGTCGCGCACCTGGCGGCCGTCGCCGTACAGCGTGATGGACTCGCCGCGCAGCGCGCGAAGGATGAAATGCGCCACCCAGCCCTGGTCCTCGGTGCCGAACTGGCGCGGCCCGTAGATGCAGCTCATGCGGAACACCAGCGTGCGCAGGCCATAGCTGCGCGCGTAGTCCAGCACGTACTGGTCGGCGGCGCCCTTGGAGCAGCCGTAGGGACTGTGGAAGTCCAGCGGCCGCGATTCGGAGACGCCGCGCGCCCGGACGGCGAGATCGGTCGGCAGGTAGTGCTGGCCCGCCTGCTGCAGCTCCAGGTCGCCGAGATCGCCGTACACCTTGTTGGTGGAGGTGAGCAGCACGAACGGGGGCACCCGCTGCGCCCGGGCCGCTTCCAGCACGTTGAGCGTGCCCTGCGCGTTGACCAGGAAGTCCTCGCGCGGATCGTCCAGGCTGGTGGTGACCGCGACCTGGGCGGCGAAGTGGAAGACCTGCGCGCAACCGTTGACGGCGCGCGAAACGGCGCCCGCGTCACGGACGTCGGCCACCATCGCCTGCAGCTGGTCGCCGTACTGCTCGCGCAGCCATTGCAGGTTCTGCTCCACGCCGGGACGCGAGAGGTTGTCCAGGATGCGCACGCGGCGACGCGCGCCGAGCAGCCGGTGCGCGAGGTTGCAGCCGATGAAGCCGGCGCCGCCGGTGATGAGCGTGAGCGGCTCGTTCATACGGTGAGCCCCCGCGCGGCCAGCTCGGCGCTGGCCTGCGACACCTTGTCGACCGCCGCCTGCCCCTCCAGCCAGGCGGCCAGTTCGGCCATGCCGTCATCGAGCGTCACCTGCGGCTCATAGCCGAGCACGCGCCGCGCCTTGGAGATGTCGGCGAAACAGTGACGGATGTCGCCCACGCGGTACTTGCCGACGATCTCCGGGGCGATGTCGTCGCGGCCCATGACGCGCGCCAGCCGCGCGGCGATGGCCTGCACCGTCTGCGGCCGGCCGCTGCCGATGTTGAAGACCTCGCCGGCGGCCTGCGGCGTTTGCAGCGCGAGGCGACAGCCGCGGGCGACGTCGTACACGCTCACGAAATCGCGCTGCTGCAATCCATCCTCGAAGATCTTCGGAGCGCTGCGGTTCAGCAGGCGCGAGGCGAAGATCGCCAGCACGCCCGTATAAGGATTGGAAAGCGCTTGTCTCGGACCGTAAGCGTTGAAGAAACGCAATGCAACGGTTGGAATGTTGTATGCACGGCCCGTCATGAGGCACATCCGTTCCTGGTCGAACTTCGACAGTGCGTAGACGGAGGCGAGCGCCGGGCTCTTGCTTTCCGGCGTGGGCACGGGCTGCAAGGGACGTCCTTCCGGGTCCTTGAGCTCCCAGTCGCCGGCCTTCAGCTGGGCCAGCGTGCGCTCGCCGGCCTCGCGCGTGCCGCCCGACGCGTCGCGGTAGAGGCCTTCGCCATACAGGCTCATGCTCGATGCGACGACGAGCCGTTGCACCGGTCGCGCGATCAGCGCCTCCAGCAGCACCGCCGTCCCGAGGTTGTTGACCCGCGTGTAGTGGGCCAGCTCGTACATGCTCTGGCCCACGCCCACCGCGGCGGCGAAGTGGAACACCGCATCGACGCCCTCGAGCGCGCGATCGACCGCCGCGCGGTCGCACACGTCGCCCACCACCAGTTCGACCTCGGGATCGAGGTAGGCGGGCCGCCTGCGTTCGGGGCCGTGCACCTGGTCGACCAGGCCGTCGAGTACGCGCACCTTGCAGCCGTTGCGCAGCAACTCGTCTGCGAGGTGGGAGCCGATGAAACCGGCGCCACCGGTGATCAGGACGTGTCGCATGTCAAGCATTCCCTTTTAGGCAGGCAGGCGATGTTATGGGTTCGCATCGCCGCGTGGGGCTCAGCCAAAACCATTTGTCTCCAAATATCGGCATGGTCCAGCAGGAAAACTGCAACGCCGCGCTTTGCTCGCGCGTAGAGTGCGTTGCCTTCATCGATGCAAATCGAAAGCAGGAGAAAACTCAATGTCCAGCATTCGCGTGGCGATCATCGGCGTGGGCAATTGCGCTTCATCGCTGGTCCAGGGCGTCCACTACTACCGCGACGCCTCGCCCGATGATTTCGTGCCCGGGCTCATGCACGTGGACCTCGGCGGGTACCACCCGCGCGACATCCAGTTCACCGCGGCGTTCGACGTCAGCGCGCACAAGGTGGGCCTCGACCTCGCCGAGGCGATCTACGCGGAGCCGAACAACACCATCCGCTTCGCCGACGTTCCGCCCATGGGCGTGATGGTCCACCGCGGCATGACGCACGACGGGCTGGGCGCCTACCTCAAGGACGTGGTGCCCAAGTCGAGCGCGAGCACCGACGACATCGTGGGCATCCTCAAGGCGACGCACACCGACGTGGTGGTCTCCTACCTGCCGGTGGGCTCGGAGATGGCGACCAAGTGGTATGTCGAGCAGGTGCTGGAAGCCGGCTGCGCGTTCGTCAACTGCATCCCGGTGTTCATCGCTTCCGCGCCGTACTGGAACAAGCGCTTCGCGCAGCGGCGGCTGCCCATCATCGGCGACGACATCAAGTCGCAGGTGGGCGCCACCATCGTGCACCGCCTGCTGACCGACCTGTTCCGCAAGCGCGGGGTGCGGGTGGACCGCACCTACCAGCTGAACTTCGGCGGCAACACCGATTTCCTGAACATGCTGGAGCGCGAGCGGCTCGCGTCCAAGAAGATCTCCAAGACCCAGGCCGTCACCAGCCAGCTCGGCCATCCGATGAAGGCGAGCGACGTGCACGTGGGGCCGAGCGACTACGTGCCCTGGCTGGCCGACCGCAAGTTCTGCCACATCCGCATGGAAGGCACGGGTTTCGGCAACGTGCCCATGCAGTGCGAGGTGAAGCTGGAGGTGTGGGACTCGCCCAATTCCGCCGGCGTGGTGATCGACGCGGTGCGCTGCGCCAAGATCGCGCTGGACCGCGGCATCGGCGGCGCGCTCAACGGCCCTTCGAGCTACTACATGAAGTCGCCGCCGCTGCAGTTCACCGACGACGAGGCGCGCGAGCTGGTCGAAGCCTTCATCCGCGGCGACGCGCCGGTCAGGCAGCGCCGGCGCACGGGTCCGAGCAAGGTCGCGGCCGCCCTGGCCCGCAAGCCGGTGGGAGCGCCATGATCGAAGCCGTCAAGTTCTGGAACGAACCGAACAACAAGTCGCACTGGGACCTGGAGCTCGACCCCGGCTGGGTGCGCTTCGCGGAGATGGCCTCGATGGCCGCGCAGGCCGTGAAGGCCGAGAGCCCGGCCCTCACGCGCGTGCTGGGCGGCATCTCGCCGATCGACCCGTCCTTCATGGCGATGCTGCAGGGCGCCGGCGCGCTGCGCGACATGGACGCGGTGGCGGTGCACGGTTTCCCGCTCGACTGGAACCACTGGCAGATCCACGAGTGGCCCGACAAGCTGCTCGAGATCCAGGCGGTGACGCCGCTGCCCGTGTGGGTGACGGAAGTCGGCGTGTCCACCTTCGGTGCCGAAGAGGTGCAGGACTGGGGCCTCCAGCGCACGGCCGAACTGCTGATCGGTCGCGCGCCGCGCATCCACTGGTATTCGCTGTACGACCTGCCCAAGGCCTGGCCGGCCACCACGCGGCACCGCGAGGCCGAGGGGTCGAGCTACTACCGCCATTTCCACATGGGCTTGCTGCGCGAGGACGGCTCGCCCAAATTGGCATGCGCCCGCTTCCATGAATTCGCGCCCGAGCTGGGCATCTGCCAGTGGTTCCACTTCGAGGACCACCGGCTCGACGAAGCCGTGCGCTGGCTGGGGCGCCTGGGCGTGAAGAAGCTTCGCACCGGGCTGTCGTGGGCGGACAGCTTCCGCCCGGACGCGGACGCCTGGTTCGACCGGCAGATGGCGGCGCTGGAGGAATTCGACGTGACCCTGACCTTCTGTTTCACCCCGGAGCACCGGGGCCTGAATCCGCACCACACCAGCGCGCCGCAGGTGCCCGCCGAGTACGCGGACTTCTGCGCCCGCATGGTGCGCCGCTACGCGCCCGCGCAGGGCGCCGCCATCGCAGCCGCCGGCGAGGTGGCGGCGGTGTGAGCACC
>JAEWBU010000118.1 GCA_023390985.1 Pseudomonadota bacterium
ACGCTGCGCCGCGCGCCGGAAGCGCTGTCGCCGCGCGCCATGCGACGGGCCCTGGCCGAACTGCAGGCGGTGGTCGATCCGCGGGTGAGCGAGGTCGAAGGCGCGCGCCTGGCCCACGCCTTCATGCAGTGGTACCAGCAGGCCACGCCCGAGGAGCGCCACGACGTCTGGCTGCTGATGAGCGACCAGTTCGCGCCCGACGGCGACAAGGTCCGCGCCGCGCGCGACCACTACGAATCGTCGCTCGGCACGCCCGAGGAAGCCCACGCCGAGATCCGCCTGCGCCGCGCCTTCACTTCGCCGCGCACCCGGCTGCTGCAGCGCTTCGCCGGCTCGCCGGACGGCATGCGTTTCCTGGTGGACCTCCGTGCCGACCTGCTGCCGCACCTGAAGTCCGACCGCCGACTGCTGCCGCTGGACGCGGAGCTCGAAGGCCTGCTCTCGACCTGGTTCGACGTCGCGTTCCTGGAGCTGCGCCGCATCAGCTGGGACTCGCCGGCCTCGCTGGTGGAAAAGCTGATCCAGTACGAGGCGGTGCACGACATCCGCAGCTGGGCCGACGTGAAGAACCGGCTGGACAGCGACCGCCGCTGCTACGGCTTCTTCCATCCGCGCATGCCGGACGAGCCGCTGATCTTCGTGGAGGTGGCGCTGATGGACAGCATCGCCGACAGCATCACGCCGCTGCTGGACGAAGCCGGCCCCGAGGCCGACCTGGCGCGCGCGACGACCGCGATCTTCTATTCGATCAGCAACACGCAGCAGGGCTTGAAGGGCGTGAGCTTCGGCGATTCGCTGATCAAGCACGTGGTGGAAACGCTCAAGGCCGAATTCCCGCGGCTGAAGACGTTCGTAACGCTGTCGCCGATCCCCGGCCTTCGCCAGTGGATGCAGAAGAACGCGCCGGCCGAACTGATGGCGCAGCTGGACGACCCGCTGGCGCTGCCGCCCAAGTCGGGCGCGCGCGCCCAGTTGCTCGCCCACGCCGCGCGCTACCTCGGGCGCGAAATGGACAAGGGCAAGCCCTGCGATCCGGTGGCGCGCTTCCACCTGGGCAACGGCGCGCGGGTGGAGCGGCTCAACTGGGCGGCCGATCCTTCGCCCAAGGGCGTGAAGCAGTCGTTCGGGCTGATGGTGAACTACCTCTACGACCTCAAGCGCCTCGACAAGCACCGGGCCATGCTCGCGCAGGGAAAAATCCCGATTTCAGGCGACATCGAAGACCTGTACGGTTGAGGGTTCGTTTTTCTCGAACGACAAGCAAGGAGACAAGCAAATGAAGGCATTCGGATTACAACGCCGCGACGTCCTGCGCGCGGCCGCCGCGGCGGCGGTCTGCTCCCCGGTGTTCGCGCAGGGCAACGGCTGGCCCACCAAGCCGGTCACGGTGGTGGTGCCGTTCCCCGCCGGCGGCGGCACCGACGCTTTCGCGCGCCCGCTCGCCGCGCAGTTCGCCAAGCAGACCGGCAAGCAGCTGGTCATCGACAACAAGGGCGGCGCCGGCGGCACGCTCGGCGCCACCATCGCGTCCAAGCTCGCGCCGGACGGCTACAACCTGTTCATGGGGGCGGTGCACCACACCATCGCGCCTTCGATCTATCCGCGGCTGGACTACGACCTGCAGAAGGACTTCGTCCCGATCTCGCTGCTCGCGCGCGTGCCGCAGGTGGTGGTGGTCAATCCCAAGCGCATCGACGCGCCGGATTTCAAGACCTTCCTGAACATGGTCAAGAGCAACCCGGGCCGCTACAACTACGCGTCGGCGGGCAACGGCACGTCGCACCACCTGGCGGGCGAGCTGTTCAAGATCCAGACCAGGACGTTCATCACGCACATCCCGTACCGTGGCGCCGGCCCCGCGCTGCAGGACCTGATCACCGGCAGCGCCGACCTGATGTTCGACG
Organism: Pseudomonadota bacterium; assembly: GCA_023390985.1. Taxonomy (GTDB): domain Bacteria; phylum Pseudomonadota; class Gammaproteobacteria; order Burkholderiales; family Burkholderiaceae_C; genus Ramlibacter. The sequence goes on from JAEWBU010000118.1 coordinate 1,905, forward strand.
GCCTGGGTTCCTCGGCCGGCCACATCAAGGGCGGCCGCATCAAGGCGCTGATGGTGGCGGGCGGCAAGCGCAACCCCGCGCTGCCCGACGTGCCGTGCGCCGCCGAAGTCGGCCTGCCCGACTACAACGTCACGACCTGGTACGGGCTGTGGGCGCCCAAGGGCACGCCGGCCGACGTCACCACGCGCATCGCCGAGGAGGTCCGCAAGGCCATGCAGAGCGAGGAGCTCAAGGCCGTGTGGGCCAACCAGGGCGCCGAGTTCCCCAACCTGTCGTCGCAGCAGTTCGACGCCTTCATTGGCGAGGAGATCAAGCGCTGGGCCCAGGTCGTCAAGACCGCCAACGTGAAGGCTGACTGAACCCCGGATGAAGAACCAGAACCTGTTCGCCGCCCTCCGCGCGGCCTTTCCCGAGGACCTCGACCAGATCGCGGTGGAAACCGACGACGAGCTGGCCTACAGCTGGCGCGACCTGGACCGCGCCACGGCCATGATGGCCAACCTGCTGCGGTCGCTCGCGCTGCCCGAGGGGGCGCGCATCGCGGTGCAGGTCGAGAAATCGGTCGAGGCCATGATGCTGTACCTGGCCACGCTGCGCGCCGGCTATGTGTTCCTGCCGCTGAACACCGCCTACCAGAGCGCGGAGATCGAGTACTTCATCGGGAACGCCGAACCCGCCGTGGTGGTGTGCAGCCCGAAGAACTTCGGCTGGGTGAGCAGGATCGCCTTCCAGGCCGGCACGAAGAACGTGTTCACGCTGGGCGACGACCGCACCGGCTCGTTGCTCGATCGCGCCGCGCAGCACAGCGACCGGCACGAGATCGCGGTCAAGGGCGAGGACGACCTCGCGGCCATCCTCTACACCAGCGGAACCACCGGGCGCAGCAAGGGCGCGATGCTCACGCACGGCAACCTGCTGTCGAACGCGCAGGTGCTGAAGAAGTACTGGGGCTGGGTGCCCGGCGACGTGCTGATCCACGCGCTGCCGATCTTCCACGTGCACGGCCTGTTCGTCGCCATCCACGGCGCGCTGCTGAACGGCAGCAGGATGATCTGGCTGTCGAAGTTCGATCCCAGGAAGGTGATCGAGGCGATGCCGCGCGCCAGCGTCTTCATGGGCGTGCCCACGCTGTACGTGCGACTGCTGGCGGAGGCGGGCCTCACGCGCGAGGCGGTGCGCAACATGCGCCTCTTCATCGCGGGCTCGGCGCCGCTGCTCATCGAAACCTTCAACGCCTGGCGCGAACGCACCGGCCACACCATCCTGGAGCGCTACGGCATGAGCGAGACCATCATGCTGACCTCCAACCCGTACGACGCGAAGGACGGCGAGCGCCGCGGCGGCACCGTGGGCTTCCCGCTGCCCGGCGTGGGCCTGCGCGTGGTCGGCGACGACGGCCGGCCGCTGCCCACCGGCGAGATCGGCGGCATCCAGGTCCAGGGCCCGAACGTGTTCAAGGGCTACTGGCGCATGCCCGAGAAGACCGCCGAGGAGTTCACCGCCGACGGCTGGTTCAAGACCGGCGACGTCGGCAAGGTGGACGAGCGCGGCTACGTCAGCATCGTGGGCCGCAGCAAGGACCTGATCATCAGCGGCGGCTACAACGTGTACCCGGCGGAGATCGAAGGCTTCATCAACGAGCTGCCCGGCGTCGCCGAGAGCGCGCTGGTCGGCGTGCCGCATCCGGACTTCGGCGAAGTGGGCGTCGCGGTGGTCATTCCGAAGGGCGGCAGCCAGCTCGAGCCCGATGCCATCGTCGCCACGCTGAAGTCGCAGCTGGCCAACTTCAAGATCCCCAAGCGCTGCTTCGTCGTGCAGGAGCTGCCGCGCAACACCATGGGCAAGGTGCAGAAGAACCTGCTGCGCGAGCAGTACAAGAGCCTGTTCCTGTAGAGCTCCGCGCCCGCGACGGCCGGGCTAGACTCCGTCGATGTCAACGCTGCCATGGCCGAAGTCTCCCGCGAGCATCCGCACGCGGCTGGTCCTGCTGGTGCTGGCCGTCTGGGTGCCGGCCGCCATCGGCCTCGCGCTGCAGACGCGTGACGCGTACCGCAACCAGGAGCAGGCCGCGCGCGAGGCCCTGCGGCAGCTGGCCCTGGCGCTGAACTTCTCCGTGGAGTCCGAACTGGACCGCCGCCAGGTGCTGGCCCAGGCGCTCGCCTCGTCCCCCTTGCTGAAGGCCCGCGACATCGCCGGCTTCGACCGCCAGGCGCGGCTGGCGGTGCAGGGCACCGGCCTGCACGCCATGCTGGTGGACCGCACGCACCAGCACCTCTTCACGGGGCGGCCCGAGCGCCAGATGGCATCGCGCGCTCCGGATGCGTTCTTCGTCGAGTCGGGATCCGGCGTGGTCTTCGTGGAGCAGGGTCCGGTCACGCGGCGGCCCAGCATCGCCCTCTTCGTGCCCGAGGCGGGCACGACCTCGCCGCGCTACAACGTGGGCGTCACCTTCCCGCCGTCGGAACTGCAGGCGCTGCTGACGCGCCAGCGCTATCCCGAGGGCGGGGTGGCGTCCGTGATCGACGGCCGGCAGCGCGTGATGGCCCGCAGCCGCGACCCGGAGCGATGGATCGGCGTGCGCGCCAGCCATCTGCAGCTGTTCGAGATGGCCCACGCAGGCCGCAGCGGATTCATCAGCAGCTCCACGCTCGACGGCGTGTCCTCGCTCACCTTCCTGGCGCCGCCGAACCGGTACGGCTGGGCCGCGGTGATCGCCATGCCGCAGTCCACGCTGACGGGCGCGGCGGTGCGCCTGGCCGCGCAGGCGGTGGCGGTGTCGGCCGTGCTGCTGGCCATCGGGCTCGTGGTCGCCCTGTGGGTCGCTCGCCGCATCAGCCGGCCGGTGCGCGAACTCGAGCGCGCCGGTGAAGCGTTGCTGGCCGGCCGCGTGCCGGAGCCGCTGCGCACGGGCCTGTCTGAGATCGACCGCGTGGGCGCGGTGCTGCACGACGCCGGCGTTCGATCGCGCGAGTCGGAGCGGCAGCTGGAGTCGCGCGTGCAGCAGGCCGTCACCGAGGCGCGCGAGGCCGAGGCCCGCCTGTTCGAGGCGCGCAAGCACGAGGCGATCGGACGCCTCACCGGCGGCGTGGCGCACGATTTCAACAACCTCCTGCAGACCATGTCGATGGGGATGGAGGTGGTGCAACGGTCGGTGCCGGAGGGCCGCCACTCCAAGGCACTGCAGGCCGCGCTGGCCGCATGCGGCAAGGCCGCGGGCCTGGTGCGGCAGATGCTGGCCTTCGGCCGCGCGCAGCCGCTGCGGCCGCAGGCCGTGGACCTGGCCGACCTGCTGCTGCAAAGCCGCGAGCTCACCGGCAAGGCGCTGGGCGAGCGCATCCGGCTGGTCGCCGAGCTCGAGCCTTCGCTGCCGGCGGTGCAGGCCGATCCCACCCAGCTGGAACTGGCGCTGCTCAACCTGGTGTTCAACGCCCGCGACGCGATGCCGGGCGGCGGCACGGTCACCGTGAAGGCGCGGCCGGCGAACGGCCAGGAGGCCCGGCTCGAGGACGCGGCCTTCGTGCGCGTCGACGTGCAGGACGACGGCCAGGGCATGGACGCCGAGACGCTGGCGCGCGTGTTCGAGCCGTACTTCACCACCAAGCCGGTGGGCAAGGGCACGGGACTGGGCCTGCCGCAGGTGCAGGCGTTCGCGCGCCAGTCGGGTGGAGAGGTGAGCATCGCCAGCACGCCCGGGCAGGGCACCTGCGTCACGCTGTTCCTGCCGGTGGCGCAAGGTCCGGCCGATGTGGCGCGCACCGCCGCCGCTTCGACGCGTCCGGTGAAGCGCAGCCTGCGCGTGCTGATGGTGGAGGACGACGTGCTGGTCGCCTCGGTCGTGCCCGCGGCGCTGGAGCAGGAGGGCCATCGCGTCACGCTGTGCCGCACGGCCGACGAGGCCCGCGCGCTGCTGGCGCAGGGGATCGAGGCCGACGTGCTGTTCACCGACGTGGTGATGCCCGGCTCGATGACGGGCCTGGAACTGGTGCAGTGGTGCGCGGAGAACCGCCCCGAGCTGCCGGCCCTCGTGGCCACGGGCTACTCGGCGCGCGCGCCGCAAGGCATCTGGAAGCTGCTGCGCAAGCCGTATTCGGTGGAAGACCTGCTCACGGCGCTGGATGTCGCCGCGGTGCAGGAGGAGCCGGTGTGATCAGCTGGAGGCGGTCAGCGCGGCCCTGACCGGCGCGCTGGACGCCAGTTCGCGCAGCGCCCGCCAGGTCTCGGACGACACCAGCTGCTCGGTCTGTTCGACCGGATGCACCACCCGGCCTTCGTCGCGGGTCGCGTACCAGCCCGCCGCGAACAGCCCGCGGGCCTCGGAATTCAGGTGGTCCGGGCTCGTCGGGGATCCGGTGGGCCGAAGGGTGTCCATGCGAGGAACTTAGCTTGCGCGTTGCGGCCCGATGCCAGTGGCCGTGCTGAGGCGGTGTCAGCGCAGTCCCACAAGGAGACCAGCCTGCGCCTACTTGCGCACGCCGGCTGGAAATGGGCAAATCTCCCAACTCATTTTCTGTTGAGCTGCACAATTTGCGCTTGCACACGCCTGCCCTCGAGCCCGTCCGCGATCATGGCGTGGACATGCCCATCCTGCTGCAAGCTCCCCGGACCGAACTGACGACGCGGCTCGACGCCTATGCGCGCGAGTTCGAGTGGTATGCCTTCTGCCTCATCTGCGGCCACCTGCCCGAGCGCGGCCAGGAATCGCTGCAGGAGCTCTACCAGGCGCAGGCCCGCTGGCGCGGCAGCCGCATGCAGGAGCTCTATCCGCTGGTGTGCGCGCACTGGGACGTGGTCCACCTCGCGCACCAGATGGCGGATGCCCGCAGCGAGCTGCAGCGCAAGCCGCTCGAGCTGATGCTGAGGAACGCCAAGGCGCGGCACCGCGCCGCGATGCGAGCCTTGCGCGAGACCTGGGGCGCGGTGCCGGCCTAGCCCGGCTGCGCGGCGATCTGCCGCAGCACCTGCTCGAACACTTCCGGCGGTTGCCCGCCCTGGACGAGGTGCCGGTCGTTGATGATCACGGACGGCACGGCGTGGATGCCGTGCTGCTGGTAGAAGCCTTCCTGCTCGCGCACCTCGTTCGCGAACCTGCCTGACGACAGCACCTCCTGGGCCGCCGCGCGGTCCAGCCCCGCGGCTTCCACCGCGTCCAGCAGCACCTGGGCGTCGGAGACGTTGCGCGCGTCGGTGAAGTACGCGCCCAGCAGCGCCTTCTTGAGCGCCATCTGCGCCTGCGGCGACTGCCCGCCGGCCCAGTGCAGCAGCCGGTGCGCGTCGAAGGTGTTCCACACGCGACCGCGGCCGGCCTTGCGGAATTCGAAGCCGAGGGCTTCGCCGCGCTGGCGGATCGACTCCCAGTTGGCGGCCTGCTGCTCGGGGGTGGAGCCGTACTTCTGCGCCAGGTGTTCGCCGATGTCCTGCCCTTCGGGCCCCATCTGCGGATTGAGTTCGAAGGGCTGGAAGTGCACCTCGGTGGGCACCTCGTCGCCGAGCCGGCCGATCGCCTGCTGCAGCGAGGCCAGGCCGACGGCGCACCAGGGGCAGGCCACGTCGGAGACGAAATCGATCTTGAGGGGAGTCATCCGCGGATCGTAGGCGGCGCGGCGAGTCCTTGCGCCGGGCATGCCTTTGCCGGGCTGGCGGGGGGCTACCGGTCGGACACGGCCAGCTTGGCCCCGAGGCCCGCGAACGCCGCCGCGAAGCCGCAGCGCAGCCAGCGCTGCACGCGGGCCGAGCCGATCACCTTCCGGCGGAAGGCGTGCGCGGCGAGGCCGTACACCACGAACACCACGAAGGTCATCAGCATGAAGACGGCGCTGAGCACCAGCAGCTGCGCCAGCGGCCGGCCGATGCCCGGGTCCACGAATTGCGGCAGGAAGGCCAGGAAAAAGAGCGTGAGCTTGGGATTGAGAATGTTCAGCAGGAAGGCCTTCACCACCAGGCCGATGGCGGAGACCCGCGCCGCGCCGCCGTCCACCGCGAAGGCCGAACGGTCGCGCCAGGTCGCCACCGCCACGTAGAACAGGTAGGCCACGCCGGCGTACTTGAGCAGCTGGAAGGCGAGGGCGCTGGTGTGCATCACCGCCGCCAGCCCGAGCACCGTGGCCAGCAGGTGCGGCACGATGCCCGCGGTGCAGCCCAGCGCCGCGTACACGCTCGCGGCACGGCCTTGCACCAGGCCGGTGGACACCGTGAAGAGCACGCCGGTGCCGGGGATCAGCACGACGATCAGCGAGGTGACCAGGAACTCGGGGGTGATCATGAAAGGGCTCCTCAGGCGCTTTTCGGTCGGCGGGCGTAGCTCACGGTGAGCGCTTCCCAGACATGGCCGTCGGGTTCGCTCCAGTACACGATGCGGCCGCCGTGGTCGGTGTTGATGCGGCCGTCCATCGGTCCGTGCGGCGTGCCGCGGTAGGGCACGCCGGCTTCCTGCAGGCGCGCGACGATGCCGTCGAACTCCGCCTCCGACACTCGGAAGCAGTAGTGGTGCACCGGCATCTCGCCGCGGTCCCACTGGTCGAAGTCCAGCGTCAGGCCGTCGCTCGCGTACACGGGCGAGAACGGGCCGACGCCGGCAGTCGACCACGGCACGTCCAGGATGCGCGCCAGCAGTCGCGCCGAAGCGTTGCGGTCGCGCGCGGGGACGATCAGGTGATCGAGATCGATCGTCACGGCGCCGTGCCTTCTTCCGGCGGGAGCATGTCGGGATTCCACGCCACTTCCCACAGGTGGCCCGCCGGATCCTGGAAATAGCCCGCGTAACCGCCCCAGAAGGTCTTCACCGCCGGCTTGGTGATCGTGGCCCCGGCGTGCTTCGCCTGGGCCATCACCTCGTCGACCTCCTCGGCCGAGCGCACGTTGTGCGCCATCGCGAACTCGGTGCCGCTGTGCGGCCCCACCGGCAGCCCGGTGTCGTGCGCGAGGCTCGCGCGCGGCCACAGCGCGAGCCGCAGCCCGCCGTCCAGCTCGAAGAACGCGACCGCGCCATGCTCGAACCGCTCGCCCACGATCCCCTCGGTCTTCCAGCCGAGGCCGTCGCGGTAGAAGGCGACCGCGCGGGGGAGGTCGTCCACGCCGAGGGTGAGGAGGGTGATGCGGGGCTTCATGCCTCCGCATCTTGTCACGGCGTTTCGACCTGAACCAGCTTCGTCCGCCCCGAAGCGCCGCTCCTGATCGTCACGGCTGACTTCGGGCAGCCGAAGTGTTCGGCGACCAGTGCGATCAGTTCCTGGTTGGCCTTGCCTTCGACCGGCGGGGATTTCAGCTGGGCTTGCCAGGTGCCGTCTTCGGCTTGCGTGAGGCTGCTCGTGCGCGCATTCGGCTTGACCTTGACCTGCAGGACCTGGCGGGCCATGGACGGATCAGTTCGCGGCGAGCCGGGCCACGGCGTCACGCAGCAACTGACGGGCGGTGTCGTCGCAGAGGAGGGAATCAGGGCGGTAGAGCAGACAGATGCTTTGTGCGCTCGACAGCGCGACGGGATCGCCGGTGTGTTCCTCGCTCGCGAGTGCCTGCCAGTCCGCCGGCGCACGCACGAGGCGATGCGTCGCATAACGGGCCGCAGTGAACCGCTCGCCGGTGTCGCAAACGCAATGCAGCACCCGTCCATGTTCGGCGGGGACGGATCCGACGTCACCGCCTTTCGCCAGCAGGCGATAGGCCGCGTCGCCGATCGCGACGACGGGCAGGCCCGGTGGCGCTGACGCGGCTCCTGCCACCACGCACACCAGCGCGTCGTCCGTGCATTCGATCCCCAGCGCGGCCAGCGTGTCCGCCAGCGCCGCCTGGAAGGGATCGCCGTCCGCCAGCAGGCACACGCGCAGCGGCACCACTTCGCGGGGCGTGGCGTGCGACGTCGATGGCGCCGCCTCCAGGCCGAACGCCCGCCACAGCGACCGCGTCTTCAGCCGCGACTCGGCCTCCTCGCGCTCGGGCGAGGAGTCGGCCAGCAGGTCGCCGCCGGTGCGCACCTCGGCGACGCCGCCTCGCACGGCCGCGGCGCGCAGCAAGGTGCCGACCAGCGCATCGCCGTTCGACGCCACCTGCGCCACCATGCCGCCGTACCAGCCGCGCGGGCTGGCCTCCAGTTCGGCGATGGCGCGCAGCGCGTGCGCGCGCGGCGTGCCGGTG
>JAEWBU010000173.1 GCA_023390985.1 Pseudomonadota bacterium
GCCCAACGCCGTGATGGCGCTGATGGTCGGTGCCATGACCATCCACAACATCCAGCCGGGCCCGCAGGTGATGACCAGCAACCCGCAGCTGTTCTGGGGCCTGATCGCCTCGATGTGGATCGGCAACCTGATGCTGATCGTGCTGAACCTGCCGCTGATCGGCATGTGGATCAAGCTGCTGACCATCCCCTACCGCTGGCTGTTCCCCGCCATCGTGCTGTTCTGCGCCATCGGCGTGTACTCCACGAACAACAACGTGTTCGACATCTGGATGGTCGCCATCTTCGGCGTGATCGGCTACGCCTTCCTGAAAATGGGGGCCGAACCCGCGCCCCTGCTGCTCGGGTTTATCCTTGGGCCCATGATGGAAGAGAACCTGCGCCGAGCGCTGCTGCTGTCCCGCGGCGACTGGGGCGTGTTCGTGACCCGGCCGCTGTCGGCCAGCCTGCTGGCCGCCGCCCTGGCGCTGCTGGCGGTGGTGCTGCTGCCCTCCATCAAGGCCAAGCGCAACGAAGCCTTCGTGGAGGACTGACCGGAGCGCATGAGGATCCTGCTCGCCGAAGACGACCAGGTACTGGCCGACGCGCTCGGCCGTGTGCTGGCACGCGCGGCTTACGCGGTGGACATCGCGTCCACCGGCGAGCAGGCGGACGTGGCCCTGCAGTCCACGCCCTACGACCTCTGCATCCTGGACCTCGGCCTGCCCGGGGTCCCCGGCCTGGAGGTGCTGCGCCGGCTGCGTGCCCGGCGCTCCACCACCCCGGTGCTGATCCTCACCGCCATGGACGCGCTGGCGGACCGGGTGGCGGGCCTCGACGCCGGGGCCGACGACTACGTCACCAAGCCGTTCGACCTGCCTGAACTGGAAGCCCGCGTGCGCGCCCAGCTGCGCCGCGGCACCACCAGCGCCTCGCCGCTCGTCCAGCACGGCCGCATCAGCTTCGACAGCGTCGGCCGCCGGGTGCTGGGCGATGGCCAGCCCATCGAGCTGTCGGCCCGCGAGCTGGCGGTTCTCGAAGTCCTGCTGCTGCGCGCCGACCGCGTGGTGAGCAAGGAAAACATCGTCAACCACCTCTACGGCTGGGGCGACGACGTCGGCCTCAACGCCATCGAGGTGTATGTGCACCGGATCCGCCGCAAGCTCGAGCCCTTCGGCTGCGAGATCCGCACCGTGCGCGGCATGGGTTACCTGATGGAGCGCCCGCGTGAAGCGGGGTGAGCGGCTCAAGGTCGTCCTGCTGCGCTGGCTGCTCGGCCCGGTCATCGCGCTCCTGGTCCTCGACACGCTGATCGGCTGGTGGACCGGCTCCAACCTGGCGCACGGCGCCTACGACCGCGGCCTGCACGAGATCGCGCGCGAGGTCGCGCTCCACGTCCACGGCAACGGCGCCGGCCCGCGGCTCGACCTGTCGCCCGCGGCCGAACGCGCGCTGCAGGCCGACCAGGACGACCGCCTCCACGTGCGCGTCTGGGATGCGCGCGGCCGCCCGCTGGGCGGTTCGGGCGCGCTGCAGCCGCCCGAGCCGCTGCCGGCCCGCGACGGCCGCCCGCGCTACCGCTTCGGCACGGTCGACGGCGAATCGGTCCGCGTCGTCACCGCCTGGCTGCCCTACGACGACGCCGGCCCGGACCAGTGGGTGCTGGTGGGCGTCGCCGAGACGATGAACAAGCGTCACCGCCTGGCGTGGGAGATCGTGGCCAGCCTGGTGGCCGCGCAGGTGGTGCTGATCGCCATGGCCTGCCTGGCCGTCTACTGGGGCGTGGGCCGCGGCCTGCGCCCGCTGGACGCGCTCGGCCGCGCGCTGGCGCGGCGGTCGCACCAGGACCTGAGCCCGCTGGACGCCGAGCACGCGCCCGAGGAGGTGCGGCCGCTGGTGGAGGAGGTCAACGCGCTGATGAACCGGCTGGGCGGCGCGCTCGATGCGCAGAACCGCTGCGTCGCCGACGCGGGGCACCAGCTCAAGACGCCCGTGGCGGGCCTCAAGGCCGTGGTCGAGGTGGCGCTGGGCGAGGAGGACCCGGCCCAGGTGCGGCATGCGCTGGCGCAGGCGCAACTGAGCGCGGAGCGCCTGTCGCGCATCGTGCAGCAGCTGCTGGCGCTGGCGCGCAACGAGCCGGGCGCCGCGGCGGCGGTGCGCCTGCAGTCGCTGGACCTGGACGCCTTCGCGCTGGAGATCTGCATGGAGTGGGTGCCGCACGCGCTGCGCCGCTCGATCGACCTGGGCTTCGAGGGCCGCGAGCAGGTGGCCATGATCGACGCCGATCCGGACCGCCTGCGCGACCTCCTGAACAACCTGATCGACAACGCGGTGCGCTACAGCCGCGAGGGCGGCCGCGTCACCGTGCGGGTGGGCCAGGAGGGGACCGACCGCACGCTGTCGGTCAGCGACGACGGGCCGACGATCCCGGCTTCGGAGCGGACCCGCGTGTTCGAGCGCTTCCACCGGCTGCTGGGAGGCGAGGCGTCGGGCAGCGGCCTGGGCCTGGCCATCGTCAGCGAGATCGCGGCGCTGCACGGCGCCCGCATCACGCTGGAGGACGACCGCGACGGCACCGGCAACACCTTCACCGTGCACTTCCCTTCGTCCGAAGCGGCCCTCGCGTAAGCCTGCCGAAAGCGCCGCGACAAGATCGCGACAGCGCGCCGACAAGAAGCCGACAGCGGCGCTTCTTACGCTCACCAGTTCGGGAGGCAAGGGGCTTCCCCTTTGCTGGAAGACCATCCATGGGACTCTTGTCCACTCCTGAATTCTGGGTCGCGCTGGCCCAGATCATCATGATCAACATCGTCCTGTCGGGCGACAACGCGGTGGTGATCGCGCTGGCCTGCCGCTCGCTGCCGGCCAGGCAGCAGAAGATGGCCATCATCTTCGGCAGCGTGGGCGCCATCGTGCTGCGGCTGATCCTCACGTTCTTCGCGGTCTACCTGCTGGAGCTGCCCTACCTGAAGCTGATCGGCGCGGCCCTGCTGCTGTGGATCGGCATCGGCCTGCTCAAGGGCGACGACGACGAAGGCGAGCTCGAAGGCCATTCCAACCTGATCGCCGCCATCAAGACCATCGTGGTGGCCGACCT
>JAEWBU010000358.1 GCA_023390985.1 Pseudomonadota bacterium
GGCCGCCGGAGAGCACGCGCGCGTTGCGCAGCGCCGCGTCGCCCAGGCCCACCCGGCCCAGGGCCAGCAAGGCGCGCTCGCGCGCTTCGCGCCAGCGCACGCCGCGCAGCCACAGCGCCAGCGCCACGTTGTTCATCGCGCTGGTGCGCAGCATGAAGGGGCGCTGGAACACCATCGCCTGGCCCGCGCCGCTGTCGCGCAGCACGGTGCCGTGCCGCGGCGTGACCAGGCCGTGCAGCACGCGCAGCAACGTGCTCTTGCCGCTGCCGTTGGCGCCGATCAGCGCCACGCGCTCGCCCGCCTCGATGCGAAGGTCGATGCCATGCAAGGCGGCGTGGCGCCCGAAGACCACGTCCACGCCCTGCAGCCGCAGCACGCCGCTCATGACGCCACCGCCGCGCTCGGCAGGGCCGCGTCGCCGCGCGACAGGCGCCAGCGCCGCAGCACCACGACGACTGCGTTCAGCCCCAGCACCACCGAGAGCAGCACCAGGCCCAGGCCCAGCGCCAGCGGCAGGTCGCCCTTGCTGGTCTCCAGCGCGATGGCGGTCGTCATCACGCGGGTGAAGCCGTCGATGTTGCCGCCCACGATCATCACGGCGCCCACTTCGGAGATCGCACGCCCGAAGCAGGCGATCAGCACCGTGAGCAGCGCGTAGCGCTCGTCCCAGGCCAGCAGCAGGCTGCGCATCAGCGGGCCCGCGCCCATCGACGCGAGCTGCTCGCCGTGCTGCACGTCGGCGTCCTCCACCACCTGCCGCGTGAGCGCCGCGGCCACCGGCAGCACCAGCAGCGCCTGCGCGAACACCATGGCGGGGAACGAGAACAGCCAGCCCAGGAACCCCAGCGGGCCGCTGCGCGAGAGCAGGAGGTAGACGACCAGGCCGACCACCACGGACGGGACGGCGAGCGCGGTGTTCAGCAGCGCGAGCACCGCGGCGCGCCCGCGCATGCGCGCCACGCCGAGCCAGGCGCCCAGCGCGATGCCGAAGCCGCAGGCCAGCGCGCACGCCGTGCCGCTGATGGCCAGGGAGCGCAGGACGATCTCGGCGAGCGTGGGATCGGGGGTGAAGATCAGCTGGAGCGCGCGCGCCAGGCTGTCGGAAAAACTGTTCATGGGCGGCCGGATGCTAGGGGCGCGCGCCCCCGGCGACCATAAGTTCTTCAACTTATGAACCGCCATGCATAGCGCATACTGCGCCGCGCATGCACAAGGTCGAACTCTCGTACTCGCTCACCGGCCGCCGGCCCGCGGGTGCCGCCATCCGCAATCCGCTGATCGAGTTGCTGCAGGCGGTGCGGGCGCAGGGTTCGATCTCCGGCGCGGCCAAGTCGCTCGGTCAGTCGTACCGGCACGTGTGGGGCGAGCTCAAACGCTGGGAAGCCGAGCTGGACCGCAGCCTCATCGTCTGGGACAAGGGCCAGCCCGCGCGGCTGACCGCTTTCGGCGACAAGCTGCTGTGGGCCGAACGGCAGGCGCAGGCGCGGCTCGCCCCGCAGATCGATTCGCTGCACGCCGACCTGGAGCGCGCTTTCGCGGTGGCCTTCGACGACGCCACCCACGTGCTCACGCTGCACGCCAGCCACGACGACGCGCTGGCGCTGCTGCGCGAGCAGGCCGCGGCGCGCGCGCGGCTGCACCTGGACATCCGCTTCATGGGCAGCGTGGACGCGATCTCGGCGCTGAACGAGGGCCGCTGCACCCTCGCCGGCTTCCACACGCCGCCGCAGCCGGCGCCGGGCTCGCGCGCGCAGCGCACCTACCAGCCGCTGCTGCGGCCGGGCGAGCACAAGATCATCGGCTTCGCGCGACGGCGGCAGGGGCTGGTGGTCGCGGCGGGGAATCCGCTGGGCATCACCGGGCTGGACAGCCTGACGCGGGGCGGCGTCCGGTACGTGAACCGCGCGCTGGGCACGGGCACGCGCGTGCTGGCGGAGGACCTGCTGGCCGGCGCCGGGATCGCGCCGGGCAGCATCGAGGGCTGGGACCGCATCGAGCCTTCGCACGTCGCGGTGGCCGAGGCGGTGGCTTCGGGCAGCGCGGACGCGGGCATGGCGATCGAGTCGGCCACGCAGGGCCGCGGGCTGGGCTTCGTGCCGCTGCTCGAGGAGGACTACTACCTGGTCTGCCTGAGGTCGGTGCTGGAGCAGCCGGCCACGCGGGCGCTGCGTGAAGTGCTCGCGAGTCCTGAGTGGCAGCAGCGGCTGAGGCTGCTGGCGGGGTACGAGCCGTTGAGAAGCGGAGAGGTGCTGAGCCTCAGCCGGCAGTTGCCGTGGTGGAGGTTCAGGAACGCGAAGGCGGAGAAGGGAAGCCCTGGATCCCCGCCTTCGCGGGGATGACGGCGATCAGGCTCCGCGCTTGCGGGGCGTGGCCTTCACCGTGGCGCGAGCCTTCGCGCCGTTCTTGCTCGCGGCCGCGCGCTTGCGCGGCACCGGCTCGGCCTCGTCGTTGGCCGCGATGGTCGTCTTCCGCGGAGCGGCCGCCGGCGCCGCCTTGCCCTGCAGGCTCCGCCGCAGCAGGTCGGTGAGATCGATCACCTCCGCGCCTCCGCTGGCCGGCGTTTCCTCGCCCGGCAGCGGCTGCAGCGTGGCCAGGTCGCCCGCCGCCGCCTTGGCCTGCACCAGCTGCTGCAGCTTCTCCTTGAACTCGTCGTGGAACAGGTCGGGGCTCCACGCCGCCGCCATGTCTTCCACCAGCTGCTCGGCCATCTTGAGCTCGCGGTCGCTCACCGCCACCGAGGTGGTGTCGCCGAAGGTCGAGACGGGGGCGTCGCGCACCTCGTCGGCCCAGCGCAGCAGGTCCAGCACCAGGCCGTCGCCCGCAGGCATCAGCGCGGCCAGGTGCTGCTTGGTCGAGATCACCACCTTGGCCACGCCGACCTTGCCGCTCTTGCGCAGCACGTCGCGCAGCAGGGCGTAGGGCTTGAGCCCTCGCGCGCCCGGCGCGACGTAATAGGGCTTGTTGAAGAAGGTCGCGGGGATATCGGCTTCGTCGACGAAGGCCTCGATCTCGATCGTCTGCGTGGTGCGCGGCAGGGCATTTCGGATCTCCTCCTTGCTCAGCACCACGTATTGGCCTTCCTCGACCTGGATCCCCTTGACCAGCTCCTCGCGCGCGACCGCCTCGCCGGTGGTCTTGCTCACCTGCTTGTTGCCCACCGGGCTCATGCTGCTGGGATCGATCAGGTTGAACTTGGGGCGCGTCTCGGCCGTCGCGCTGTAGAGCACGACCGGGATGTGCACGAGTCCGAAACTGATGGCGCCTTTCCAGACGGCGCGGGTGCTGGGAGGAGCGGCCATCCGGCCACATTAGGCGGCGGCAAGCCCAGCCGCTGTAGGCGGGGCGATCCCCGCGCTGTCGGACGGCGCGCGCAAGCGCGGCCGTACATGCGCGGCCTCAGCGGGCGCAGGTGCGAAAGCCGGTGAAGCCGTCGTCGCGCTCGGGCAAGGCGAAGCCGCGGAACTTGGGCGACTTCATGCGGGCGCGGGTCGCGAACGAGGCACCGCGCAGCACGCGGGCGCGGCCGAACAGCGGCTCGGCCTCGAACTCCGTGTGGCGGGTCCAGGCCTGCGACTCGAAGCCCGGCCAGGGCCGCAGCGTGCCGGCGGTCCATTCCCAGACGTCGCCCCAGCGGAATCCCCGGCTGCCGGCGCGATGGGCGGCCACCTCCCATTCCACTTCGGTGGGCAGGCGCCGGCCGCTCCAGCGCGCGAAGGCGTCGGCCTCCCACCAGCTCACGTGCATCACCGGCTGCTGCGCGGCCATCCGGGTCGCGCGGCCGAACAGCGTCTGCAGCACCGCACCGCTGGCCACGCCGATCTGGTCGACGTGGCGTGGGCCGCGACGGCCTTCGATCTGCGCCGCCGTCTCGAGCCATTGCCAGCCCTGCGGATGCCAGAGCTCCTCGCGGTCGTAGCCGCCGTCGTCGACGAACTCGACGTACTGGCCCCAGCTCACGGGCTGCGCATCGATCTCGAACTCGGGCACGTCGACCTCGTGCGCCCACTGCTCGACGTCGAACACGAAGCCGCCCGGCTCGGCGCCGAGCGGCCAGCGCGTCGCGGGCAGCAGCAGCGGCTCGCGCAGCACCACGGCGGCAGGCGCGGCCAGCGGCAACGGCAGGCCGAGCGACTGCGCCTGGCGCACCAGCTGCTCGCCGCGCAGGTCCTCGTGGAAGAGAGCGGCGCGGAAGAAGAACAGGCCTTCGTCGTCGGGCGCCGCGTGGTCCAGCAGCTCCAGCGTGCGCTCCAGCGTTTCCATCAGCCAGGCGCGCACGTCGGCGAAGCCCGGCAGCGGCAGGTCCCAGCGGTCGTCGTGCGGCGAGAGCAGCGGGTGGTACCAGCGATCGGCCATCGGCTCGATGGAGCCGAGCCGCGGCGCGTCGGCGGGGCAGCGCGGGCCCTGTCCGCGGCGCGGGTTGCGCGCGATCCAGTATTCGTCGAACCAGGCCACGTGGCCCGCAAGCCATTGCGGCAGTTCGAGCTGGGGGCCGGGGGGCACCTGCAGGCCGCCCGCCATCGCGTCCTCGTACCGCCCCAGCAGTTGCAGCGTATGGTTGCGTGCGTCCATCAAGGCGAGCGACAGCCGATCGGCGCCCGCGCGGCGCATGTCGGGCTGGTCGATGCCCTGGGGGGCGAGGCCTGTCGACGGCATGGCGGCCATTATGGAAACATGCCCCCGCTAGGGGGAAACACTGGCGTCTTTAGTAAACATTCCGTCAGAAACTCTTCGGCGGTTACCGCACAATTTCTTACCACGAACGACACCGGGCGCCGATCTGCATTCGCAGCGGGCGCCCGGTGTCTTATGACGATCACCTTTTCCTGGAGACAGCATGCAGGCGCTTCTGACGCTCTCGCGCGCGATCGACCGGCTCAACGATTTCGTCGGCCGCTGGATCATCTGGGCGATCCTCGCCTCCACCGTCATCTCCGGCGTCAACGCCGTGGTCCGCAAGGCCTTCAACACCAGTTCGAACGCCTACCTGGAGGTGCAGTGGTACCTGTTCGCCGCGGCCTTCCTGCTGGCGGCCGGCTACACGCTGCTGCAGGGCGAGCACGTGAAGATCGACGTGGTCTACAGCCGCTTCACGCGCCGCAACCAGAACTGGATCGACATCTTCGGCTTCGCCTGCTTCCTGCTGCCGGTGTGCGTCGTGATCCTGTGGCTGGGCACGCCGTTCTTCCTGCAGGGCCTGCGTTCCGGCGAGATGTCCTCCAACGCCGGCGGCCTGATCCGCTGGCCGGTCTACCTGATGATCCCGCTGGGGTTCGGCCTGCTCACGCTGCAGGGCGTGTCCGAGCTGATCAAGCGCATCGCCTTCCAGATGGGCCTGATCGCCGACCCGGCACAGAAGAAGGCCGAGAAGTCCGCCGAGGAGGAACTCGCCGAGGAGATCCGCCGCATGGCCGAACAGCAACCCCCGGCCAAGCCCTGAGCGCCGTCCGCGGAACAAGGAAACCACCATGACGGCGTTCATCATCCAGAACCTCGCCCCGATCATGTTCGCGGGGCTGATCGTCTTCCTGCTGCTGGGCTTCCCGGTGGCGTTCAGCCTGGGCGCGTGCGGCCTGTTCTTCGCGCTGATCGGCATCGAGCTGGGCGTGCTGCCCGAGTCGCTGCTGCAGGCGCTGCCGCTGCGCCTCTTCGGGATCATGCAGAACGAGACGCTGCTCGCCATCCCGTTCTTCACGCTCATGGGCCTGATCCTGGAGCGAAGCGGCATGGCCGAAGACCTGCTGGAGACGATCGGCCAGCTGTTCGGGCCGCTGCGCGCCGGTCTCGCCATCGCCGTGATCCTGGTGGGCGCCATGCTGGCCGCCACCACCGGCGTGGTGGCCGCCTCGGTCATCTCCATGGGCCTCATCTCGCTGCCGATCATGCTGCGCTACGGCTACGACCGCCGGCTCGCCTCGGGCGTGATCGCGGCGTCGGGCACGCTGGCGCAGATCATCCCGCCGTCGCTGGTGCTGATCGTGCTGGCCGACCAGCTGGGCCGCAGCGTGGGCGACATGTACAAGGGCGCGTTCATCCCCGGCTTCATCCTGACCGGCATGTACGTGGTGTACGTGGTCGTCATGGCCGTCTTCAACAAGAACGCCGCGCCCGCGCTGCCGCCCGAGGCCCGCATCTACCGCGAGGACAACGGCCGCAGCGGCGTCGTCTCCCTGCTGGTGCTCACCGTGCTCTGCGCGGCGGCCGCCATCACGTTCGGCGAGAACTACGCGCGCGTGCTGACCTGGTGGAAGGGCACGGAGGTCAGCTCCGCGCCGACCGACGAGACCATCGTGGTGTCGATGGCGCTCGGCGTGGGCCTGGCCTTCGTGGTCGCGGTGATCAACAAGGTCACCCGGCTGGGCCTGCTGTCGAAGATCGCAGAGCGCGTCACCTTCGTCCTGATCCCGCCGCTGCTGCTGATCTTCCTGGTGCTGGGCACCATCTTCCTGGGCATCGCCACGCCCACCGAAGGCGGCGCCATGGGCGCGCTGGGCGCGTTCATCATGGCCATGGCCCGCGGCCGGCTGTCGTTCAGCCTGCTCAAGCAGGCACTGAACACCACCACCAAGCTGTCCAGCTTCGTGGTGTTCATCCTGATCGGCGCCACCATCTTCGGCCTGACCTTCCAGGGCGTGGACGGCCCGCGCTGGGTGGAGCACCTGCTGTCCGGCCTGCCGGGCGGTCAGCTGGGCTTCCTGATCGTGGTGAACATCATGATCTTCCTGCTGGCGTTCTTCCTGGACTTCTTCGAGCTGTCGTTCATCGTGGTGCCGTTGCTGGCGCCTGTGGCCGACAAGCTGGGCATCGACCTGGTGTGGTTCGGCGTGCTGCTGGCGGTGAACATGCAGACCTCGTTCATGCACCCGCCGTTCGGCTTCGCCCTGTTCTACCTGCGCAGCGTGGCGCCGACCAAGGAGTACACCGACAAGATCACGCGCAAGCCGATCGCGCCGGTGACGACGGGCCAGATCTACTGGGGCGCGGTGCCGTTCGTGATCATCCAGCTCGTGATGGTGGGCCTGATCATCGCGTTCCCCGGCATCGTCTCGCGCGAGAAGCACGAGGTGATCGACCTGGACAAGGTGAAGATCGAGATGCCGGCCGAGATCCCGGTGGAGCCGCCCGCCTCCGGCGACCCGTTCAAGCAGCAGGAAGGCGGCGCCGCCCCGTCGGGCGACGACGAGCAGAAGAAGCTCGACGAGCTGTTCAACCGCAAGTAGGCGCGCGCGTGCGCAGGAAGAAGGGCCCGCCGACGCGGGCCTTTTTTCATGGAGCTTGCGCACCGCTCGATAGAATCGCCGCTCGAATGCACGTGCGCTTCCTCGCTGCCCTGATGGCGCTCCTCCTGCTGTGGACGGGCGCCTGGACCCATGAGGTGCAGGCGCTCCCCGGCGATGCCGCACCCGCCGTGTCGGCGGCGGCCGGGACGGCGGACGCCGCCGGCACCATCGACGACCACCACCTCGACGACCAGGGCGTCGTCGCGCTCGATCCGCTCGACAGCGCCACGCCGCCGCGCCTGAACCCGGCGCCCTTCGTGGCCCGCGCACGCCCCGCGGACGCGCCCGACGCGCCGCTCTGCGCTCCCCATCTC
>JAEWBU010000006.1 GCA_023390985.1 Pseudomonadota bacterium
GCCTGGCGGCCTGCACGGCGGCGATCAAGGCCTTGCGGCCCGCGGTGACGAAGGCGATCTCCTTGCTGTCGACCGAATGGAACTTGCCGTCGTACACGGTCACCTTCAGATCCACGACCGGGTGCCCCGTCACCACGCCCTGCTCCATGCCCTGCCGCACGCCCTTCTCCACCGCGGGCATGAAGTTGCCCGGGATGGCGCCGCCGCGGACCTCGTCCACGAACTCGAAGCCCGCGCCGCGCGGCAGCGGTTCCACGCGCAGGAACACCTCGCCGAACTGGCCGGCGCCGCCGGTCTGCTTCTTGTGGCGATGGTGGCCCTCGGCCGGCGCGCGCACCGTCTCGCGGTAGGCCACGCGCGGCGGCCGCGTCTCGACCTGGCAGCCGTGCACTTCGGTGAGCCGCGCCAGCAGCGCGCGCAGGTGCAGCTCGCCCAGGCCGTACACGATGGTTTCGTTGGAACCCTCGGCGCGGTCGAAGCGCAGGCAGGGGTCCTCGCTCACCAGCTTCTGCAGGATGTCGTACAGGCGCTGCTCGTCGCCGCGCCGCTTGGGCTCGATCGCCAGGCCGTGCACCGGCACCGGGAAGTCCAGCGGCTTGAGGTGCATGCGCGCATCCTCCGCCGCGTCGTGCAGCACCGCGTCGAAGTGCAGGTCATCGACCTTGGCGATGGCGCAGATGTCGCCGGGCACCGCATTCGGCACCCCCACCAGCTTGTTGCCTTGCAGCCGGAAGAGGTGCCCCACCTTGAAAGGGCGCCGGCCATCCCCGACGTACAACTGGCTGTTGGCGGTGATCGTCCCCTGGTGCACGCGCAGCACGCCGAGCTTGCCGGCGTAGGGGTCCTGCGTGATCTTGAAGACGTGGGCCAGCACGTGCCTGTCCGCGTCGGCCTCGGTGGACACGGGCCTCGCGTCCGCGCCCTCGCCTTCCAGGAATTCGGGGGGATTGCTCTCGGTCGGATCGGGCAGCAGGCGCTCGATGACGTCCAGCAGTTCGGGCACGCCCGCGCCCGTGCGCGACGAGACGAAGCAGATCGGCACCAGGTGGCCTTCGCGCAGCGCCTGCTCCAGCGTGGCGTGCAGCTCGGCCGGGTCCACGTCGCCTTCGTTGAGGTAGCGCTCGACGAACTCGGCGTCGACTTCGACCACCTGCTCCATCAGCGCTCGGTGCGCGTCCTCGACCGACGAGAACGCCGGCGCGGGGCCTTCGTGCTTGCGCGTCCAGAAGCAGTCGATGACGCCTTCGCCGTCCTTCGACGGCAGGTTGACCGGCAGGCATTCCTTGCCGAACGCGGCCTGGATCTGTTCGACCAGGGCCTGCAGCTGCACGCCCTGCCCGTCGATCTTGTTGACCACGACGATGCGATCGCGGCCGCGCTGCTTGGCCCACTCCATCATGCGAAGCGCCACGGGCTCGATGCCGGTCACGGCGTTGAGGACGACCGCCGCGGTCTCCACCGCCTCCAGCGCCGGCAGCGTCTGGCCGAGGAAGTCGGGCGCGCCGGGCGTGTCGATCAAGTGGGTGGTGATGCCCCCGTGCTCGAAATGCAGAAGGCTGCTGTTCAGGGAACGCAGCCATTTCTTTTCGAGAGGGTCCCAGTCGGAGACGGTGCCGCCTTTCTCGACGGCCCCCGGCGCGCCCACCGCGCCGGCTTTCCACAGCAGGGCCTCGGCCAGGCTGGTCTTGCCCGAGCCGCTGGGCCCCACCAGGGCCACGGTCCGCCGGGCGGCAATGTCACGATGAGCGGCCACGAGGCACCCCTTTCGCGCGCAGGACGAAGGAACATCCTACGGCAGCGGATGCCCCGTGTGGGGCCGCCCACACGGCCGAGCTCAGGCGGCGATCGCCCGCCTGCCCTCGTTGGCCGCTTCGCCGGTGTGCGAGCGGATCTGCACGTCGGCCGCGTCGAAAGCCTTGGCCTTCGCTTCGTCGCCCATCGCCAGCCCTTCGGCACGCACGAAGCGCACGTCGGTGACGCCCAGGAAGCCGAACAGCGAGGTCAGGTAGCTCTCCTGGTGGTCCATCACCTCGCCCGGCAGGCCGGCGTACAGGCCGCCCCGGGTGGACACCACGATCACCGTCTTGCCCTTGGCCAGGCCCTCGGGGCCGCTGGCCGTGTAGCGGAAGGTGCGGCCGGCCTGCGCGATGCGGTCGATCCAGGCCTTCAGCTGGCTCGGGATGCTGAAGTTGTACATGGGCGCGCCGATCACCACGACGTCGGCCGCGAGGAACTGGCTGACCAGCTTCTCCGAGACGGCGTTCTCGCGCTTCTGCGCCGGCGTGAGGTCGGGGGAATCGACGCCCAGGCGGAAGGCCAGCGAGTCCATGTCCAGGTGCGAGGGCGCGTCCACGGCCAGGTCGAGGTACTCGACGGTGGTGCCGGGCTGGGCCGCGGTCCACTCGGCCACGGCCTTGCGGCTGAGCTGGCGGGAGGCGGAAGCGGCGCCCAGGGGGCTGGAATCGATGTGAAGCAGTCGGGTGGTCATGGCTATCTCCTGTTCGGCAGGACGCGTCGCGTCCATGGGTATGTATTCTGGAGATGAACCAATCCGCTGATAAGACGGCAAAATCAGGCCAGATTGTTCTACGGATGGAACGATGATCGACCTCAACGACATGCTGTTCTTCGCCGAGGTGGTGGACCGCGGCGGCTTCGCGGCGGCCGGCCGCAGCCTGGGCGTGCCCAAGTCCAAGGTGTCGCGGCGCGTCGCCGACCTGGAAGCCCGGCTGGGCGTGCGCCTCCTGCAGCGCACCACCCGCAAGCTGTCGCTCACCGAAGCGGGCGAGCTCTACCACCGGCATTGCGTGGCCATGCGCGAGCAGGCCGAAGCCGCCGACGAAGCCGTCGCGCGCGTGCTCGGCGAACCGCGCGGCACCGTGCGCGTCAGCTGTCCGGTGACGCTGGCGCACACCACCATCGGCCCGCTGCTGCCCGGCTTCCTGGCCGCGCATCCGCAGGTGCGGGTGGAGATGCTGGTGACCAACCGCGTGATCGACCTGGTGCAGGAAGGCGTGGACGTGGCGCTGCGCGTGCGGTCGACGCTGGACGACAGCGGCAGCCTGGTGGTCAGGCAGCTGGGGCCCACCCACGGCGTGCTGGTGGCCTCACCCCAGCTGCTGCAGCGCTTCGGCCAGCCGGCCGCCGTCGAGGCGTTGCGCGACCTCCCCACCGTCGCGATGTCGGCCGCCGACGGACGCGCCAGCTGGCGCCTGGTCGGCCCCGGCGGCGCGGACTTCGAGCTGCAGCACCGGCCGGTCTGCACCGCCGACGACCTGCTGGTGCTGAAGATGGCCGTGGTGCAAGGCGTCGGCATCTCCGTGCTGCCCGACTACATGTGCACCGAGGAACTGCGGCGGGGCCTGCTGGTGCCGGTGCTGCCCGGCTGGTCGCCGCCGGAGTCGAAGGTGCTGGCGGTGTTCCCGTCGCGCCGCGGGATGGTGCCCGCGGTGCGGCGCTTCCTGGACTACCTGGGCGACAGCGTGCGCGGCGAGCGGATCGTGCCCGGCCTTGAGCCCTGTCTCACCGCGACGTGCCCGACCGCCTGACAATGCGCCGCATGAACGACCAACCCACCATCGCCGACAACCCCGCGAAACACCGCTTCGAACTCTCGACGAACGGCGAGGTCGCGGCCTTCTCCGAATACAACGTGCTCAAGAACGCGCTGCTCTTCACCCACACGGAAGTGCTGCCCGCGTACGAGGGCAAGGGCATCGGGAGCAAGCTGGTCGCCTTCGCGCTCGACGACGTGCGCAAGCGCGGCCTGAATGTGGTGCCCGCCTGCCCGTTCGTGGCGGGCTACATCCGCAAGCATCCGGAATACCTGGACCTCGTCACCGAGGAAAGCCGGCGCGCCTTCCTGCGCTAGTGCGCGTTGGCCCTGCCGTCTATGCTGGCGGAATGGACGACACGACCCCGCTTCGCATCTCCATCGCCCGCGAGCTGAGCGTTTCCGCCCTGCTGCTGCGGCCGGCCGATCCCCGCGCCTGCCTGGTCCTCGCCCACGGCGCCGGTGCCGGCATGCACCACTCGTTCCTCGCCGAGCTCGCGAAGGCACTGGCCGCGCGCGGCATCGCCACGCTGCGCTACCAGTTCCCGTACATGGAGCAAGGCAGCAAGCGGCCGGACAGCCCGGCGGTCGCGCACCAGGCCGTGCGCGCGGCGGTGGCCGAGGCGCGCCGCCGATTTCCCGACGTCCCGCTGTTCGCCGGAGGCAAATCGTTCGGCGGACGGATGACCTCGCAGGCGCAGGCCGAGCAGGCGCTGGAAGGCGTGCAGGGCCTCGTGTTCGTCGGCTTCCCGCTGCATCCGGCGGGGCAGCCGTCGACCAAGCGCGCCGAGCACCTGGAGCGGGTGCAGGTTCCGATGCTGTTCCTGCAGGGCACGCGCGACTCGCTCGCCGACCTGGCGCTGGTCAAGGACGTCGCCGAGCAGCTGACCCCGCGCGCCACGCTGCACATCGAGGAAGGTGCCGACCATTCCTTCCATGTGCTCGCGCGCGCGGGCCGGCGCGATGCCGAGGTGATGGAGGCGATCGCGGACAGCGCCGCGAGCTGGATGACCGCTTCAGTCCGCTGAGGCCGTGGCCGCCAGCCAGAACGCTTGCGCCGTCCGGCCCGGGAGATCGCGCTCGCGGTAGAGGCACACCGCCAGCGGGATCTGCCAGTCCGCGTCCGCCGCTTCGACCAGCCGTCCCTGCGCCAGGTCGTCCTCGACCAGCGTCGCCGGCAGCCAGGCGAGACCGCGGCCGTCCAGCGCCATGGTGCGCAGCACGGAAGCGTGGTGCGCGGTGACCACGACCTGCGTGGGGAGCCCTTCGAGGCGCCCGCCGAGCACCGCGCGCAGGATGCGGCCCAGGCCCGATTCGGTGCTGAACCGCAGGATGCGCACGGTCTCGCCGTTCGTGGACGACGGCACGTGGCGCGGGCGTCCCCGCTCGTCCGGCTGCGACACCGGGATCAGCCGGTCATCGCCGATCCTTGCCCAAGCGTAGGGCTCCGACTCCAGCGGACTCGGCGCGGCCGGATGCGCATGGCCCAGCACGAAATGCACCTTGCCCTGCAGCATCAGCGCTTCGCACTGCTGCAGCACGTCGGACATCAGCTGCAACGGCCCGAGCGGAGCCTTGGCTTCCAGACCGCGCAGCCAACGCGGCAGGAAGGTGAGCGACAGCGCATGGGTGGAGGCGATGCGCAGCGCGGTCGAGTTCGCTTCGGCCACGGCCTGCGCCTCGCCGGGCAGCCGCGCGATGCGGGCCACCATGTCCTGGGCGACACCACGGAACCATTCGCCCGCCTCGGTCAGCCGGGCCGGCTGCGAGGTGCGGTCGAACAGGTCGGCGCCCAGCCATTCCTCCAGCGCGCGGATGCGGCGGCTGAAGGCCGGCTGGGAGGTGTGCCGGGCCTCGGCCGCGCGCGAGAAATTGCCGCTGGCGGCCAGGGCCAGGAAGTCTTCGCACCAGGTGAAGTTCATGCCGGTTCGTCCAGCGCATCGAAGCAGAGAAAAAGAGCATTGGCCGCCGCGGCTGCCCGGGTCCACCATCTCGGCCTTCGAATCACCGACCGGACCCTGCCCCATGAAGATCGTCGAAATCCGCGAGAAGACCGTCCCGATCAGCTCGCCCATCCGCAACGCCTACATCGACTTTAGCAAGATGACGCTGAGCCTCGTGGCCGTCGTCACCGACGTGGTGCGCAACGGCAGGCCGGTGGTGGGCTACGGCTTCAACTCCAACGGGCGCTACGGCCAGGGCCAGCTGATGCGCGAGCGCTTCATCCCGCGCATCATGGAAGCCGACCCGGCCTCGCTCGTGGACGACAGCGGCAGGAACCTGGACGCGCACAAGGTCTGGGCCTGCATGTTCAGGAACGAGAAGCCGGGCGGCCACGGCGAGCGTTCGGTCGCCATCGGCACCATCGACATGGCCGTGTGGGACGCGGTGGCCAAGATCGCCGACCAGCCGCTCTACCAGCTGCTGGCCGACCGCTACGGCGACGGCAAGCCCAACCGCAAGGTGTTCGTCTACGCCGCCGGCGGCTACTACTACCCGGGCAAGGACGACGCCCAGCTCAAGGACGAGATGCGCAAGTACCTCGACCGCGGCTACACGGTGGTGAAGATGAAGATCGGCGGCGCGCCGCTGGCCGAGGACCAGCGCCGCATCGAGTCGGTGCTGTCCATGCTGCCGTCCGGCTGCAAGCTGGCGGTGGACGCCAACGGCCGCTTCGACCTGGACACCGCGATCGCCTACGCCAAGGCGCTGTCGCGCTACGACCTGTTCTGGTACGAGGAGGCCGGCGACCCGCTCGATTTCGAGCTGCAGGCCACGCTGCGCAACTACTACGACAAGCCGATGGCCACCGGCGAGAACCTGTTCTCCATGCAGGACGCGCGCAACCTGATCCGCTACGGCGGCATGCGCGCCGACCGCGACTGGCTGCAGTTCGACTGCGCGCTCAGCTACGGCCTCGTCGAATACCTGCGCACGCTGGACATGCTGCGCCAGCACGGCTGGTCGCCTTCGCGCTGCATCCCGCACGGCGGCCACCAGATGTCGCTGGCCATCGCGGCCGGCCTGGGCCTGGGCGGCAACGAGAGCTACCCGGACCTGTTCCAGCCCTACGGCGGGTTCCCGGACGGCGTGAAGGTCGATGGCAGCCACGTGGTGCTGCCGGAGCTGCCGGGCATCGGCTTCGAGGGCAAGGCGGATCTCATTCGCGAGATGCGGGCCCTGGCCGAATAAGCGATCAGACGATCAGCGCGGGATCGGCACGGCTTTGATGAGCCGCGTCTCCTGCGCCACGATCAGGTGCTCCGACGCGCTGAGGTAAGCCGGGAAGTCCGGATGCGTGTCGCGCGCCAGGCAGCGCCGCTCGTAGTCGGCCAGGTCGTCGTAGCCCCACAGGTGCACGAACTGGTTGAGCGGGCCGACGTGGCTCACGTAGAAGCCGAGCGGCTCGCCCAGCGTCTCGCGCAGGATGGGCATCGCCAGCCGGTTGAAGACCTCCAGGAACTCCGGCATCTTGCGCAGCCGGATCGTGTAGATCCGGTGGTCCACCAGCGCCTTAGGCGGGTACGGCATGGCTGGGCTCCAGGCCGGAGGGGGCCGACGACAGTTGCGGTTCCAGGCCGGCGAGGTGGCGGCCCGTGATGTACCCGAACGTCATGATCGGGCCGAGGGTGATGCCCGCGCCCGGGTAGTTGCCGCCCATCACGCTGGCGCGGTCGTTGCCCACCGCGTAAAGGCCCGCGATCGGCTGGCGGTTCGCGTCCAGCACGCGGCCGACCACGTCGGTGGTGATGCCGTCGAAGGTGCCCAGGTCGCCCATCACCACGCGCAGCGCGTAGTACGGGCCGGCGCCGATGGGCGCCACGCAGGGGTTGGGCTTCTGCTCGGGATCGGCCAGGTAGCGGTTGAAGGACGTCGTGCCGCGGCCGAACTGGCGGTCCTCGCCGCTCACCGCGCCCTGGTTGTATTCACGCACCGTGGCTTCCAGTCCTTCCGCATCGATGCCCGCGCGCTGCGCCAGCTCGCGCAGAGTCGCGCCCTTCACCAGGTAGCCCTTGCGCACCAGCGGACCCAGAGGCATGGGCGCGGGCTTGGCGTAGCCCAGGCCGTACTTGCTGATCGCCGCCTGGTCGCACACCAGCCACATGCCGGTGTCGCGGCCCTGGCCCGAGGCGACCATCGCGGCGCCCACGTCGTGGTACGAGTTCGATTCGTTGGTGAAGCGGCGGCCGTTCTTCAGCACGCCGATGATGCCGGGCTTGTAGCGGTCCAGCAGGTGCGGGAACGCGCCGAACTCGCCGTTGCCCATGGGCACCTTGGAAGTGGGCATCCACGCGGCCGGCGAACTGAAGCGGATCGGCACCTGGCCGCCCACCTGCTCCGCCATGCGCGCGCCGTCGCCCGTGTTGCCCCTGGGCACCGGCGAGAAATGCTCGCCGCCGGCGCGAAGGTGCGGATAGGCCTTGGCGATGCGCTGCACGTCGTGCGAGAAGCCGCCGCCCGCCAGCACCACGCCCTTGCGCGCGACGATGCGCTGCATGCCTTCGGGACCCTGCACCAGCGCGCCGGTGATGCGCCCCTCCTCGACCACCAGCTGCCGCGCGGGCGTGCTCGTGCGGATCGGGATCTTCAGGTCGAGCGCCGACTTGGCCAAGCGCGCCGCCAGCGCATTGCCGCTGGTGACGTTGATGCCGCGGCGGTAGAGCGCCAGCTCCTTCACGTGGTTCAGCAGCCGCTTGACCACGTAGGTGAACGAGGTGAACGACTTGGTGAAGCGGAAGAAGTGCTTGAGGTCGGCGTTGGCCGAGTTGAACATCATCCCGATGAAGGTGATGGTGGCCAGCGGCGGACGCAGCCGCGCCATCTCGCTGCCCAGCCCGCGGATGTCGTAGGGCGCGGCCAGGATGGAGCGGCCGATGTCCACGCCGCCGTCGGCGTCGGGGTGGTAGTCGGGGTAGAGCGTGGGGATGAATTTCACCTCGGTCTCGCGCTCGAAGAACTCCACCATCTCCGGCGCCTTGTCGATGAAGGCCTCCACCGCCGGGCCGTCGTACCAGGCACCGGTCTCGGCCTTCATGTAGCGCAGCACGGCCTCGCGCGAGTCGGCGTGGCCGGCCTTCTTCGCGTGCGGCGACAGCGGGATCCACAGCACGCCGCCCGAGAAGGCGGTGGTGCCGCCGAACACCGGCTCCTTCTCGACCACGAGCACGTCCAGCCCGTTCTTCTTCGCGGTGATGGCGGTGGACAGGCCGCCGGCGCCGGCGCCGACGACCAGCACGTCGCATTGCACGGTGGGCAGTTCGTTCATGTTCATGCGTGGGCCTCCTGCAGGGCTGCGTCGCGGCGCAGCTGGTCGAAGTAGCGGCTCATCTCGGCTTCCGCGGCGTCGGGGTCGCGCTCGCGCAGGTGCGCCAGGATCTGGCGGCGCACCGGGACCAGGTCGGGCCGGGCGCGCAGCGTGGCGTCGGTCTTGAGCACATGGCGCAGCAGCGTGGCCAGCGTCTCGGCCACCACCACCAGCACCTCGTTGTGGGCGGCGGAGGTGATCAGGTTGAAGAACTCCACGCTGGCCTCGCCGCGCTGGTGGGCGTCGGCGTAGTTCTCGATCTCGGCGATCTTGCGGTCGATGGCGTCGAAGTCCTCGGGCGTGCCGTTCTGGCAGGCCAGGCGCAGCAGCATGCAGTTGACCAGGCGCCGGGCCTGGTCCAGGTGCGCCGTCTCCAGCCGGCCGCCGGCCGCCAGCTCGCGCAGGGACTGCGTGAGCATCATGTAGGCGCCCTTGTAGAACACCAGCGAAGGCTCCTGCCGCCCGTGGTCGAAGCGCGCCACCTGGCCCAGGAACAGCATGTGGTCGCCGGCCTCGTGCTCGGCGAACTTGTCGCATTCGAAGGTGGCCACGCTGCCGGCGATCACCGGCAGGCCGCGATGACCTGCGCTCCAGGCCACGCCCTCGAACTTGTCCACGATCGCGCCGCTGGCGAAGCGGGCCGACAGCTCCTTCTGGTCCTCGGCCAGGATGTTGATGGCGAAGGCGCCCGCCTGGCGGAAGGCGTCCAGGCTCTTGCTGGCCAGGCGCAGCCCCCAGGAGACCAGCGGCGGTTCCAGCGACACCGAGCTGAAGGAGTTGCAGGTCAGGCCGATGGGGCGGCCGTCGGGTCCGGTGGTGGTGATGATCGCGACGCCGGTGGGGAAGCTTCCGAGCGCGTTGCGGAAGGCCCGCACGTCGAATGCCTCGGGGGTGGGGGCGGTGGGCATCTGCATGGCCGTCTCGCTATGTTGAATGGTTTGACCATTATAGGCTATACTGGCCGTGCCAATCAACCACCGGAACCACCCATGACACGAAGGGTCGCCATCATCGGCACCAGCGCCATCCCGGTCGGCCGGCACCAGACCAAGGCGGAGGAGCCGCTGCAGGTCCTGGAGCAGGAGATCATGACGCGGCTGGTCGTCGATGCCGTCAAGGACGCGGGCATCGAGAAGAAGGACATCGGCAGCCTGGTGCTCACCCTGCCGCGCCCGTACACGCTGCAGAAATACTTCTCCACCTTCCTGGTCAGCCACCTGCGGCTGAACTGCACCGGCAGCGTGCTGGAGGTGATGGGCAACGGCATGACCGGCGCGGTCTGCTTCGACCGCGCCTGCGACGAGATCCTGCTGGGCCGCACCGACGTCGCGCTGGCCCTGGGCATCAACATGGAAGCGGCCACGCCGGCCTCCGAGCATGCGATGAGCAGCATGCGCACCACCGGCGACGTCGACTTCCACGCCTCCAGCGGCTTCATCCCGATCAGCTGGTACGCGATGGACGCGATGCGCTACATGCACGAGTACGGCGCGACGCGCGAGCACTTCGGCGCGGTCGCCGTGAAGAACCGCTGGCATGCGTCCATGAACCCGCTGGCCCAGTACCGCAAGCCGATCACGCTGGCCGAGGTGCTGGAGCAGCGGCCCATCGTCGAGCCGCTGGGCCTGTACGACGTGCCGGGCCGCAGCGACGGCGCCGCCTGCCTGGTGCTGGCTTCCGAAGAGGTCGCCAAGTCGCTCGGCAAGCCCTACGCGCTGGTGCGCGGCCGCGGCTTCTGCCACGACGGCTCGCACCAGATCAACGAAGTCCCCAACGACATGACCGAGCTGATCGCCGCCAAGCAGGCTTCGTCCACGGCATACAAGCAGGCGGGCGTCAGCGCGAAAGAGATCGACGTCGCCGAGTTCTATGCGCCCTGCACCGTGGTCGAGGTGCTGGTGAGTGAAGCGGTCGGCTTCTTCGGCCGGGGTGAAGGCGCCCCGGCGGCGGCGGAAGGCCGCACCAAGCTCGGCGGCTCCATCCCGATCTCCGTTTCCGGCGGCCTGACCTCGCGCGGCCATCCCGCCTACGTCACCTCGCTCTACAACTACTGCGAGATGGCCGACCAGCTGCGCGGCCGCGCCGGCGAACGCCAGGTGAAGGATGCGCGCCTGGGGCTCACCACCGGCGAGCTGGGCAACTACAACGCCGCCCTGGTCCATGTGCTGGAGGCCCAACGATGACGCTCGAGATGATTCCCGTCGGCCGCACCCGCGCCTATCCGCCACGCGTGTCGGCGTTCACCCAGCCGTTCTGGGAAGGCCTGGGCGCCGGCCGGTGGCGGAGCACCTGCTGCGAGGCCTGCGGCAAGTCCACCTTTCCGCCGAAGCCGGTGTGCCCTCACTGCTGGTCGGACCGCATGGCGTGGAAGGACCTGCCCGCGCGAGGCACGCTGTATTCGTGGACCCGCATCCACTCGGCGCCCAAGGTGTTCGTCGACGAGGCGCCCTACGCGGTGTGCGTGGTGGACCTGGAGAACGGCCTGCGCATCGCCACCCGGCTGGTCGAGAAGCCGGGCACGGACTTCCAATGCGGCATGCCGGTCGAACTGGTCGTGCTGCAATACGAAGACGGGCCGCTGCTCGGCTCGCGACCCCTCTGACCTGGAGACAGACCCGCATGTTCTATGAACTCCGCACCTACACCTGCTCGCCCAACAAGCTGCCGGTGGTGCTCAAGCGCTTCGAGACGGTGACGCTGGGCCTCTTCGAGAAGCACGGCATCCGGCGCATCACGCCGCTGCTCACCGTGGGCATCGGCGAGGACAACCACCAGCTGAAGTACATGCTGGCGTGGGAATCCCACGAGCAGCGCGACAAGGCCTGGATCGCCTTCCGGGCCGATCCGGAATGGCAGGCGGCGCTGAAGGAGAGCGAGAAGGACGGCCCCAGCGTGGTGAAGATCCACAACGAAATCCTCGTCGCCGCGCCCTTCTCGCTGAAGTAGCCCATCCACGGCGAAGCCCCGCCGATAGAATCATGGGTCAGTCCATTAGAGGGAGGACGCATGAAAGAAGCTGCTGCAGTCAGCCTGGGATTCGAGCCGATCGCGCCTTCGCGCGCCTTCGAGGAGATCGCCGCACAGATCCGTGAACTGGTCGCCAGCGGCCGCCTGAAGCCGGGCGACCGCCTGCCGGCCGAGCGCGACCTGTCCGCCAAGTTCAAGGTCAGCCGCAACACGCTGCGCGAGGCGCTCCGGGCGCTGGAGCTGAGCG
The DNA here is from genome assembly GCA_023390985.1 of Pseudomonadota bacterium. Taxonomy (GTDB): domain Bacteria; phylum Pseudomonadota; class Gammaproteobacteria; order Burkholderiales; family Burkholderiaceae_C; genus Ramlibacter. The sequence goes on from JAEWBU010000006.1 coordinate 12,073, forward strand.
GGATGATCGAGCTGCGCAAGGGCGCCGCCGGCGGCGCCTTCGTGCTGCCCGGCAGCTCCGGCGTGGTGGTCAACGGCCTGCGCGACCTGTACCACCTGGGCGCCATCAAGCCCGAGCACCTGACCGAGGCCCGCGTCTGGCTCAGCGAAGTGGTGGTGCGCGTCGCCTGCGAGCGCCTGACCGAGCAGGACCTGCTGGCGCTGGAAGAGAACATCGCCCTGGCCACCAAGGCCGACAAGGCCGGCAACTTCCAGCAGCGTGCCGACCTGCACCGCGAGTTCCACAACCTGCTGGCCGCGGCCACCCGCAACCCGATCATCACCATCACCATGGAAGGCGTGATGGAAGTGATGCGCGAGTTCGTCAAGGCCATCGGCCCGAGCGAGAACACCTACACCCTGCCCTCGCG
>JAEWBU010000105.1 GCA_023390985.1 Pseudomonadota bacterium
CGCTTGACGCAGGCCAGCACGTTGGCGTCGGCGATTTCCACGCCGTAGCCCGAGCAGCCATGCTCGCGCTTGAGCAGGTCCAGCAGCGCGCCATCGCCGCAGCCGAGGTCGAGCACGCGGGAGCCCGGCGGCACCAGGCGGGCGATGCTTTGCAGGGTCGCGCGATCGCTCATGCTCCCTCACCCCGGCCCTCTCCCGCGCGCGGGAGAGCGTGAGAACGGCGCTGCGCGTACTTCATGCGTGGAACTCCGAGGCGATGCGATCGAAGAACGCTCGCACCACCGACAGGTAGCGCGGGTCCTCCAGCAGGAAGGCGTCGTGGCCGTGCGGCGCGTCGATCTCCGCGTAGCTGCAGTCGCGCCGGTTCTCCAGCAGCGCCTTGACGAGCTCGCGGCTGCGCTGGGGCGAGAACCGCCAGTCGGTGGTGAAGCTCACCAGCAGGAAGCGCGCGGTGGCGGCGGCCAGCGCCTTGGACAGGTTGCCGTCGTGGCGCGCCGCCGGATCGAAGTAGTCCAGCGCCCGCGTGATCAGCAGGTAGGTGTTGGCGTCGAAGTACTCGCTGAATTTGTCGCCCTGGTGGCGCAGGTAGCTCTCGATCTGGAATTCGATGTCCTGCGTGGTGTAGCGGATGTCCAGCCCGCTGCGCAGCTGGCGGCCGAACCGCTCGTTCATCACGTCGTCCGACAGGTAGGTGATGTGGCCGATCATCCGGGCGATGCGCAGGCCGCGGCGCGGCACCACGCCGTGCTCGTAGAAGTGGCCGCCGTGGAAGTCCGGGTCGGTGACGATGGCGCGGCGGGCCACCTCGTTGAAGGCGATGTTCTCCGCCGTGAGGTTGGGCGCGCTGGCGATCACCGCCGCGTGCCGCACGCGATGAGGATGCTGCAGCGTCCACGACAGCGCCTGCATGCCGCCCAGGCTGCCGCCCATCACGGCGGCCAGCTGCACGATGCCCAGTTGGTCGAGCAGGCGCGCCTGCGCGTTCACCCAGTCCTCCACCGTGACCACCGGGAAGTCCGCGCCCCAGATGCGGCCGGTGTCCGGGTTGCGGTGCATCGGTCCGGTGGAGCCGAAGCACGAGCCCAGGTTGTTGACGCCGATGACGAAGAAGCGGTCGGTGTCCACCGGCTTGCCAGGGCCGATCATGGTGTCCCACCAGCCTTCGCTCTTGTCCTGGCCCGCGTAGACGCCGGCGACGTGGTGCGAGGCATTCAGCGCGTGGCAGATCAGCACCGCGTTGCTCTTGTCGGCGTTGAGCGTCCCGTAGGTCTCGTAGGCGAGGTCGTAGCCGTGCACCGAGGCGCCGCTGCGCAGCGGCAGGGGCTGCGTGAAGTGCATGGACTTCGGTTCGGCGATCAGCGTCATCGGCGGCGAGCGGAAAAAGAAAAACCCGGCATCGCTAAACACGAGGCCGGGTTGCCGGGGCTTCGTCTTTAGCTGTACTTGTTGAGCGCCCGCAAGCGGAAGCAAATCGGCGCTATGGGTCGGAAGTATAGCGCCCGAGGCTCAGCGCTCCGGCGCACTCTTGTGGCGCGTTTATTGCTTGGCTTTGGTGCGAAGCGCCCCCGAATGGCTGCTTCGCACCACAACGAGGCAGTTTCATCCAAAGAGGGACTCATGGAAGCACTCAAACAGGGCTCGGACGCCCTGTTCATCCTGCTGGGCGGCATCATGGTGCTCGCCATGCACGCCGGTTTCGCGTTCCTGGAACTGGGAACCGTGCGCAAGAAGAACCAGGTCAATGCGCTGGTCAAGATCCTGGCGGACTTCTCGGTGTCCACCGTGGCCTATTTCCTGGTCGGCTACGGCGTGGCGTACGGTGCCAGCTTCTTCGTGGGCGCGGAGCACCTGGCGGCGCGCAACGGCTATGAGCTGGTGAAGTTCTTCTTCCTGCTCACGTTCGCGGCGGCGATCCCGGCCATCATCTCCGGCGGCATCGCCGAACGCGCCCGCTTCGGCCCGCAGCTCATCGCCACGGCGGTGATCGTCGGCCTGGTGTATCCGCTGTTCGAGGGCGTCGCCTGGAACCGCGCGTTCGGCCTCCAGGACTGGATCAAGGCCGCCACCGGCGAGGACTTCCACGACTTCGCCGGCTCGATCGTCGTGCACGCGGTCGGCGGCTGGCTGGCGCTGCCGGCGGTGCTGCTGCTGGGCGCCCGCAGCAACCGCTACCGCAAGGACGGCGCGATGTCGGCGCACCCGCCGTCGAACATCCCCTTCCTGGCGCTGGGCGCGTGGATCCTCACCGTGGGCTGGTTCGGCTTCAACGTGATGAGCGCGCAGACCATCGACAGAATCTCCGGCCTGGTGGCGGTCAATTCGCTGATGGCGATGGTGGGCGGCACGCTGGCGGCGCTGGCCGTCGGACGCAACGATCCGGGCTTCGTGCACAACGGACCGCTGGCCGGACTGGTGGCGGTGTGCGCGGGCTCCGACCTCATGCATCCGCTGGGCGCGCTGGTGGTGGGCGCGGTCGCGGGCGCGATCTTCGTGGCGATGTTCACCGTCGCGCAGAACCGCTGGAAGATCGACGACGTGCTGGGCGTCTGGCCGCTGCACGGCCTGTGCGGCCTGTGGGGCGGGCTGGCGGCCGGCATCTTCGGCAGCAAGGCGCTGGGCGGGCTGGGCGGCGTGAGCTTCGCGGCGCAGGCGATCGGCAGCCTGGCCGGCGCGGCCTGGGCGCTGCTGGGGGGCTTCGCCGTCTACGGCGCGCTCAAGGCGCTGCTGGGGCTGCGGCTGTCGCAGGAGGAAGAATACGAAGGCGCCGATCTCGCCATCCACCGGATCGGATCGACGCCCGAGCGAGAGGTGACCTGGTAGCCGCGCGAACTTTTCGCCACCGATCCGGGATCGGCACCAAGTCGGTGAAGCCAAGCAGGCATGCGACGTTCCGACGGATCAGCAACGGAGCGGCGCCGGAAAACCGTTCGCGGCCCCGGAGCACTCCCCTTGCGTGCCCCTCATATATCTGCTCCATAATGCCCGGACGTGGTTCTGCGGGATCACGCGGTCTGCGGTGAAAAGGTCTTGCGCTTGGCGCTCGGTTTGATGCGTTTTCGGGACTCCATCGCTCTGGTCAATGTTCTTCTAGGAGTCCCTTTCAATGGGCAACAAACTTTATGTGGGCAACCTGCCCTACTCGGTGCGCGACAGCGACCTCGAACAGGCGGGCGGCCAGTTCGGCGCCGTCACCAGCGCCAAGGTGATGATGGAGCGCGACACCGGCCGCTCGAAGGGCTTCGGCTTCGTCGAGATGGGCAGTGATGCCGAGGCGCAAGCCGCGATCAACGGCATGATCGGCCAGCCCCTGGGCGGCCGCAGCGTCGTCGTCAACGAAGCCCGTCCGATGGAACAGCGCCCGCGCGGCTACGGCGGCGGCGGTGGTGGCGGCGGCTACGGTGGTGGTGGCGGCGGCGGCTACGGCGGCGGCGGCGGTGGTGGT
>JAEWBU010000236.1 GCA_023390985.1 Pseudomonadota bacterium
CGGCCTGCATGTGAAAAGCAAAGAGGGAGTGTCCGCATGAACGCCCGCGTGGAACCGCAGCTGCTCGCGCCGCTGTCCCGCCGCCATCTCGACGCGCTCGAGGAGGAAGCCATCTTCGTGCTGCGCGAAGTGGCGGGCGCCTTCGAGCGCCCCACCCTGCTGTTCTCCGGCGGCAAGGATTCGCTGGTGCTGCTCAAGTGCGCCGAGAAGGCGTTCGGCGTGGGCCGCATCCCCTATCCGCTGCTGATGATCGACACGGGGCACAACTTCCCCGAAGTGACGGCCTTCCGCGACCAGCGCGCCGCCGAGCTCAAGGCCGAGCTGGTCGTGCGCAGCGTCGAGGACTCGATGAAGCGCGGCACCGTCCGCCTGTCCCATCCGGGCGAGTCGCGCAACGTGCACCAGTCGGTGACGCTGCTGGAGGCGATCGAGGAATTCCGCTTCGACGCGCTGATCGGCGGCGCCCGCCGCGACGAGGAGAAGGCCCGCGCCAAGGAGCGCGTGTTCTCCCATCGCGACAGCTTCGGCCAGTGGCAGCCCAAGGCGCAGCGGCCCGAGCTGTGGACGCTGTTCAACACCCGGCTGCAGCCCGGCGAGCACTTCCGCGTGTTCCCGATCTCCAACTGGACCGAGCTGGACGTGTGGCAGTACATCGAGCGCGAAGGCATCGAGCTGCCCTCGCTCTACTACGCCCACCAGCGCCCGGTGGTCGAGCGCAAGGGCCTGCTGGTGCCTGTCACCGAGCTCACGCCGCCGCGCGAGGGCGAGGAGGTCGTCACCCGCACCGTGCGCTTCCGCACCGTGGGCGACATCACCTGCACCTGCCCGGTGGCCAGCCCGGCGGCCAACGCCGGCGAAGTGGTGGCCGAGACGCTGGCCGCCGACGTGAGCGAGCGCGGCGCGACCCGCATGGACGACAAGACCTCGGACGCTTCGATGGAGAAGCGCAAGAAGGAAGGGTATTTCTGATGGATGCATCCATCCCGACGGAAGCACTGGATTCCCGCCTTCGCGGGAATGACGGGACGGGCGACCACGACGCCGCCCTGCGGTTCATCACGTGTGGCTCCGTCGACGACGGCAAGAGCACGCTGATCGGCCGGCTGCTGGTGGACAGCAAGGCCGTGCTGCAAGACCAGCTGGCCGGCGTGCAGCGCGCGGGCGAGACCGACCTGGCGCTGCTGACCGACGGCCTGACCGCCGAGCGCGAGCAGGGCATCACCATCGACGTGGCCTACCGCTACTTCGCCACGCCGGCGCGCAAGTTCATCATCGGCGACGCGCCCGGCCACGAGCAGTACACCCGCAACATGGTGACGGCCGCCTCCAGCGCCGACGCCGCCGTGGTGCTGGTCGATGCGACCAAGCTGACGTGGCAGGACGCCGAACCGGCGCTGCTGCCGCAGACCCATCGCCATTCGCTGCTGGCCCACCTGCTGCGCGTGCCGTCGATCGTGTTCGCGATCAACAAGCTCGACGCGGTGGCAGACCCGGCGCTGGCGTTCCGCCACATCTCGGGGGCGCTGACGCGCTTCGCTGCGAACGCGGGCATCGAGCCGCGCGCCATCGTGCCGGTGTCGGCGCTCAAGGGCCACAACGTGGTCCAGGCCGCGCCGGGCCGGTGCGGCTACGAGGGTCCCTCGCTGCTGCAGCTGCTCGAGACGCTGCCGATCACGGCCGCCGAAACCGAGGAGCCGTTTTCCTTCCCGGTCCAGTGGGTCGAGAAGTTCTCCGGCTCGTCCGACACCAGCCAGGGGCGCCGCGTGTTCTGGGGCCGCGTGGCCACCGGCCGCGTGCAACCCGGGCAGTCGGTGCGCGTGATGCCTTCGGGCCAGACCGCCACCGTCGCCCAGGTGCTGGATGCGGTGCGCCGCCCGCGCGAGATCCCGGCCGGCCACAGCGCCGGCGTCGTGCTCGACCGCGAGGTGGACGTCTCGCGCGGCGACTGGCTGCTGGCCGTCGATGCGCCGGAAGCCGTGCGCGAGCTGAACGCCACCGTGGCCTGGCTCGACGACGAGCCGCTGCTGCCGGGCCGTGCCTACTGGGCACTGCACGGCCACCGCTGGGTCAAGGCCAAGGTTCGCCGGGTGGTGCACAAGCTGGACGTGCAGACCCTGGCCGAGCAGGACGCCGCCCAGCTGGAGCCCAACGCCATCGGGCACGTGGAAATCGCGTTGCAGGAACCCCTGGCCGCCCGCCCGTTCGAACGGGCGCGGCTGCCGGGATCGCTGGTGCTGGTGGACACCGCCACCCACCGGACCGCGGGGGCGCTGCTGGTTCGCTGAAGAGCGCCATCTCCATGGTGCCCGGCGGGCCGCGGCACCGGCTTTAAAATTGGGGGTTTCCCCTTAGCGCACAAGCGACTGCAACATGACCCACGTCGTCACCGAACAATGTATCCGCTGCAAGTACACCGATTGCGTGGATGTCTGCCCCGTGGACTGCTTCCGCGAAGGCCCGAACATGCTGGTGATCGATCCGGATGAGTGCATCGACTGCGCGGTGTGCATCCCGGAGTGCCCGGTCAACGCGATCTACGCCGAAGAGGACGTGCCGGCCGACCAGGTGGCGTTCATCAAGCTGAACGCCGAACTGTCCCCGGCCTGGAAGAGCATCACCAAGCGCAAGCCGGCGCTGGACGATGCCGAGGAATGGAAGGACAAGCCGGGCAAGTTGTCCGAGCTGGTCCGCTGAACACAAGCAAAGCAATTCGAATGGAACCCAGACTCAGCCAAGAAGTGATCAAGACCGCCGCCGAGCATGACGGCCCCATCGAGACCGATGCCGTGATCGTGGGCGCCGGTCCGGTCGGCCTGTTCCAGGTCTTCGAGCTGGGCCTGCTGGAGATCAAGGCGCACGTGATCGACTCGCTCGCCTATCCCGGCGGCCAGCCGATCGAGCTCTATCCGGACAAGCCGATCTACGACATCC
>JAEWBU010000185.1 GCA_023390985.1 Pseudomonadota bacterium
CGGAGCTGCTGTTCGAGCAGATCGGCCTCAACAAGCGCGAGTCCAAGGACATGATCGACGCGTTCTTCGACCTGATCGCGGGCAGCCTGGTCGAAGGCAAGGACGTCAAGATCTCGGGCTTCGGCAATTTCCAGATCCGCACCAAGGCCCCGCGTCCCGGCCGCAACCCACGCACGGGCGAAGCGATCCCGATCAAGGCGCGGCGCGTGGTCACGTTCCATGCCAGCCACAAGCTCAAGGAACAGATCCAGGGGCAGGGCGCGGACACCTCGCCGGCCGATTGAGCAACGGCCCTTCGGGCCGCTCGCGTCCGCTTTGCGCCTCGCGCGTCTTAGAGTAACCTCGGAGCTTTCTCTCCTACCGCATTGATTTAAGTGGAGAAAGCTCTTCCCGCGATCCCGGCCAAGCGGTACTTCACCATCGGTGAGGTCAGCGACCTGTGCGGCGTCAAGCCGCACGTGCTGCGGTATTGGGAGCAGGAATTCACGCAGCTGCGTCCGATGAAGCGGCGCGGCAACCGCCGCTACTACCAGCACCACGAGGTGCTGATGATCCGCCGCATCCGCGACCTGCTCTACGACCAGGGCTTCACCATCAGCGGCGCGCGCAACAAGCTGCAGGAGCTGGTGCAGCTCGAACGCGACAAGCGCCGCTCCGGCGAAGTCATGCTCGAGGGCGTCGAGGTGATCGAAGTTGAAGACTCCACGCTCGAGGATTTCGAGGACACGACGGTGCTGCCCGATGCCGGCGAACTCTCCGAGGTCTCCGAGAAGCTGCTGCTCGTTCGACGCGAACTGTTCGAAATCCGCGACCTGTTGTCGGCCAACCACTGACGGTCGGCATATAATGGCGGGCTCGGCGTGTAGCGCAGCCTGGTAGCGCACTTGCATGGGGTGCAAGGGGTCGCGAGTTCGAATCCCGCCACGCCGACCATTTTCCTTAACGTCCATAGTGGCCGGCGCGACACCCGTCGCGCCGGCTTCTTTGTTTCCGGCTGAGCTGGGGCATACAATGGCCGCGACATGGCCACCGTTGTTTTTGCTGACCTGGTCGGAAGCACCGGCATCTTCGAGAGGCTGGGCGACGAAACCGCCGGACGGTTCGTCACGCAGCTGACGACGGCCTTGTCCCGCAGCTTCGAACAGCATCGCGGCCGCGTCGTGAAGCTCCTGGGCGATGGCCTGTTCGTCGTGTTCCCCGACGAGTCCGACGCCATCTCCGCCTGCGTCGGCATCCAGAAGCGCCTCCAGGAAACGCCGGTCTATCCAGGCGGCACCGGCAAGCCGGTGCAGATGCAGATGGGCGTGGAATCCGGCGAAGTGGTCGAGATCGAAGGCGACTGCTACGGCGACGCGGTCAACAGCGCCGCCCGCCTGGCCGACCTGGCCGGCGCCGAACAGATCCTCACCACCGGCCGCGTGCGCGAATCGCTGCGGACCGACCTGCAGGCCAAGCTGCGCAGCCTCGGTCCGATGTTCCTGCGCGGCAAGCACGAGCAGACCGAGGTCTATCGGGTGCAGTGGCAACCCGAGCGCGACGCCGACGCCACCATGATGGGCGCCTCGATGTTCAAGGCCTCGTCCACCGCCAACCTGGAACTCACGGGCGCGGGCCGCACGCTGACGATGGAACCCCACGGCAGTTCCGTGACGCTGGGCCGGGCCGCCACGGCCACGCTCTCGATCAACGATTCCCGCGTGTCGCGCGTCCATGCCACGGTCGACTGGAAGGGAGGGCACTTCGTCCTCAGCGACCAGTCCAGCTTCGGGACCTGGGTCTACATGGGCGGCGGCAACACCCCCCTGGTCCTGCGCCGGACCGAGTGCTACCTGGTCGGCAATGGCCTGATCACGCTCGGCTGCGAGCGTGAAGCTGAAGCCGCCCCCCGGGTGGAATTCGCCGTCCTGGCCTGAGGCCGCGCGGTCACGGAAAAATCCACGTGCATCTCAAGAAGCTGGGCCGTTACGACCTCGTTCGCGTGCTCGGCAAGGGCGCGATGGGCGTGGTCTACGAAGGCCGCGATCCCAACCTCGACCGCCAGGTCGCCATCAAGACCATCATGGTCGACGGCCTGAGCCCGGTGGCCGCGGCGGAGTACGAGGAGCGTTTCCGCACCGAAGCGCGGTCGGCCGCCCGGCTGCTCCATCCCAACATCGTCACCGTCTACGACTCCGACCGCGACGGCGACACCGCCTTCCTGGTGATGTAGTTCGTCGCGGGCGACGACCTCAAGCAGCTGCTGGACTGCGGCGGCCGCTACGAGACCGAGCACGCTCTTCAGCTGGTGCACGACATGCTGGCCGCGCTCGAATTTGCGCATCGCCAGGGCGTGATCCACCGCGACATCAAGCCGGCCAACCTGCTGGTGGAGAAGGGCGGCCGCGTCAAGCTCACCGACTTCGGCGTCGCCCGCATCGCCGGCGAAGCCACCCGCACCCAGGGCAGCATGATCGGCACGCTGAAGTACATGGCGCCCGAGCAGGTGCAGGGCCAGAAGGTCGATGCGCGTGCCGACCTGTTCTCGGCCGCCGTCGTCGCCTACCAGCTGCTCACCGGCGCGCGTCCGTTCGACGGCGACAACGACTTCTCCATCATCCACCAGGTCATCGGCCACACGCCGGCCTCGCCGACGTCGGTGGTGCCGGAACTTCCCGCCGCCGTCGATGGCGTCTTCGCTCGCGCGATGGCCAAGGACCGCGAGCAGCGATTCCCCACCGCGGGCGATTTCTGGCAGGGCCTGCGCGAAGCGTTCTCGCACCTCGACCTGCCCGCCATCACGGCTGCCCCGCCGGCTCCGCGCAGCGGTCCCCCGACGATCACGCTGCCGCCGCCGGCCAGCCGCGCGAACACGCTGCCCGGCGGACAGATCACGCAGGAGCTCGAGCTCGAATACTGGCGTGCCGTGCGCGATTCCAGCGACCGGCGCGAGCTCGAAGGTTTCCTCAAGCGGTTCCCGGAGGGCATCTATTCCGACCTGGCGCGCCGCCGCCTGCAGCGGCTCGCGTCGCCCGAGGGGGCGGAGGAGCAC
>JAEWBU010000192.1 GCA_023390985.1 Pseudomonadota bacterium
GCACGGTGGTGCTCGGCGCGGGCAAGGCGGGCGGGGCGATGGCGCAGGCGGTCGAGGCGCTGTGGCCGGCCGATGCGCCGCTGTCCGGCCTGGTGGTCACGCGTTACGGCCACACGCCGCCGCGGCCGGCCGGGCTCGCTTCACGCATCGAAGTGGTCGAGGCCTCGCATCCCGTGCCTGATGCCGCGGGGCTCGAAGCCGCGCAACGCATCCTGGGCCTGGCGCACGGCCTCACGGCCGACGACCTGGTGCTGTGCCTGATCTCCGGCGGCGGCTCGGCCCTGCTCACGCTGCCGGCCGAAGGCCTGACGCTGGAGGACAAGCAGCGCATCAACCGCGAGCTGCTCGACAGCGGCGCCAACATCATCGAGATGAACTGCGTGCGCAAGCACCTGTCGCGCATCAAGGGCGGGCGGCTGGCGGCGGCCTGCGCGCCGGCGCGGGTGGTGACGCTCACCATCAGCGACGTGCCGGGCGACGACCCCTCCGTCATCGCCAGCGGCCCCACCGTGCCGGACGCCACCAGCTGCGCCGATGCGGTCGCGATCCTGCAGCGCTACGGCATCGAGGTGCCCGGCGCGATCATGAGCCTGCTGGAGCAGGGCGCGCTGGAGACGCCCAAGCCCGGCGACGCGGCGTTCGAGGGCCAGGAGGTCCACATGATCGCCACGCCGCGGCAGTCGCTGGAAGCGGCCGCCGCGAAAGCGCGCCAGGCCGGGCTCGCCGCCTACATCCTCAGCGACGAAATGGAAGGTGAATCGCGAGAAGTCGGCAAGGTGCATGCCGCTCTTGCTCGCGCGGTCGCGCGCAGCGGCCAGCCGTTCGCGAAACCCTGCGTGATCCTGTCCGGCGGCGAAACCACGGTGACGGTGCGCAAGCAGCCCGAAAGCACGCCGCGCGGACGCGGAGGCCGCGCCGGCGAGTTCTGCCTGGGCCTGGCGCAGGCGCTGCAGGGGCAGGAGGGCGTGTGGGCGCTGGCGGCGGATACCGACGGCATCGACGGCATGGAGGACAACGCGGGCGCCTTCGTCGCGCCGGACACGCTGCGCCGCGCCGCGGCCGCCGGCCTGAAGGCGGACCGCCACCTGGACCGCAACGACGCCTACGGCTACTTCAGCGCCATCGGCGACCTGGTGGTCACCGGGCCGACCCACACCAACGTGAACGACTTCCGGGCGGTGCTGGTGCTTTGACGCGCCGTCATTCCCGCGCAGGCGGGAATCCAGTGCGTCCGCCTTCGACGACGGACTGCCGCCGGGAGCCCTGGATCCCCGCCTTCGCGGGGATGACGGGGTGGGACTATCGAGTCAGCGCGCGGTGTCGCGCCGCAGCTCCGGCGGCAGCCGCTTGAGCAGCCAGCGGATCGCAAACGGCACCAGCACCAGGTCGTCCACCACGCCCAGGAACGGGATGGCGTCGGGCACCAGGTCGATGGGCGACAGCAGGTACAGCACGATGGCGGCCGTGCCCCACTTGAGCCAGGCCGGCGAGGCCGGGTGGCGCAGCGCAAACCACAGCTGGCGTGCGTCGCCGCGTACCAGGGTCCACAGCACAGTCAGTCGCTTGAACATCGATCGGCCTCCAACAACAAGCCCGGTCGGGCTCACGGGAAGTTTGCGGCCGGCGCCGCCCATTGCAAGACGCTTGCACCGGGCGTTACACCTGCCGCGGTGAAACCCGGCCGCATGCCCCGCCTCCAATCCCCATGCTGTCGCGACGCGTTCTGCTGACCGCACCGCTGATGACGCTGGCGCCGATGCTGCAGGCCGCCTCGTCGCGCAGCGGCGTGCAGTGGAGCGCGCCCGTCGAGCTGGCCCGCGGCGCCGGCGTGCGCGGCCCCTGGCGGCAGAACGATTCGCGCTACGACTTCGTCGACGACCCGGCGCTCGCGCTCGCGGCCGATGGCTCGCTGCTCGTGGCCTGGGTCGACCAGGCGCGCAAGGCGGTGAGGGTGCAGCGCCGCGGCGCGGGGGGCCAGCCCGCCAGCCCGCCGGCCGAGGTGGCCGGAGCGCCGCATGCGTTCTCGTGGATTCCGCGGCTGGCGGCCGCACCCGACGCGCCGCAACGCGTGCTGCTGCTCTGGCAGGAGATCCTGTTCTCCGGCGGCTCGCACGGCGGCGAGATGATGCTGGCGCGCTCGGACGACGGCGGCCGCAGCTTCGCCGCGCCGGTCAACCTCTCGAGTTCGCAGGGCGGCGACGGCAAGGGCCGCGTCACCCCGGAGTACTGGCACAACGGCAGCTACGACCTGCTGGCCGCGCCCGGCGGGCGCGTGTTCGCGGCCTGGACCGAGTACGACGGGCCGCTGTGGGTCGCGCGCTCGGTGGATGGCGGCGAGAACTTCTCGCGGCCGGTGCGGGTCGCGGGCGGACGGGGCGAGCGGCCGGCCCGCGCGCCGGCCATGACGATCACGCGCGACGGCGCCTTGCTGCTCGCCTGGACCGACGGCGACCATCCTGTGGCAGACCTGCGCCTGGCTCGGTCGACGGACGGCGGTGCCTCGTTCCGCGCGCTCGGCACGATCGGGCTGCCGGGGTATTCCGACGCGCCGCGGCTCGCGTCGGATCGCGAAGGCGTGGTGCATCTCGTCTGGAGCGAGAGCGAGGGCGGTCCGTTCCACCGCCAGCGCGTTCATCACGCGCGCTCGCGCGACGCCGGGCGCAGCTGGGAGCCGCCGCGCACCGTGATGGATGAATTGCCGGATGGCTTCGTCAGCGCCGGGTTTCCTTCGCTCGCGATCGACCCGCAAGGGGCGGTGCTGGTGCTGGCCGAACTGCAGGAGGACCTGAAGCAGGCGCCGCGCGGGCTGGCCCTCGCGTTCTCGAGCGACGGCGGCGACAGCTTCGGCGCGCCGCAGCTGGTGCCGCACAGCCGCGACCCGGGCGGTGGATTCAACGGCAGCAGCCAGGGGCTGCTGGTCCCCAAGCTGGCCGTCAACGCGCGCGGCGACGTCGCGGTGGTGAACAGCGCGCTGCGCGAGGGGTCGCACAGCCGGGTGTGGTTGATGCGCGGCCGGTTGGGGTAGCGCCACCGTCATTCCCGCGCAGGCGGGAATCCAGTGCGTCCGCCTTCAGCGGACTGCCGGAAGCCCTGAATCCCCGCCTGCGCGGGGATGACGGTTAGTCGCAGAGCGCCCGAATGCAGTCCGGGATCGCCATCGCGAAGATCCCGCCGTCCTCGCGCCGCCCCGCGAAGATGCGCACCTCGTCGCATTCCATCAGCAGGTCGTCGCCGCGCATCACGCGGTAGCGCTGCACGAAGCTCTTGCCGCGCCACTCGGCGATGCTCACACAGATCTGCAGCGTGTCGCCGTAGGTGGCGGTCTTGATGAAGCGCGCATGCGTGTCGACCAGCGGGGTGCCGATGACGCCCAGCGTCTTCTCGGTCTCGGTCCAGGTCGGCACGCCGCACTCGATGAAGAAGTGCCGCGAAGCCGCGTCGATCCAGCGGAAGAAGTTGGGGAACCAGACGATGCGCGCCGGATCGCAGTCGCCGAACTCGACGCGCTGGGTGTAGGTGATCTCTTTCGACATCGATCTCAATCGGCCGCGATCTTGCGTTCGCGGATGATGGCGCCGAAGCGCTTGGAGTCTTCCATCGCCTTGGCGCCGAACTCCGCCGCCGGGATCGGCAGCGCCTCGCCGCCCAGGGCGATGATGCGGTCCTGCATCGGCTTGGTGCGAAGGATCTTGTTGATCTCGGTGTTCAGCTTCGTGATCACGTCGGCCGGCGTGCCGGCCGGCGCGTAGAAGCCGAACACGGTGTCGGCGTCGAAGTTGGTCAGGCCCACCTCGTGCAGCGTGGGCACGTCGGGGAACAGCGGCGAGCGCTTCATGCTGCCCACGGCCAGCAGCTTGAGCCGGCCGCTCTTCGCATGCTGCAGGCCGATGCCGGGATCGAAGTAGAAATCGATCTGACCGGCCAGCAGGTCCTGCAGCGCGGGCGCGGCGCCGCGGTAGGGCACGTGCACCGCGTACAGCCCGGCCTGGCTCTTCATCATCTCGGCCGCCAGGTGCGGCGAGCTGCCGTTGCCGGGCGAGCCGAACGACAGCCTGCCGGGGTTCGCCTTCACGTAGGAGATGAAGTCCTTGACGTTGGCCGGCGGCAGCGCGGGCTTGGCCATCAGGTACACCGCCACGCGGGCGGCGGCGGCGACGGGCACCAGGTCCTTGGCCGGGTCGAACGGCATCTTCGGGTACAGGTGCGGATTGACCGACACCATGCCGCCCGAGCTCATGAGCAGCGTGTAGCCGTCCGGCGCGCTCTTCGCGACGGCCTCGCCGCCGATGTTGCCGTTGGCGCCGCCGCGGTTCTCCACGACGACGGGCTGGCCCAGCGCTTCCGACAGCGGCTGGCCGATGGCGCGCGCCAGCTGGTCGGCGGCGCCGCCGGGCGGGAAGTTCACGACCACGCGGATCGGCTTGCTCGGCCAGCTTTGGGCCAGCGCGAAGGGCGAGGCCAGCAAACCGGACGCGAGCGCCGCGGCGAGCAACGCGCGGCGCGGCAACGAGGTGGGGCGGAATGCGCGCATGTCAGTCTCCTGTTTGTTCTTGACGGGGATCAGGCGGCCTGCCGCGCCGACGCGGCCGGCTTCTTGCGGACGAACCGGATCGGCTGTGCCTTGGGTTCGCGCGCCGGCGCGCCGTGGCGCACCAGCGTGGCATCGAGCGCCTTGCCGGCATCGTCGGCCAGCGCGGCGGCACGGGCGTCGGCGATCGCCTTCGCGGCGGTGGCGGCATCGGGCAGCACCGCGAGATGCTCCAGCACGTGCAGCAGGTTCTCCTTGCCGCGCTCGTTGGTGGCGCCGTAGCCCTTGATCAGGCGGCCGCACAGCGCGACCTCGTGGCCCAGTGCCCAGCCGCGGCGGGTGCCGGCGACGATGCCCTCCAGCCAGCGCACCATCATCCGCTGCTCGAAGGCGAAGCGGCTGCCGCGCACGCGCAGCCACTTGAAGCTCGCCAGCGTGCGCAGGGCGACCATGCCGAACGCGGTGTGGGTGCCGACCTTCAGCGGCATCGCCCACGGCTCGCGGCCGGCCAGCACGCGGGCGCGGTCCCAGGCGGTGAGGCGCTGCGCGAGTGAAGGCGGCAGCAGCGCGGCGAATTCGGGCACGCCGGGCTTGAAGTGGTCGTACACCTTGAGCAGGTCGTGCTCGCCCACCTTGACTTCGCCGCGCACGCGATCGGCGCGGGTGGCGCGGCTCTTGAGGTCGGCCACGCGGACGATGTCGTCGAAGGCCATCCACAGCGCCAGCCAGCGGGCGGTTTCGCGGGTGGTGGCGAAATGGTGGGCGCCGGTGGGATCGGCCTCGAGTTCGGCGGCGAGCACCTGGTTCAGGCGTTCGACATAGAGGTCGGCGTATGCGCGGTCCTGGTAGTCGACGAGGCGGGCGTAGCCGAGGGAGGCCATTTCGCGGACGGGCTCCGGGAAGCCCTGGATCCCCGCCTCCGCGGGGATGACGGATGAAGCGCCGTCATTCCCGCGAAGGCGGGAATCCAGTGCTTTCTTGACGTACTCCGCACGTTCGACGATCTCGAACGCCCGCGCGAATCCCCTCAAGCTCGCCTGCGCCGACACCCCCCCGCGCACCGCTTCCTCGAAGAACCTCCGCTCGAACGGAAACAACCCGCTGCCCGCGATCGCGCCCAGCAGCACAGCGCTCACCACCGTGCCGCACTCGCGCGCCACGGCGTTCATGTCGAACACCTGGTGCTCGCGAGCGAAGGCCTCGACCAGCTTGAGCAGCTCCGCCTCGTCCACGCGTCCGTCGCCCAACTGCATCCGCTCCTGCGTGGTGAGCAGCCGCGCGTTGGAGCTGATCACCCGGGTGCGGTCCGGCGAGGCCATGCCGTTGCCGATCTGGCGCGCGGTCTCGAGCAGTTCCGACGACACGAGCGCGTCGAGCGCCCCGGGCACCGGACTCAGGCTGAACACCGGCTTGCGGCCGCCGAGTTCGGCCAGCGGCACCGGGAACACTTCCAGGTAGTAGGTGGTCGCGCCGGTTCGCTGCGCGACGCCGGGGATGGACGTGGCCTGCGCCGCGTAGCCGGCCAGGCGCGCTGTCTCGACCAGCCATTCGGTGAGCACGCCGCCGCCTTCACCGCCGAGGGCGCAGACCAGCAGGGTGATGGGTTGCTTGCGGTTCATCGTGATCAGGCCGGTTGCAGCGCGCGCACCACGGCGCCACGCAGGGAATGGAGCAGGCGCTCGTGCCAGCGCGGGTTCTGCACGACCTCGGCGCGGTAGAAGCTGGGGCACAGCGTGGCCGCATGCGCGTTGGCGCCGCACAGGCCGCAGCCCACGCAGCCGTCGATCACGGTGGCGACCGGATCGACCTTGAGCGGATCGGGGTTGTCCTTGAGCGTGAGGGTGGGGCAGGCGGACAGACGGATGCAGGCGTGGTCGCCGTTGCACACGTCCTCGTCGACGCCGTACTTCACCTTCACCACGCGCTTGCCCTGCTTGAGCAGGCCGGCGATCCAGGGCTTGATGCGGCGCTGGCGCTCCAGCTGGCATTCGCCTTCGGCCACGATCACCTTCAGGCCGTCGAAGTCGCTGGTGAAGGCCTCGACCAGCGTGCGCCGCATGGTCTCGACCTCGTAGGTGTGAACGGTGCGCATCCACTTGACGCCCAGCCCTTGCAGGGTCGACTCGATGGTCTTGTTCGTGTGCACCAGGCTGCGCGCCTTGTCGCTGCTGGCGAACTTCGCGTCCTCTTCCGGCGTGGAGATGATCTCCTGCGTGCCGGTGGCCGACGTGTAGCCGTTCTTGAAGATCAGCAGCACCGCGTCGTCGCCGTTGAAGAGCGCGCTCTGCACGCCGGTGAGCAGGCCGTTGTGCCAGAAACCGCCGTCGCCCATGATGGCCAGCGTGCGCCGGTTCATCATCGGCGACACGCCGGCGCGGCTGGCCAGGCTCATGCCGTAGCCCAGGATGGAATGGCCGGTGGAGAACGGCTCGAAGGTGCCGAACGCGTGGCAGCCGATGTCGGCCGCCACGTGCACCGGGCCGGTCTTCTCCTGCGCGAGCTTGAGCGCGGCGAACACCGGGCGCTCGGGGCAGCCGATGCAGAAGCTCGGCGGACGGGCGGGCAGCGGCTGCGCGAGGAGTCCGGCAGCTTTCTCGCGGCGATCGCGGTTGTCGGCCAGCCAGCGCTTGGCCGACTCGGGGCCTTCGCCCGGCAGGTAGCTCGAAGCGAACTGCGTCAGGCCTTGCGACAGCACCTCCACCGTGTACTCGCCGCCCGAAGGCAGCAGGTCCTTGCCGTGCAGGCGGGTCTGCAGGTCGCGGCGGCGCAGGTGCGTGGCGATCTCCTGCTCGATGTATTCGGGCTGGCCTTCCTCCACCACCAGCACCGCACGCTTGCCGGCGCAGAAGTCCGCGACCTGCTCGGGCACGATCGGGTAGGTGACGTTCAACACCAGCAGCGGGATGTCGCTCTCGCCGAACGCGTCGGCCAGGCCCAGCTGCTGGAGGCTGCGCACCAGCGCGTTGTAGAGGCCGCCCTGCACGATGATGCCGACGTCCTGGTGCTTGCCGGCCATCAGCTCGTTGAGCCCGTTCTCCACGATGTAGCGCCGCGCGGCCGGGATGCGCTCTTCGGCCTTGAGCTTCTCGTGCCGGAAGGTCACCGGCGGATGCGCCAGGCGCATGTAGTCGAACGCGGCCGGGTCCTCCATCAGCTGGCGCGTGGAGACGGGCGGCGGCAGGTTGTCCCGGGCTTCGAAGCTGCCGCGCACGTGGCAGGCGCGGATGCGCAGCTCCAGGATGGCCGGCATGTTCGAGGCTTCCGACAGGCGGAAGCCGTGCTCGACCATGTTGACCATCTGCGGCAGGTCGGGCCGCGGGTCCAGCAGGCACATGGTGGACTTGAGGGCGTAGGCGTGGGTGCGCTCCTGGATCACCGAGGCGCCCTCGCCGTAGTCCTCGCCCACCACGATGAGCGCGCCGCCCTTGACGCCGGGCGACGACAGGTTGGAGAGCGCGTCCGACGCCACATTGGTGCCGACGATGGATTTCCAGGTCACCGCGCCGCGCAGCGGGTAGTGGATGGAAGCGCCCAGCATGGCCGCGGCGGACGCCTCGTTGGAACAGGCCTCCACGTGCACGCCCAGCTCGTCGAGGTAGGGCTTGGCCTGGACCATCACGTCCAGCAGGTGCGAGACGGGCGCGCCCTGGTAGCCGCCGACGTAGGCGACGCCGGACTGCAGCAGCGCCTTGGTGATGGCGAGGATGCCCTCGCCGTGGAACGTTTCGCCCTGCTGCTTGCGCAGCAGTTCGATTTCCTTGCTGAATGAGACTTCCAAGTTGGGGGCTCCGCGGTGACGGCGGCGAGTGTGCCCGGCGGCGGTATATCCATCAATACAATGAACCGACTAAGTCACATAAGCCGGATGCATCTCGCTGACGTCGACCTGAACCTGCTGCGCCTGTTCGATGCCGTCTACCGCGCGCGCAGCGTCAGCCGCGCGGCCGAGCGCCTGGGGCTCACGCAGCCGGCCGCGAGCCAGGGCCTCACGCGCCTTCGCACGCTGCTGGGCGATCCGCTCTTCATGCGCGCCCCCGGCGGGGTCAAGCC
>JAEWBU010000259.1 GCA_023390985.1 Pseudomonadota bacterium
GTGCTCCGCCAGCCAGGGCCCGAACCAGCCCTGCGCGCCGAACACCAGCACGTAGATCAGGCCCGCCACCACCGGCGACACCGAGAACGGCAGGTCGACCAGGGTCGTCAGGAACGCCTTGCCGCGGAACTCGTACTTGGCGATGCACCACGCCGCCGCGACGCCGAACACCAGGTTCAGCGGCACGGCGATCGCGGCCGTGATCAGCGTCAGGCGGATCGCCGACCAGGCGTCCGGCTCCTTCAGCGCCTCGGCGTACGCGCCCCAGCCCTTGCGCAGCGCCTCGGTGGCCACCGCGGCCAGCGGCAGCACGAGGAACAGGAACAGGAAGGCCAGGGCCAGCCCGATCAGCGTGCGGCGCACCCACGCCGACTCGGTCGTGATGATCTTGCGGTTCGCGAGATTGCTCATGCGCCCGCCCTCCGCCGCTGCCAGGCCTGCAACGCGTTGATCACCAGCAGCAGCACGAACGACAGCCCCAGCATCACCGTCGCGACCGCCGTGGCGCCCGCGTAGTCGTACTGCTCCAGCTTGCCGATGATGATCAGCGGCGTGATCTCCGAAACCATGGGCATGTTGCCGGCGATGAAGATCACCGAGCCGTACTCGCCCACCGCGCGCGCGAAGGCCATCGCGAATCCGGTCACCAGCGCCGGCAGGATCGAAGGCAGGATCACGCGCGAGAAGGTCTGCCAGCGCGTCGCGCCCAGGCACATCGCGGCCTCCTCCAGCTCACGCTCCGTGTCCTCCAGCACCGGCTGCACCGTGCGCACCACGAATGGCAGGCCGATGAAGATCAGCGCGATCACCACGCCATTCGGGTTGAAGGCCAGCTGGATGCCCAGCGGCTCCAGGTACTGGCCGATCCAGCCGTTGCCGGCCAGCAGCGCCGTCAGCGAAATGCCGGCGACGGCGGTGGGCAGCGCGAACGGCAGGTCGACCAGGGCATCGACGATCTTCTTGCCCGGGAAGCTGTAGCGCACCAGCACCCACGCCACCAGCAGGCCGAAGAAGACGTTGACGATGGCCGCGAGGAACGACGCGCCGAACGTGAGCTTGTACGAGGCCACGACGCGCGGCGAGCTGACGGCGGCCCAGAACTGGTCCCAGCTCAGGGTGAAGGTCTTGAAGACCAGCGCCGACAGCGGGATGAGGACGATGAGGCTCAGGTACAGCAGCGTGTAGCCGAGCGTGAGGTTGAAGCCCGGCAGCACCCTGCGCGCGGCGCCGCGGCGCGAAGGCGCCGCCGACCCCGGCAGGGCCGCCGGAAGGCTGGCGGCGGTTCCGGCCATTTACTTGACCGTGTAGATCTTGTCGAACTGGCCGCCGTCGTTGAAGTGCACCTTCTGCGCTTCGGACAGCGAGCCGAACAGCTCCTGCACGGTGAACAGCTTGACGGGCTTGAAGGTCTGGGCGTACTTGGCCAGCACCTTCTGGTTGCGCGGTCGGATCGAGTGCTTGGCCGCGATCTCCTGGCCCTCTTCCGTGTACAGGAAGTCCAGGTAGGCCTTGGCCAGGTCGCCGGTGCCCTTCTTGGCGATGGTGCGCTCGACGATCGCCACCGGGTTTTCGGCCACGATGCTGATGGACGGATAGACCACGTCCACCTTGCCCTTGCCGAACTCGCGGTTGACCGATTCGACCTCCGACTCGAACGTGATCAGCACGTCGCCGGTGTTGCGCTGCAGGAAGGCGGTGGTGGCGTCACGGCCGCCGCGGGCCAGCACCGGCACGTTCTTGTACAGCTTGGACAGGAACTCCTGCGCCTGCTGGTCGGTGCCGCCGTTCTTCTTGATGTAGCCCCAGGCCGCCAGGTAGGCGTAGCGGCCGTTGCCGCCGGTCTTGGGGTTCACGACCACGACCTTGACGTCGGGACGCACCAGGTCCTGCCAGTCCTTGACGCCCTTCGGATTGCCCTCGCGCACCAGGAACAGCATGGTGGACGTGGTCGGGGCCGCGTTGTCGGGGAAGCGCTTGGCCCAGTCCTTGGCCACCACGCCGCGCTCGGCCAGGAACTCGACGTCGGTGGTGGTGTTCATCGTCACCACGTCGGCGTCCAGGCCGTCGGCCACGGCACGCGCCTGGGCGCTGGAGCCGGCATGCGACTGCTCGACCTTCACGTCCTTGCCGGTGGTCTTCTTGTAGTACGGCACGAACGCCGCGTTGATGTCCTTGTAGAACTCGCGCGCCACGTCGTACGAGACGTTCAGCAGCGACTGCTGGGCGGAAGCGAACGAGCTGGCGGCCAGCGCCAGGGAAGCGAGAGCGATCTTGAACTTGGAGCTTTTCATGTCTGTCGATTACCGGTTCGGCTGGGGCGTCAGGCGCAGGTACGGGCGCAGCGCGCGGAAGCCCTTGGGGAAGCGTTGGGCGATCTCGGCCGGGTCCTGCAGGCTGGGCAGGATCACCACCTCGTCGCCGTCCTGCCAGTTGGCGGGCGTGGCGACCTTGTGGCCGTCGGTCAGCTGCAGCGAGTCGATGACGCGCAGGATCTCGTCGAAGTTGCGGCCGGTGCTGGCCGGGTAGGTCAGCGTCAGGCGGATCGTCTTCTTCGGGTCGATGACGAACACGCTGCGCACGGTGGCGTTGGCCAGCGAGTTCGGATGGATCATGTCGTACAGCGTGGCCACCTTGCGGTCGGCGTCGGCCAGGATCGGGAAGTTGACCGTGGTGTTCTGGGTCTCGTTGATGTCGCCCACCCACTGGCGGTGCTGCTCGACCGGGTCCACGCTCACCGCGATCGGCTTGACGCCTCGGCGCGCGAACTCGCCACCCAGCGCGGCCGTCTTGCCCAGCTCGGTCGTGCAGACCGGCGTGAAGTCCGCGGGGTGCGAGAACAGCACCACCCAGGAATCGCCCGCCCACTGGTGGAAGGAGATGGGGCCCTCGGTGGAGTCCTGCTGGAAATCGGGAGCGGTATCGCCCAAGCGCAGCGTCGCCATTGATCTGATCCGAATAAGAGGAGCAGAAATTGTGGGTCCGCAGTTATGAAAACCCAACGAATCTTCCGTTGTTTGCTTATTCCCGCGCTGCCGGGCCCTGTCTATAGGAGAGGACGCAGTTCGCGTGCGGCGTCATGCAGCAGGGGCAGGACCTCGCGGCCGAGCACGGGCGGCTGCACGCGCTCCAGCCGGGTCACCACATTGAGCGCCGCCACGACCCGGCCTTCCAGGTTGCGCAGCGGCACGGCCGCGGCATGCACCCCCAGCTCATGCTCTTCGCTGGCGACGCACCAGTCCTGCTGGCGCACCTCATCGATCACCTGGCGCAGCTGTTTGGTGTCGATCACCGTGTGGGCGGTCAGGCGCGGCAGTTCGCGGCCCTTGAGCCAGGAGGCGAACTCGGCCTTGGTCTTGGCGGCCAGCAGCACGCGCCCGGTCGAGGTGGCATGGGCCGGCAGCCGGGCGCCCAGGTGCAGCCCGTAGGCCAGCATGCGGGTCGGACCGCTGCGCGCGACGATCACGACCTGGTCGCCGTCGAGCACCACGGCCGAGAACGCTTCCGCCGTGCGCGCGGCCAGCCGGTCGAGCGTCGGCTGCAGCGCGCGCGGCAGGCGCGACGACGCCAGGTAGCTGCCGGAGAAGCGCAGCACCTTGGGCGCCAGCCAGAAATAGCTGCCGTCGGTTTCAAGGTAGCCCAGGTGCGTCAGGGTCAGCAGGTGCCGCCGCGCGGCCGCGCGCGTCAGGCCGGCGCGCTGCGCCGCCAGCGTGGCGTTCAGGCGCTGGCGTTCGGTGTCGAAGCTCTCCAGCACGGCCAGGCCCTTGGCCATGCCTTCGATGAAATCGGCGCGGGCGATCATGGTCGAGGCTTGCGCGATCATCGCGCAAGTGGCGCAATCATCGCACAAAGGCCGCGCCGGTCGCTCGCGGCGACGGCACTGCACGCCTAAGCTGCGCGTTGACAGAGAACGAGGAGACGCGCCATGCGCAAGACCCAGATCGCCATCATCGGCGCCGGCCCGTCGGGCCTGCTGCTCGGCCAGCTGCTGCACAAGGCCGGCATCGACAACATCATCCTGGAGCGCCAGACCGCCGACTACGTGCTGGGCCGCATCCGCGCGGGCATCCTGGAGCAGGTCACGGTCAATCTCATGGACGAGGCCGGCGTCGGCCGGCGGCTGCACCACGAGGGCATCGTTCACCACGCCATCGAGCTGGTGTTCCGCGGCGAGCGCCACCCGATCGAGGTGGACCGCCTGACCGGCGGCAAGGTCGTCACGGCCTACGGCCAGACCGAACTCACGCGCGACCTGATGGAAGCGCGCGAGGCCGCGGGCCTGCCCACCGTCTACGAAGCCGCCGACGTCAACCTGCAAGGCATCGATGGCGACAAGCCGGTCGTGCGTTGGCGCCACGGCGGCCAGGAGCACGAGCTGCAGTGCGACTTCATCGCCGGCTGCGATGGCTACCACGGCGTTTCGCGCGCCAC
>JAEWBU010000284.1 GCA_023390985.1 Pseudomonadota bacterium
AGGTACCCCAGCGCGTGCAGCGTGTGCAGCGAACGGCGGGCCGAGGCCGGCGTGCTTCCCGTCAGCCGCGCCACCTCCGTCAGCGTCAGACGCGTGGCCTGGCGGCTGAAGCAGGTCAGCACGTCCAGACCCTTCTGAAGAGCCGTGACGAAGCTCTTGTCGTCCGGGGTAGCGGCGGCATTTTTGCGCATCGCGCAATTTTCGCTTGCGACGCGGCCGGGCATCGGCCGAAACTGCTCCGTTCCACCCAGGGGGGGCGCCCCCAAACAACAGGAGACAACGTCCATGACCCCACGCCTCACGCGCCGGCAGGCGCTCGCGCTCACCGCCGGCAGCGCCCTCGCGCCGGTGTTCGGCCCCGCGCTGGCGCAGCAGCCTGCCAAGCCCGTCCGCCTGATCGTCCCCTTCCCGGCCGGCGGCACCGCCGATGTGCTGCCGCGGCTGGTGGCCGAGAAGATCCGCGGCTCCTTCCCCGCCGGCATCGTGGTGGAGAACAAGTCCGGCGCGGGCGGCAACATCGGCGCCGCCGAGGTGGCGCGCTCCGATGCCGACGGCACGACCTACCTGGTGTCGCCGCCCGGGCCGATCGCGATCAACCAGCATCTGTACAAATCGCTGGCGTTCGAGCCCGCCAGGTGGGTGCCGGTGACGGTGCTGGCCACCGTGCCCAACGTGCTGGCGGTCAGCAACAAGGTGCCGGCCAGGTCGCTGCAGGAGTTCCTGACCTACCTGAAGGCCAACCCCGGCAAGGTGACCTACGCGTCGCAGGGCAACGGCTCCACCTCGCACCTGACGGCCAGCCTGTTCATGCAGCTGACCGGCACCGACATGATCCACGTGCCGTACAAGGGCACCGCGCCCGCGCTGGTGGACCTGGTGGGCGGCAACGTGGACGTGTTCTTCGACAACATCAGCTCGTCGGCGACCTTCCACAACAGCAACAAGATCAAGGTGCTGGCCGTGGCGGACCAGCAGCGCTCGCAGGCGCTGCCCAACGTGCCCACCTTCGCCGAGCAGCAGCTGCCGGCGATGAACGCCGTCACCTTCTTCAGCATGGTGGCCCCGGCCGGCACGCCCGCGGACCGGGTGGCCTACATGCACAAGGCCGTGGCCGGCGCGCTGGCGCTGCCGGACGTGCGGCAGAAATTCCTCGACCAGGGGGCGCAGCCGCGCGGCTGGTCGCCGGAGGAGACCGGCCGCTTCATCAAGGGCGAGTCGGACAAGTGGAGCAAGGTCGTCAAGACCGCGAACGTGACGGTGGAGTGATGCAGGAAAGCACGATCGAGTGGCGGGGACCGGGCCTGACCCGGATCCCCTATGGCGTGTACAGCGGAGCGGCGCTGGGACAGCGGGAACAGGAGCGGATCTTCCGCGGCCCGACCTGGAACTACCTGTGCCTGGAGGCGGAACTGCCCGAGGGCGGAAGCTTCCGCACCACCTTCGTCGGCGAGACGCCGGTGGTGGTGGTCAAGGACGACGACGGCGAGATCTACGCCTTCGAGAACCGCTGCGCGCACCGCGGCGCGCTGCTGGCGCTGGAGAAGTCCGGCAAGGTGGAGAACTTCCAGTGCGTCTACCACGCCTGGAGCTACAACCGCCAGGGCGACCTGACCGGCGTCGCGTTCGAGAAGGGCGTCAAGGGCAAGGGCGGCATGCCGCCGTCCTTCTGCAAGGAGGAGCACGGCCCGCGCAAGCTGCTGGTGGCACGCTACTGCGGCCTGGTGTTCGGCAGCTTCAGCGACGACGCGCCGCCGATCGAGGAGTACCTGGGCGAGGAGATCTGCGCCCGCATCGAGCGCGTGCTGCACAAGCCGGTGGAAGTCATCGGCCGCTTCACCCAGGCCCTGCCCAACAACTGGAAGCTGTACGTGGAGAACGTCAAGGACAGCTACCACGCCAGCCTGCTGCACCTGTTCTTCACCACCTTCGAGCTGAACCGCCTGTCGCAGAAGGGCGGCGTGATCGTCGACGAGAGCGGCGGCCACCACGTGAGCTACTCGATGATCGACAGGAGCGCGGCCGACGCCTCCTACCAGGAGCAGGGCCTGCGCTCGGACAGCGACAAGTACCGCCTGAAGGACACCACGGTGCTGGAAGGCTTCCCCGAGTGGGACGACGGCATCACGCTGCAGATCCTGTCGGTGTTCCCCGGCTTCGTGCTGCAGCAGATCCAGAACTGCCTCGCCGTGCGCCAGGTGCTGCCCAAGGGCGAAGGCCGCTCGGAACTGAACTGGACCTACATCGGCTTCACCGACGACACGCCCGAGCAGCGCACGGTGCGCCTGAAGCAGCTGAACCTGGTGGGGCCGGCCGGCTTCATCTCGATGGAAGACGGCGCGGTGGGCGGCTTCGTGCAGCGCGGCATCGCCGGCGCGCACGACCTGGAAGCGGTGGTGGAGATGGGCGGCGAGGACGCGGGCTCGGCGCAAGGCCGGGCCGTCGAGAACTCGGTGCGGGGCTTCTGGAAAGCCTGGCGCGGGCACATGGGGGTTTGAACGAGATGGTCGACGTCCTGGCCCTGTGTGCCTTCCATGCCGCCTATGCGCACGCGATCGACAGCGACCAGCTGGAGCGCTGGCCGTCGTTCTTCACCGAACGCTGCCACTACCGCATCACCCACTGGGAAAACGAGGCCGAAGGCCTGCCCGCCGGCATCGTCTACGCCGACTCGCGCGACATGCTCGAGGACCGCATCGCGGCCCTGCGCGAGGCCAACATCTACGAGCGGCACCGCTACCGGCACCTGCTGGGCATGCCGATGATCGAGCTGATCGAGACGGACAGCGTCGTCGCGCGCACGCCGTTCATGGTGGCGCGCATCATGAACGACGGGCAGACCGAGCTGTTCGCCACCGGCGAGTACCGCGACCGCTTCGTGCAGCAGAGCGAACGCCTGCTACTGGCCGAGCGCGTCGTCGTGTGCGACAGCACCGTCACCGACACCCTGCTCGCACTGCCGCTGTGACCCGTCGCATCGCGCTTTCCGTCGGGGACCCGAACGGCATCGGGCCGGAGATCGTGCTCAAGGCGCTGGACGCGCTGCGGGGCGAGGACCGGCTGCGCCTCACGGTCTTCGGATCGCCGGCGGTGCTGGAGCGGGCGGCGCAGGCGACCGGCCTGTCGTCGCTGCTGCCGGAGATCGACCTGCGACCGGTGGGTGAACTGCCCTCCTCCGCCGCCCGGTTCGGCGAAGTGAATGCGCTGGCCGGCGCGAGCACGGTCGCTTCGGCCACCGCCGCCATCGAGGCCTGCCGCCGCGGCGCGTTCGATGCGGTGGTCGCGGGCCCGCACCATGAGACCGCGATCGCGCAGGCGGGCATCCCGTTCTCCGGCTATCCATCGCTGCTGGCCCGCGTGTGCGGCCAGCCCGAGGGCGAGGTGTTCCTGATGCTCGTCGGCGGCGGCCTGCGCATCGTGCACGTGACGCTGCACGAGAGCGTGGCCACGGCACTCGCGCGCATCACGCCGCGCCTGGTGTGCGCGGCCACGCTGGCGGGCGTGCGCGCCTGCCGCATGCTGGGCGTGGCCCAGCCCAGGGTGGCGCTGTTCGGCATCAACCCGCATGCGTCCGAAGGCGG
>JAEWBU010000306.1 GCA_023390985.1 Pseudomonadota bacterium
CCCACCACCAGAGGCACATGGCCGCCGGCGGCATCGTTCATCAGCGGCCCGCCTCCCCGATAAGGAATGTGGGTCCAGTTGAACCCGGCTCCCTTGGCCAGCGAGGCGATCGCCAGATGGCCCAGGCTGCCGGTGCCGATGCTGCCGTAGCTGGAGGGCTCCTTGCTCTTGGCGGCCTGAACCAGGCTCGTGAAGCTGGCGTGCGGCGAACCCTTGGTCGCGGCCAGCACCATGGGGGCGGTGCCGATCAGCGTGATGTGCTCCAGGTCCTTCAGCGTGTCGAAGCCCATGTTGGGCTTGAGTCCGGGATTGACCGCGTGCGTGTCGAACACCACGCCGAAGGTGTAGCCGTCGGGCGCTGCCCGAGCCACTGCGGCGGTCCCGATGGCGCCGGAGGCGCCGCCGATGTTCTCCACCACCACCGTCTGGTTCAACTGCGGCCGCAGCGCCTCGGCCAGGATGCGCGCCACCTGGTCGACCGAGCCGCCGGGCGGGAACACCGCGATGAGCCGGATCGGCTTGGACGGCCAGTCCTGGGCCAGCGCGATGCCGGTCGACAACGCGATGAGGGCACCGACGATCAGCTTCTTCACGATGTGGACTCCGGTGGCGAGGAGTTAGCATGCTAGAAGCACTGCGTGCGTCGAAATACCCCTGCTTACCCTGAGCCTTGGGACGCTCTCCGAACGTCAGCGAGGCGAGTACACGCGGTCGGCCTGGAGTTGGCGGATGCGCCGTTCCACGTAGTAGCCGCCGTACTCGGTGTAGCGCAGGAAAGGCAGATGGCAACTCACGCACGCCCAGACCTCGCAACGGTTGTAGGGGTGGTGCGCCAGCGAGATGGGCGCCAGAGGGGACCAGCGGTCAACGCCGACCGGGCGCGGTGCTTCTTCCAGCGTCGGCTCGTCGTCCTCCGGCAGCCATAAGGCACCGATCGGTTGCAGCGATGCCTCGTCGCCAGTGGCGGGAAACGGCTCCCAGCCCGGGCTGGTGAACGGCCTGCAGCTGGCGCACGGGGTGCCGCCACCGTGCCGGCGCGCAAGTGCTTCGACGGCCGCAGGACTCAATCGTGGCAGGGTCATCGTTCCATTTTGCCGGGGCCGGCCGTCTCTCGTGCTCCGTGGACGACGAGCAGCGTGGCGCCCTGCGCTCAGGATCGACACCCTCGGCGAGGGTCGCCCAGCTCAGGAGCGCACGCCGTCGCCTGGCACTCCGACGCCCGCCACCACCGGCGCGAGTGGCGCGCCGTCCGCCCCGACGAGGTCGACGCCCACGCCGGGCCGCGCCGTGTCGATGTCGTCGAAGCGGCTCGTTGTCGGCGATCTCATGGACGGCGCGCGTTTGGCGGCAAGCGATTGCTGCAGCGCGAAGCCCGCGGCGACGCCTGCCAGAAAGGTGAACAGTCTCAATTGCAGCTCCTGGTGACGGCGCCATGTGGCCGCCCTGGAGCAGCACTGTGTATGAGACGCGGACGGGCGCTTGTAGGAAAAGGTGGTTTCGGAATACCGCGGAACGTCCCATCGGGCTCCGCCCTTCAGAACCGCCTGCTGACTCCCACGGAGAGCAGCCGGCGCGCAAAGGTATCGCCGGCGACGCGCCCGCCGAAGCTGACATCCAGCTGCGTGTCCCGGCTGACGAGGTAAGTCGCTCCGAAATCGACGATCGCGCCTGTCTTTCCGTGCCTTCGCTCCCTGAACTGGACGCCCGAGTCGATGAACAGCTTCACGGCTTGGCTTGCCTCGTATTCCAAGGTACCGGCGAGCAACCCGGTCGTGTAACGCTGCTGGTCGTCATCCTCGTAGGCGCCGATGCCGATGTTGGGATTGAAGCTCCATCGGGGCGCGACTTCCCAATCGGCCACCAGACGGATGTCCCCGGTCGCGTGGGCGCTCTTGAAATCTCCGGTGCCGGACCGCGGGAAGAAGCGTGCGATGACGGCCGTTGGCGCCTGGGCTCCTCCCACGGTCTCTGCCAAGCGGGCTTTCAATCCGATCGACGTCGGGGCCATTCCCTCGCTGCGCTCGTCCGGGCCGGTGGGTTGGCTCACCTTTTCGCGCGTGTACGTGTCCCCTTCGATCCTCAGTTCGACCTTCTCGCCGGCGCCGAATCTGAACAAGGCCGGGACAAGGAGGGTCCGGGTTCGTCGGCCACCGTCATTCCGCGCCTCGTGCTGGACGCCCAGTTCGATCTGGGCCCGCCCCCTGCCGACGACACCGCTGCTCTCCGCGATACCGGGGCGGTCAGGGCTGATCTCGTCGTCTTCGGCTGCGACTGCCGCCGGGCCGGCAGTCAGCATCCAGGTACCGACAGCCATGCTGGCGAGCAGTGAAGCAAGTTTCATCTCGGTCTCCCTTGGGGTGCAGCATTGTTTTTCTGCTGAGCTGCGTCGCCGGTCCCGTTCGGATCGCCCGTGGACGTCGCGCTGGATGGCAAGCGTACCCCGAACGGCAGCAACGCACGAAGCCCGCCGGGAGCTACTCATTCCACGGGTCGAAGCGACGCTTCGCTCTCCGGTCGAGCTGGCGCGCCGGGCAGGAGCTGCCATGCGACCGACCGCTCATTCGTCGCCCAGTCCGGAACGGGTTGGAGTCCGCCCGAGCCAGCGGGTGAAGCGCGGTCGAACAGGTTGAGGTTCAGCTTCACGTGAGCGCCGGCTTCTGCGCTTGCGCGATGTCCTTCTGGCACCGTTCCGACTTCAACCGCCAGGACCGGGCCCGGCCAAAGCGACACCGCCGGCGGAAACGGCTGAGTCGCAGCCCACTGACGCTCAGCGGCGGCGGGGGCCGATGGGCCCATCGGGGCCTGCGCGACAACAATGGGATCGAAGCCTCTCAAACCCGACCAGGAGAACGCGATGCCGAACGATCCCAAGCAGCAGCCCGCTCCGGATGCCCAGGCCCCCACCGGCGCCGAGCACGAGGACGAGCCGATCCCCTCCGCTTCCGACGACAAGGTCATCGAGGAGACGGCGCGGCTGGCCCGTGAAGGCCGCAGGCAGCTGGAGTCGGACCCGCGGGAACCCAAGCCGGCGTCGGAGTGACCTCCCGGCTGGTGTTGCGCAAGGCGCTGCTCGCGCGCCTCTTCAAGCCGGAGCGATCGTGAGAAGGTCGCCGCGTGGGGGCGCGACAGCCCTCGCACCTGCGCCGCCGCCTGTCCACGGTGGCGCCGTCGACGGCGCGGTGCCTGCAGCTTGGCCGGGGTGCGCGAGGCGCCCCGGCGGCCGGCACGTG
Organism: Pseudomonadota bacterium; assembly: GCA_023390985.1. GTDB lineage: Bacteria > Pseudomonadota > Gammaproteobacteria > Burkholderiales > Burkholderiaceae_C > Ramlibacter. Next base: position 3,231 of record JAEWBU010000306.1, read on the forward strand.
CAGCGAACGATGGGACGAGGACCGCCTCATCTTCGAAGTCGGCGCCATGGGGCAGACCATCTCCGGTGTCGTCGATGTTCTGGATGACGCCGTGAAGATGCAGATCGAGCTGCCGGGCATGCTCGGATTGATAGCTGGCGCTCTGAAGAACAGGCTCCAGCGCGCAGGGCAACTGTTGCTCAAGTAGCAGTTCATGCCCCAGGTCGACCGACTTCTATCGACTTGCGCTTCGCTAGGAGTTGCGACCGCTGCCCTGCGGCTTGCAGCAGCAGGGCGTGCAGTCGCGGACCCAAGTCACTGGTGTGCCCAAGGAGGGCGGATCGCCACGCGGCGCCGTGTGCGCTGAGCGGAGCCATTTCCTTCGGCCCACAACGAGTCGAATTCCGACGATCCCAGGCCTAGGTCGCGCAGTGTCGCGCTGTCGAGCGCGTTGAATTCACGGCGTGCCACGGCTCGGCCCCGTGCGTCCCTCAACCACGCACCCGCCCAATCCAGAAGCTGGCGCACAGTCGCCAGCAAGAGAAGACTCGTCATGACGCACTCCTTGCATTCGGCCTGAATGGCCGTCCGGGAAGAATGGAATGCGTCGGTAACCACGAGGCACCAGCCGCTGCACGGCGAGTAGCGTTTTTGTATCCGCGCCTGAAACATCGGCCGGCTTGACCGACGGTCGCTCTCACGGGAGCTGGCGGGACGCAGGCAACGAGGCGCCGAGTTGCATCTGGACAGCAACCAAATCAGCCGAGCGTCCGCCCGCCAGGCGGACAGATCCATCGGCAAGTGAGTTCATCGCCTCACGCTGAATGGGCATGCCTGCTTCCGGCCAGGAGCAGGCGTTTGACTGCAACCCGTCGGCCGTGGCCTGCGTGCTACCCTGAGCCCGCAGACAGGACGGTCAACGTGGGAAGAATCGTCTTCGACACCGAATTCACAGGGCTGTCGCCCCATGCCCGGAACGAGAGCGGCCCGCCGGAGTGGACGCCCAGCCTCTGGTCGATGGGAAGCTGCCCGGCGCGATGAGGTAGACCAAGGAGCCCGCGATCGGAACCTTCTCCCCCCGCTCCGTGGCGCTCGCGGCCGCCTGTGCCGCACTGCTGCTCGTGCTCTGGCTGCACCTGCTGCCCGCGCTGCTGGCCGGCGCGGCCGCCTACGCCGTGTACCGGCGCATCCGCGCGGCGGTCCAGATGCCGCACTCGCCGCGGCTGTCGGCCACGCTCGCGGTATTGCTGACCTTGCTGGTCGCGGTGGTCGCCATCGCCGGTGCCGCGGAAGCCGTGCACGCCGTCTGGAGGCCGAGCGGCGGCCTCGCCGGCCTGCTGCAGTTCCTGGCCGACGCCATCGACGGCCTGCGTGCCGCGCTGCCGCCTTCGATGGCGCAGCACCTGCCCGAGTCGGCGGCGGAGTTGCAGGACATGGTGTCGCAATGGCTGCGGGCCAACGCGCACCGCGTGCAGCGCTGGAGCCGCGACGCGCTGGAGTTCGCAGCGCAGGTGTTCGTCGGGACGGCCGTCGGCCTGCTCTTCGCCGTGCAGCGCCCGCTTTCCCATGCGCTGCCGGAAGCCGCCGGCGTGGCGCACGCGCTGCGCCGCTTTGTCGACGCCTTCGCCAACGTCGTCGCGGCGCAGTTGCGCATCGCGGTGGTCAACACCGTGCTGACTGCCGTCTACCTGTTGGGCATCCTGCCGCTCGCGGGCGTGCACCTGCCGTCGTCGCGGACGCTGGTGGTGCTGACGCTCCTCATGGGCATGGTGCCCCTGGTCGGCAACCTGATCTCCAACGCGGCGATCCTGCTGGTGGCGCTGACGGTGTCGCCCGGCGTGGCGATCGCTTCACTGGTGTACCTGGTCGCGATCCACAAGCTCGAGTACCTGCTGAACGCGCACTTCATCGGCCAGCGCACGCGCGTGCCCGCCGGCATCCTGCTGTCGTCGATGCTGGTGCTGCAGGCGGCGTTCGGGCCGGCCGGCCTGCTGGCCGCGCCCATCTACGCGGCCTGGCTGTTCGGCGAACTGGCCGGGCCGCGCGCCAACGACGGCCCGGCCTGACCGCGATCAGGAGCCTTGCCGGCCCTGCTGGCTTTGCGCCTGCTGCGCGTTCTGCTGCTGTTGCTTCTTGACCGCGCGATGGTGGCCGACGGCGCACCCGGCCGCGGCGCCGACCGCGCCGTGCTTGCCCGCGACGTGGCCCGCCGCGCCACCGACCGCGGCGCCCTTCAGGCAGCCCTTGGCCGACGCGAGCGGAGTGGCCAGTGCCAGGCAGGCGGCGAGAGCGGGAACAGCGATCGCCGAGGCTTTCATGGGAATCTCCTTGGGAAGTTGGAATGCGTTCAAGGTAGCGCTCGCCTGCCGCCTGGCGGGCCGGAGCGGGCCGAAGCCGCTGGTAGGAAGGGAGGTTGCTGCTTGACAGTGACGCCCCACGAGCGCTGACGGGGGGCTGACCGGCTCGGCCGCAGCGCCGTACCTGCCGCAGCATCGATACGGGGGCCGCGACTCCCCGCCCATCTGCAGTGAGCGCTGCAAACGGCAACGCCTGCGATCGAGTGGGGTCGGACCAGTCGGAGGGCAGGCGCGGCTGGAGGCACGGCAGGTTCCGGCCAGAAGCAGCCATCTGGCATCGTGCATCCCCTCCGGTGTCATTGCGGGCTCGACCCGCAATCCACACAGCCCCTGCCCGCCACCGCCTCATCCACCCCACGAATCGGCGTCCCCACCCAGGCCAGCACCGCCGCCGACACCAGCAGCAACCCCGACCCCGCGAACAACTGAGGCAGCGATACCACCCGCAGCAGCCACCCCGCAGCCGCCGATGCCACGGGCACGAGCCCCATGAAGATGAACATGAACAGGCTCATCGACCGCCCCAGCATCGCCGGCGGCACCCGCGTCTGCACCCAGGTGAACACGGCCACCTGCATGAAGCCGCCGAGCACGCCCACCACCGCCATCAGCGCGGCGCCTTGCCAGGCGGCGGCGATTCCGCCCATGGGCACGAACAGCAGCCCGATGGCGATGTCCGCGAGCAGCACGCTCGTGCCCAGCGTGCCGATGCGCAGTCCCGGCCGCAGGCCCGACATCACCATGCCCAGCAAGGTGCCGGCGCCGTGCGCGCCCAGCATCACCCCGAGAGCCGAGGCGCCCAGCCCGGGCCGGCTTTCCGCCAGCACCGGCAGCGCGATGTGCAGCGGACCCAGCACCAGCACGGCGACCGCGCCCCAATAGAGATAGAGGGTGCGCAGCTGCGCATCGCCCCAGACGTGTCGCACGCCGCCGGCGACGGAGGCCCAGATCGGCGCGTGCCGCGCGGGGTCCGCCGGAAGGGCGCGCATCCTCACCTGGGTGAGCGTCCAGGCGGAGAGCGCGAAGCTGAAGGCGTCGAGCGCGAAGGCCACCGCGAGGCCGCCTGCGTCCTGCACGCCGCCCGAGCCGTCGCCGAACAGCGCGATCAACACGCCCGCCGCGAGCGGCCCGACGAACATGCTCAGTTGGCGCAGTCCCATCATCACGCCGTTGGCGGCGCCCAGCTGCGCGGGCGGCAAGGCGTGCGGCAGGATCGACGTGCCGGACGGGATGCTGAAGGCGCTGCTGATGCCCAGCGCCAGCGACAACGCGTAGATCACGGGCAGCGTCAGGACGCCTTGCCACACGCCCAGCGCCAGCAGCGAGAGCAGCACGGTGTTGACGTGCTTGGTGAGCATCAGCACGCGCTGCGGCGAGAAGCGGTCGACCACCGCGCCGCCCACCAGGATGAAGACGGCGCGCGGGATGCCCACCAGCGCCAGCACGGTACCCAGCGCAACGGTATCGCCGGTCAGGCGCAGCACCAGCCAGGGCAGGGCGAGCAGGGTGAACTGGTCGCCCAGCAGCGAGATGGCGCTGCCGGCCATCAGCCAGCGGAAGTTTCGGTTGTTGAAGAGGGCCGCGCGGGCGGCCGGGCCTGATTTCGTTGTCATGTCGGTCCTCGGAACGGGGCCGACTGTGCGGGCTCACGCTACGTGAGGGTCAAGCACTTTCATCGACGGGCGACAGGAACTCGCGCACTTCGCGCCCGAGCGGCAGGCCGGCCAGCAGCAGGGGGTGACCGAGGTGCAGGGTGGCGAGTTTGGCGCGTAGCGCGGTGTTGCCGCCGCAGGTCTTGTCCAGCAACGCCGCCCAGCGCCGGCGTAGCGCCCGCGCCATCGCGCCATCGCGCGGTTCTCCTGCCCGCAGCAAGGCCTGGCCCTCGGCCTCGATCGCGTGCGCCTCGGTGTCCGGCATGGGAGGCAGGCGGAATCCCACGTCGCCGCAGTGCTCCTGCATCAACCGCACGCGCAGCTGGATGGCCGACTCCATGAACTCCATCATGTCCGTCGGCGGCGCCCCGCCTTGCCCGCGCACCTTCGACTCCTGCCGGAACATGGCGCCCCAGCGATCCATCAGCGCGTAGTCGCCGTCCATCCAGCGCACCATCAGCATCGTCCAGCGGCGGGTGAGCGCCTGGCACTCCCACGTGTCGATGCCGCCGCCCGTGTCCATGTAGCGCCGTACCTCCGCCTGCAGCTGCAGCCAATCCTGCTCGATGCCGGCATAGGCGCCGAGGATCTGCTTGAGCTCGCCCGCCTCGAAGTAGCGGCCGAACGTGGTCATCATCGAAAGCGTCTGCACCCAGTCGTCCATGCTGGGGCTGCCGCCCCTGCGCAGCATGCCGTGCATCAGCGCCAGACGCTCGCGCAGCTCGGTGGCCTGGCGGATCTGGTGGTCCAGCGCGTGCATCTGCTGCTCGATCACTCGTTGCGGGGCCGCTTCGCTGCCGTCGAGGAGAGGCCCGATCTCGGCGAGCGCCAGCCCCAGGTGCCGCAGTGCCTGGATGGCGTGCAGGCGGGCGACGTCGGCTTCGGAGTAGAGGCGGTAGCCGGAGTGGGACCGGCCGGAGGGCTCGAGAAGGCCGATCTCGTCGTAGTGGTGGAGGGTGCGGACCGTGAGACCGGTGGAGCGGGCGAGGTCGCCGACTTTGAGGGGCATGGGGGATTGTGGCGATGCGGTTCCGGGTCGTTTCCTTCCACGCCCGCGACCGATCTCTAGCACACCTCGGTTCCTGAGCTCCCCACACGGAACGGGGAGAAGGGTGTGGACAAGCATGTGGAATCCAGGCGCAAGGCGCACCGGCGCTGGATTCGCGGCACATGCTTAACGATTGGGCAGTTCCTTGCCGCGTCCTGACGTTGCGCCCGTTCGTGGGGTGAGGGCTACGGCAGCTGTCGGCCGGAAGCAACCCTGAGCCATTGCCCGGCTGGGGCAGGCCAAAGCCAGCCGGGGGTGGCCTAACGACGGCAGTGGGCTGGGCCCAAGGCGGCATGCGCCAAGAGCGCCACCGCGGCAAGACTCAGGAGGCAGATGCCCCACCAGACCACAGCCAACGAGCCCGGTGCGATGGCGCACAGGGCGGCTGCCGCCGAACTCTCAAGCGGGAGCTGTCCCTGATTCATCAAGGCTTCCAGATTCACTTCGGCGCTTGCGCCGCCTTGTCCAGCGCTGCGTGCGCACGCCGCGCCGCTTCCGCCTGTCCTCGTTGTGCAAGGGTGTCCGCCACGCCCCGCAGTTGCCCGGCCGTCAGCCCCACGTTCATGCTGATGCGGATATGCGACTGCAGTTGCGATTCGACGCCGTCCAGAGCGGAGAGCGCGCCCACCGTGGCCAGCTCGCGGCTTTGCCAATCCAGGTTGTCGCGGCTGAAGATGTCCCCGAACAGGTGCGTCTTCAGGTACTCGTCGATCGCGGGCGCGAACTCGAACAGCGGGCCCTTGACGGGCGCACCCGAGAGCTTCGTCTGGTTGGCGGTGCCGGCGGCCAGCAGATCCTTGCCCGTGGGCACCGGGCCCGGCTCGCGTCCGGGGGCGTCCTGCACCCCGCGCTTCCTGCGCTCGTCCAGCACCTTCATCAGCTCGCCGAGCGCGTTGAGGCTGCGTGGAAAGCCCGCGTAGGCATAGAGCTGCACCAGGAGCTCCTTGGCATCGCTGACGCTGAGGCCGGCGTCGAGCCCCTCGTTCAGGGCCGTGTTCAATTGCGGCATGTCACCCACGGCCATGGCGGCGGCGATGGGTGCGATGGTTTGCTGCTTGCGCGAGAGGGGCGTGTTGGCGGTCATGGTGGTTCGGTTCTCGTGGGATGGCTGCGCGAGCACGCCTGGGGAATGGAGGGTGGACGCCAGGCCGATCCCGGCCGCGAGGACGGCGCGGCGGCGGACCGGTTCAGCGCGCGTGGTATTGCTCATCACTGACTTTCTCCATCCAGGTCACGTTCTTGCCCCCAGCGGTGCCCGTCACTGCCAGGTGCGACATGGCCGTGGTCGGCGCCGCGCCGTGCCAGTGCTTGACGCCCGGCGGACACCAGACGACGTCACCGGGGCGGATCACCTGCACCGGCTTGCCCCATTCCTGCGTCAGGCCCACGCCGGACATCACGACGAGCCGTTGGCCCGCGGGATGCGTGTGCCACGCCGACCGCGCGCCGGGCTCGAACGTCACCAGGCCGCCCGAGGCGTTGATGCCGTCGCTGACCGGCCAGACCGGGTCCACGCGGACCCGGCCCGTGAAGAACTCGGCCGGACCCGCCACCGAAGCCTGGGCGCCGGCACGCGTGATTTCCTGGCCCGCGCCGGCGTCCGGCTGCGCGAGTGCGGCCATGCAGGGAACGAAGGCGGCGCACGCGGCTGCCGCCAGCAACTTGCTATTCATTCATCAGTCCTTCAGGGGGTTGGCCGGAGCGGTACTGCTCGTCGGCGATGCTGTCGATCAGGCCGCGGCCAGCGTCGAGCTGTCGATCACGAACCGGTACTTGACGTCGCCCTTGACCATGCGCTCGTAGGCGCCTTCGATCTGATCGGCCCGGATCATCTCGATATCGGAAACGATGCCGTGCTCGGCGCAGAAGTCCAGCATCTCCTGCGTTTGCGCAATGCCGCCGATCATCGAGCCGGCGATCGCGCGCCGCTTCATGATCAGGCTGAACACGGCCGTTGAGGGATGCGGCGTCGACGGAGCGCCGACGAGGGTCAGCGTGCCGTCGCGCTTGAGCAGCTGCGAGTACGCGTCCAGGTCGTGCGGCGCCGCGACTGTGTCGACGATCAGGTCGAAGCTCTTCGCATGCGCGCCCATCTCGTCCACGTTGCGCGAGACGACCACCTCGTGCGCGCCCAGTGCCAAGGCCGAGTCGCGCTTTGAATCGGACGTGGTGAAGGCAACCACGTGCGCGCCCAGGGCGCGCGCGAGCTTCAGGCCCATGTGGCCGAGCCCGCCGATGCCGACGATGCCGACCTTCCTGCCCGGGCCCGCCTTCCAGTGCCGCAGCGGTGACCACGTGGTGATGCCGGCGCATAGCAGCGGCGCGACGGCGGCCAGCTGCGCCTCGGTGTGGCGCACCTTGAGCACGTAGCGCTCGTCGACGACGATGCGTTGCGAGTAGCCGCCCAGCGTGTGCCCGGGCGCGTCCGGTGTCGGGCCGTTGTAGGTGCCGACCATGTGGTCGCAGTAGTTCTCCAGGCCGGCGCCGCAGTCGGCGCAATGGCGGCAGCTGTCCACGATGCAACCCACGCCGACCAGGTCACCAGGCCGGTGCCGGCTCACATGCGCACCGACGGCGGAGACGCGGCCGACGATCTCGTGGCCGGGCACGCAGGGGTACAGCGTGCCGGCCCATTCGCCACGCACCTGGTGCAGGTCGGAGTGGCAGACGCCGCAGAAGGCGATCTCGATCTGCACGTCGTGCAGACCGGGCGCGCGGCGTTGGATGTCCAGGGCTTCCAGCGGCTTGTCGCCGGCGTACGCGCCATAGGCTTTGACGGACATGGGGGCTCCTGTTCGGAAGTTGGGTGAATGGAGGTCAGGCGGGCACCGCACGCAGGCGGTCAAGACCCACGGCGACGGAGGCCAGCACCAGCAGGGCGGCTCCGCCGAGGAAGGTGGCGGCGACGGAGAAGTGGTCCAGCAGCAGGCCGCCGAACGCCGCGCCGAGCATGATGGCCAGCTGGATGGCCGCCACCATCAGGCCGCCGGCCGCCTCGGGCTCGTCCTTCACGGCGACGGTGAGCCAGCTGAACCAGGCGACGGGAAGCGCGGAGTTGACGGCCCCCCAGGCGACCATCGCCGCGGCAACGCCCCACAGCACGTGCCCGGACATGAGCATGGCAACCGTGGCGGCGCCCAGTGCGAGCGGCAGCCCGCGCAACATCGCGTGCAGGTGCCGCCCCACGAGCGCCGACGAGGCGTAGGTGCCGAGGAATCCCGCCGCGCCCAGGCCGAGCAGCAGCAGCGACAGCTGGGCCAGGCTCGCATGCGTGGTCGTCTCGAGGAACGGGCGCAGGTAGGTGAAGGTGGCGAAGGCGCCGCCGAAGGTGAGCATCACGGCGACCATCGCCGACAGCACGTGGCGGCGGCCCAGGAGCCCCACCACGCGGGCCATCGGCACGGCCTTCTGCGGCGGCATCGACGGCAGGCTCACCCACTGCCATGCGATGCTGAGCACGGTGAGCGGCACCAGCGCCCAGAACACGCCGCGCCAGCCGATGACGCCACCCAGGTAGCTGCCGATCGGCGCCGCAACGGCCGTCGCCACCGCATTGCCGAGGTACAGCACGCCGATGGCCTTCGGCAGCACATCCTGGGGCACCAGCCGCATCAGCGTCGCGGACGACAGCGACCAGAAGCCACCGATCGTGACGCCGAGAAGCGCACGGGCGACCATCAGCAGGGCGAAGTTGGGCGCCAGCGCGATCAGCACCAGCGACGCGCCCATGCATGCGGTGAGCGCGACCAGCACGCGGCGCCGGTCGAAGCGGCTGGCGATGGTGGCTATCAGAAGGCTGGTCACGACGGCGAACAAACCGGAGATGGAGATCGCCTGGCCCGCCATGCCTTCGGTGGCCCCGAGGTCCTGCGCGATGGGCGTCAGCAGGCTCACCGGCATGAACTCGGAGGCGATCAGCAGCGCGACGCACAGCGTCATCGAGCCGACGGCGCTCCAGGCAGCGTGGCGGGGCGGGGTGATGGCGGGGGATCGAAGTGCGGCTTCCAAACGGGGTCCTTTGCGGGTTCGTGCAGCTCCCCGCCATGCCGCAGCTCGACCCGGTGCGGGACCGGATCGCGAACTGCGCTGGGGGAGGGCGGAGCCGGGATCGGCGCCGCGGGGAGGGGACGAATCGTAGGTCGCCGGGGTCGCGCACGAACGGGCTTCGGCGGCATGGCTTCATGAGCCCCGCTCATGAATCGACACCCCCGATCCCTAGAATCGGCGGGCTTCTTCTTCCACTGGCCTGCCATGCCGCGCGAGACCCTCAACGACCTGCTCGCCTTCCTCGCCGTCGCGCAGGAGCGCAGTTTCACGCGCGCCGCCGCCAAGCTCGGCGTGTCGCAGTCGGCCCTCAGCCACACGGTGCGCGCGCTGGAGACGCGCCTGGGCGTGCGCCTGCTGACCCGCACCACGCGCAGCGTCTCGCCGACCGATGCCGGCGAGCGCCTGCTGCAGACGGTCGCGCCGCGGCTGGAGGAGATCGAGGCCGAGATCACGGCGGTGAGCGAGCTGGGCGACAAGGTGGCGGGCACGGTGCGCATCACCGCCACCGACGTGGCGATCGACGCGGTGCTGTGGCCGCGTCTCGCCAAGGTGCTGCAGCGGTATCCCGACCTGCGCGTCGAGCTCCACACCGACTACCGCCTGGTCGACATCGCGGCCGAGCGCTACGACATCGGCGTGCGCTACGGCGACCAAGTGCAGAAGGACATGGTGGCGGTGCGCCTGACCGACCAGGAGCCGATGACGATCGTCGGCGCACCGAGGTACTTCGACACGCACCGGGTGCCGGTCACGGTGCAGGACCTGACGCGGCACAACTGCATCAACCTGCGGCTCGCGTCCGGCGGCACGTACGCGTGGGAACTGCTGCAGGACGGGCGCCCCGTCGAGGCCCGCGTGGCGGGGCAGGTGACGTTCAACGGCGCGTACCAGCTGCTCAACGCCGCGATCGCCGGCTACGGGCTCGCCTTCGTGCCCGAGCACCTGTCGCAGCCGCTGGTCGACGCGGGGCGCCTGCGCCGCGTGATGGACGACTGCTGCCCAAGCTTCCCCGGCCTGCATGCGTACTACCCGAGCCACCGCAACTCCTCGCGCGCGATGCGCGTGGTGATCGACGCCATCCGCCAGCACTGACGGGCCGCGCGCGGCTGGGCCAGGCCGCCGGAACGAGCAGGCGCCCCTGAGCAGGCCAAGCCGGCGGGCCAGCCGTTCTCGCAGCGGCGACCGCGCGCAGCCAGGTGATCGGCGCGATGACCATGGGCGTGGGCAGCGCGCTGATGGAGGAGCTGGCGGTGGACACGCGCCTGGGCCTCTTCGTCAACCACGACCTCGCGGGCTACGAGGTGCCGGTCCATGCCGACATCCCGCACCAGGATGTGATCTTCCTCGACGAGGGCCACGCCGCTCAAGGCCAAGGGCGTCGGCGAGCTGGGCATCTGCGGCGTCAGCGCGGCGATCGCGAACGCGATCCACAACGCGACCGGCGTGCGCGTGCGCGACTATCCGGTGACGCTGGGCAAGCTGCTACGGGGACGGTTTGCAGGCGGTGTGAATACCAGCCGTGCCAATGCCCGATCCGCTCGTCCGCGCCTCTCCCCGCAAACTGGTACGAGTCTTGACTCGGTGGGGTTGATCTGGAGCAGACGGCTGGTCCCGGCCAGAAGCGGACATCTTCCCGGCTCACCGCCAGCGCCCGGATCCCCGAGGCATCGCCTGGAGCATGAACTCCGCGAAGAACGAAGCAAGCAGCTCGTGCGCATCCAGCGGCAGCACGTGCGCGATGTACTGGTCGGGTCGGACCACCACCAGCGCGCCCGGGTCACGGTCGATGCCTCGCACGTCAAAAATGTCCGCGCCGTGCTTCGGATCCGCGCAGAACACCTTTCCGTAGTCACGCAAGCCGTAGCGCCCCTTGGGCGGCAGCAGCAATCCCGGCAGCGCATCGATGGCCACCGCCTGGTGGCCCTCCTGCAGGATGGCCCGGACGTCGAACACCGCGTCGATGTCCTGGCCCCCGCGCGTGTGCCTGCGAATCGGCGACTCCGGAGCATCCGCCAGGAAGTCGCACAGCGTCCGCAGGCGTGAGCCCTGCCGGAGTCCATCCCGTGCCGCGAACGCATAGAGGCGCCACCGCCCGTCGGCCTTGGCCACGTGGCCGAGCTGCATCGGCTTGGCGTCCGAAGCGCGCACCACGGGCGCGGAGTGGAAGCGCGTGCCGATGACGAAGCCCCTGGCCAGGGCCTGGTGCGTTTCCCCGCCGCGCACCATCGACGGCCCGTAGTGCGTGCCCATCCCGGCGGTGAAGCGGCCGTGCCGCTCGAAATACTTCTGGAACTCCTTGGGATCAACGCCCGCCGCGTCACCGCCCTCCGCCTGCTTCGCACGGTCGCTGAACATGCGGGCCCACTCGCGGTCGAAGTCGATCAGCTCCTGCGCCACGACCTGGCGCTCGGCCGAATAGGTGTCCAGCAGCGCCGGCTTGCATTGCCCGCGCAGGACCGATGCGAGCTTCCAGCCGAGATTGAACGTGTCCTGCATGGAGAAGTTCATCCCTTGCCCGGCCTTCGGGCTGTGGGTGTGGCACGCATCCCCGGCGATGAACACCCGCGGCGTCCGGGCGGAGCCGGCCGGCACGTCGTCGTACTTGTCGCAGATGCGCTGGCCGATCTCGTACACGGACCACCATGGAACCTCTTTGACCTCCAGGGTGAACGGATGGAGGATGCGCCGCGCGGCGGCGATGAGCTGGTCCAGCGTGATGTTGCGGCTGGCCACCCGCTCTTCCTCGCCCAGCTTGTCCATCTCCACGTACAGGCGGAACAGGTGGTCGCCTTCGCGCGGGATCACCAGCAGGTTGCCGTGGGCCGACTGCACGGCCGACTTGAAGCGGATGTCCGGGAAGTCGGTGACCGCGAGCAGGTCCATCACGCCCCACGCGTGGTTGGCCGAATCGCCCACGAGCTGCCGGCCGATGGACTTGCGAACGCCGCTTCGTGCGCCATCGCAACCCACCACGTACCGGGCCTTGACCGTCTCGATGCGCGCCGCGCCCGAGGGGCCTGTCCGCTCCAGCCGGACGGTTACCGGAAAGTCCGAGGGACCGTCTTCGATCGCCAGGTCGAGGAAGCGGCGGCCGTAGTGCGGCTCGAGGCGAGTCGGCGAGTTGCGCATCGTCTCGAGGTAGAAGTCGTGCACCCGTGCCTGGTTCAGCACCACGTGCGGAAACTCGGAAAGCCCGTCCTCCGTGTCCTGGACGCGGCCATGACGCGCGATGCGCCGGGGATCGGCCTCGTCGGGCTTCCAGAACGTCACCTCGTTGATCCAGCACGCTTCGGCCGCCACGCGATCGGCGAAGTCGAAGGCCTGGAACATCTCCATGGTGCGGCAGGCGATGCCGTCGGCCTGGCCCAGCTGCAAGGGGCCGTCCTTCTGCTCGACGATGCAGGTCGAGATGTCGGGGAAGGCCGCCAGCTGGGCGGCGAGCGTGAGCCCGGCGGGACCGCAGCCGACGATCAGCACGTCGACTTCGGACGGCACCGTGTCCGGATCGTGCGGGCGCCGGGAAGCCGCATCCGCGATGCGCGGATCGCCGGGCCTGAAACCGTTGAGATGGAATTGCATGGTCATTCCAGGCTGATGTTCTTGCGCTGCACGAGCTGCTGGTAGGTCTTGAACTTCAGGTCCGCGTTGCGGCGGATCTCCTGCGGCGACCACGAGATGATCTCGAACGCGAAGGTATTGAACCGCGCCTTGATGTCCGGATCCGCCAGCACCTTCTGCACGTCGGCATTGATCTTCGCGGCGAGTTCGGGCGCGATCCCCTTGGGGGCCAGCAGCGACACGAAGGAGTTCACTTCCAGGCCGGCCGGCCCGCCGGCCTCGGCGACCGTGGGAACGTCCGGCATCTGGGGAATCCGCTGGGGCGCCGCCACCGCGATGTAGCGGATCTTCCCCGCCTTGAACATGCCCTGGCTCGACGGGATGCTGCCGAAGCTCCACTGCACGTCGCCGGTCGCCACGGAGCTGAACAACTGCGAGACCTCCCTGAACGCCACGTGCGTCATCTCCGCGCCGGTCAGCCATTCCAGCTGCTCGCCGCCGAGGTGCCCGGGGCTGCCGACGCCCCACGAGCCGTACGCCAGCTTCGCGCCGGGCGCCTTCGCGGCTGCAACCAGGTCCTTCATGTCCTTCCACTTCGAGTGGGTGGCCACCGCCACCAGGAAGGGCGTGCGGAACAGCGTCGCCACGGGCTCGAAGTGGTCGAGCGTGGTGAAGTTCTTCGACTTGTAGAGCAGCGGCAGGGCGGCCAGGTGCTCGCTGTCCAGCTGCAGCAGCGTGTAGCCGTCGGCGGGGAGCCGGCGCACGGAGTCGATGGCGATGAAGCCGCCGCCGCCCGGGCGGTTGGTGATGGTGACGGGCTGGCCCCAGAGCCTGGACAGCTTGTCGCCGACCTGGCGCAGCACCGCGTCGGGGCCGCTCCCGGGAGCGAAGGCGGTGACCAGGTTCACCGGCCTGGTCGGGAACGACGCTTGAGCATGCGCATGCACGCCCGCTGCGAGCATCGCGAGGCCGGCCAGGAGGCGCGCCAGGCGCGACGGCCCCGTGGTCAAGCTGAGGAATCGTTTCATGGCGGGCATTTCCTTGAGGTGGATCAAAGCCGGGCCGGGCATCCGGCGGCAGGGCGTCACTATCGGGCCGGCGCGGTATAGCGTCTACCGCTGCCATGGAATACTTCGAATATCGTTTTGATATGGGGCGTTCCGGATGGCCAAGCTCGACGTGGAGTGGCTCGCGGTCTTCGTGGAGATCTACCAGGCGCAGAGCGTGTCCAGGGCCGCGCAGCGCCTGCAGATGGCCCAGGCCAGCGCGAGCATCGCGCTCAACAAGCTGCGCCGGCACTTCGGCGACGTCCTGTTCACGAGGACGACCCGCGGGATGGAGCCGACGCCGCGCGCCGTCGGCATCTATCCGGAGTTGAGCGAGGCGCTGGCCCGGATCCGCAAGGCGCAGGGAGCGGTCCGCCCGTTCTCGCCCGCGGACACGCGCAGGGTGTTCCGCATCTGCATGACGGACATCAGCGAGATCGTGCTGCTGCCCACCCTGATCAACCATCTGCGCCATGCCGCCCCCGGCGTGAGCCTGGAAGCCGAGAACCTCTCCGCCGACAGCCGGCAACGCCTCGAGTCGGGGGAGGTGGACATCGCGGTCGGATTCACGCCGAACCTGGAGGCGGGCTTCTACCAGCAGGCCCTGTTCGAGCAGGACTTCGTGTGCCTGGCCTCGGCGGACCATCCGCGCGCACGCGGGAAGATCGACCGTCGCACGTTCGCGGGCGAAGGCCACGTGGTGGTGACCACGTCGGGGACGGGGCACACCATCGTGGACAGGGTGCTCGCGCGGGAGAAGCTCGAGCGCCGCGTGGTGCTGCGCGTGCCGAGCTTCCTCGGCGTGGCACGGATCGTCGCGGATACGGAACTGCTGGTGATCGTTCCGCGGCTGCTGGGCGAGAAGCTGGCCGCCCAGGCCCGCGTCCAGGTCCTGCGGCCGCCCGTGAAGCTGCCCTCGTACAAGGTGAAGCAGCACTGGCACGAGCGGTTCAACGCGGAAGCCGGCAATGTCTGGCTGCGCGGCGTGATGGCCGAGCTGTTCACCGCGTCCGCGGCGCCGCGGCGTGCCCGGGGCGTGCCCGCCGGATGAGCAGCACCAGCCCTGAAGCACCGAATTGACAACGCCGAGCCTCGGTGAAATATTGGCCCGGCCATGGGCCAGCTTCCCGTCACCGACAGCGCCGCCACCGCCGACTGCGATCGCGCCGAGGCCGCGCGCTACGCGCTGCTGCGGCGTCTGGCACCGTCGATCCGGCACAACCTGGTGATCAACCTGCAGCCGATCGGGATGATCTACGAGGTGCTCGATCGGCGCCTGCGCGGGCCGCAGCCGGACCTGGCGCACGTGCAGGCCAGCGCCGCCAAGATCAACAGCTTCGCCCGCGCCGCGCTGGACTCGTGCCTGAACGTGGTCACCTGGCTGGCGCCGGAGGAGAGCGCGGTCACCGACGCCGTCGAGGGCACGCGCGAATGCAGCGCGCTGCTGTCCACCACCCTGAGTTTCCGCGGCTACACGCTGCGCAACGAGGCGCAGGCGGTGCCCGGCGAAGTGCCGCTGTCCGCGGTGCGCAACGTGCTCACCGCCGCGCTCATCCAGGTCACCGACGAATCGTCACCGCCCGCGGAGGTGGCGTTGACGACGGCTTCGTCGCTGCAAGGCCTGCGGGTGAAACTGCAGGTGAGCCGCACCGAGGGCGAGTCGGGCACCGACACGACCTCGGCCTACCGGCCGCTGCGCTGGAGCGACGTGGAGGCGCTCGCCGCCTCCGAGCAGGTGATGCTCGAGCGGCCCTCGGCGGGCCAGGTGGTGATCACGTTCCCGTGGGCGCGTCCGCATCCGGCGTGACGCCGGCGCCGTCTTCCAGCGCCGCGAGCACGCTCACCATTTCCTGCGCGATCTCGCGCGCCAGGTAACCCACCGGTCCGAGCCGCCGCGCCAGCCGCTCGCCGGCCTGCGCATGCAGAAGCACGCCCCAGGCGCAGGCCTGTTCCAGCGTCGCGCCGCGCGCGGCCAGCCCGCCGATCGCGCCGGCCAGGGTGTCGCCCGATCCCGACGTCGCCAGGCCCGCGTTGCCGCCCTCGTGCAGCCACGCGCGGCCGTCGGGTGCGGCGATGGCCGTGCTCGCGCCCTTGACCGCCACGACCGCGTTCCAGCGCCGCGCCGCTTCCGTCGCGGCCGCGAGCGGATCGGCCAGGACTGCGTCCTTGTCCATGCCGGAAAGGTGCGCCATCTCGCCGGCGTGCGGCGTCAGCAGCACGGGCCGCGGGAACCGGCCGATGTGCGCGACGCTGTCCATGGCCAGCGCATCCAGCACCACGGCCTGGTCGCGCAGCAGCGGCAGCAGGGCCTGCACGAACGCGCAGGTCGCTTCCGGGTCCATCAGTCCGGGGCCGATCACCACCGCATGCGCCGGGACGAGGCAGTCCTCCAGCAACTCGGCGCTCGCCGTCGCCTCGAAGCCGCCGTCCGGCGTCTCGGGCAGCGCGATCACGCGGGCCTCGGGCATGGAGAAGGCCATCTGCGCCGCCACCGACCGCGCGGTCGCGATCACCAGCTTGCCGGCGCCCACGCGCAGCGCCGCGGTCGCCGCCAGCACCGCCGCACCCGGCACCTCGCGGCTGCCCGCGATCACGACGATGCGGCCGCGCACTTCCTTGTCCGCGTCGCCGGCGAGCGAGGGCAAGGGCCAGCGGCGCAGCGCCTGCGGGTCCACGCGCGACGCGTCGGCCATCAGGGCTTGGGCGCGGCCGGCGCGTCGGGTTCCACCGTGACCGGCGCGCCGGCCTCGCGCAGCGGCGCGACGAAGTTGGCGAGGTCCAGCACCAGCGAATCGCTCAGCGGATCGTGCTCGTAGGAGGTCACGCCGCAGTTGGGCACGTCGCCCTGGCGGTCCAGGTCGAGCACCTCGTGCTCCTCCAGGCATTCGATCAGGTAGCGCATGCAGTTGACGATGACCTGGTGCGCCACCACCAGCACCCGCTGGCCGCTGTGCTCGCGCGTGACCATCTCCAGCACGCTGCGCAACCGCAGGATCACGTCGCACCAGCTCTCGCCGCCGGGCGGCCGGAAATAGAACTTGCCGACATGCTTGCGCTGGGCCGCCAGCTCCGGATAGCGCTCGTGGATGCCCAGCACCGTGAGCCGGTCCAGGATGCCGAATTCCTTCTCGCGCAGGCGCTCATCCACCCGCACCCGGACCTTGTGCCGGTCCAGGCCGGACGACTGCATCAGCAGCCGCGTGGTCTCGCGAGCGCGCACGTAGGGCGAGGTGATGATCACCTCGGGCCGTCGATTGGGAGGCAGCTCGCCGAACCAGTGGCCCAGCGCGATCGACTGCTCGCGGCCCAGCGGCGACAGCGGCACGTCGATGTCGCGCTCCGCGATGTCGATGGCCGACAGGCCGTTCGCCTCGGCGGCGTCACGCGCCACGTTGCCGGCGCTCTGCCCGTGGCGGACGATCCAGAAGGTGCGCGGCCATTGCTGCGACATCGTGCCGGGTGCTCCTTCACTCGACCGGCTGGAAACCCAGCGCCTTCATCGCGGCGAGCGGGTTGATGCTGCTGTCGCGGTAGCCGGCCCACGGCTCGTTGCCGCGATCCAGCCGCTGGTGCACCGTGGCCACGGTCCAGTGCGCGCCGCTCTTGAGGCCCTTCAGCTCATCCCAGTCGACCGGCACCGAGATGCCCAGGCCCGGGCGCGCGCGCGCCGACCAGGCCGCGACGGTGGTCGCACCGAAGCCGTTGCGCAGGTAGTCGATGAAGATCCTGCCCACCCGGTTCCTGGGCCCGCTCTTGGCCACGAACCGCTGCGGGATCGTGCGGGCGAGGTGTTCGACGACCGCCTGCGAGAAGTCCTTCACCGTGTCCCAGCCGTACTTCGGCTTGAGCGGAACCACCACGTGCAGGCCCTTGCCGCCGCTGGTCTTGAGCCACGAAGGCAGGCCCAGCTCCTGCAGGAACGCGTGCACCAGCTGCGCGGCCTCCTGCACCTGCTTCCACTCCACGCCTTCGCCCGGGTCCAGATCGAATGTCATGCGATCGGGCTGGTCGGCCTTGTTGGCCACGGCGTTCCAGGTGTGGAACTCGATCACGTTCATCTGCGCGGCCGACAGCAGGCCTTCGGGCGCGGCGATCTCCAGCATCGGCGGATGGCCGGGGAAGATCTTCGGGTCGAGCTGCTCGACGCCCGGCATCTTGTAGCGCTCCAGGTGCTTCTGGAAGAACAGCTGGCCCTCGATGCCGTCGGGCGCGCGCACCATCGCGATCGGCCGGCGCTTCAGGTGTTCCATCATCAGCGGCGCGACCAGCGCGTAGTAGCGCACCAGCTCGATCTTGGTCAGCCCGCTCTGCGGATCGACCACGCGTTGCGGGTTGCTGACGCGCAGGCCTGGAGGGAGCGCCGCGGGCTCCTGCGCCTTCTTGCGTGGTGCCGCGGTCTTCGCCGGCGCGTCGCCGCCTGGCGCGTGCCGCGCGGTCTCCACCGTGATCCGCCGGGCCGGTTTGTCGGTGCGCAGGCCATGGAACACCGAGTGCCGCACCTTGCCCTCGCGCGTCCATTCGCCGAACGAGACTTCGGCGACGAGCTCGGGCCTGACCCAGTGGGCGTCGCGCGGGATGCCCACGCCGCCGCCGTCGAACGGGTTCTTCTCCGCCGCGAGCCCATCGAGCCGCTCGCGCACGTCGCGCAGCGTTCGCTCGTTGAAGCCGGTGCCCACGTTGCCCGCGTAGCGCAGCTTGCCGTCGTCGCCGTGCACGCCCAGCAGCAGCGAGCCGATGCCGCTGCGCGAGCCCTTGGGATCGGTCCAGCCCGCCACCACGAATTCCTGCCGGTGCGCGCACTTGAGCTTGATCCAGTCGCTGGAGCGGCGGCACACGTAGCCCGAGTCGCGCCGCTTGGCGATGACGCCTTCCAGTCCCAGCTGGCAGGCCGAGGCCAGGATGTCCTGCGCCGGCGCGTCGAACACCTCGCTGAAGCGCACGTTGTCGTGCGGCTTTCTTTCGACGATGCGGCGCAGCACCTCGCGCCGCTGCTCCAGCGGCACGTTGCGCAGGTCGTAGCCGGCGCAGTAGGGCAGGTCGAACAGGTAGTAGACGATCTGCGCGGTGCGCTGCGAATCGAATGCGCCCTGCAGCGCCTGGAAGTCGGCCGGCGTGTCGCGGCCCGGCATGATGATCTCGCCGTCGTACCAGCCGTCCGGCAATTCCATGCCCTGCAGCGCCTGCTGCAGCGCGGGCAGGCGCGAGGTCCAGTCGTGGCCGTTGCGCGTGATCAGGCGGACCTTGCCGCCCTCGGCCCGGGCCAGCATGCGGTAGCCGTCGAACTTGATCTCGAACACCCATTTGCCCGGATCCGCGGGCGGCGCGTCCACCAGCACGGCGAGTTCGGGCTGCAGCTTGTCGGGCAGGGCGGCGGGGACGGAGCCCTCGGGCGGCCCGGAAGAGTCGGGGGCGCTCGCGGGCGCAGGAGCGGACTGCGGCGGCTCCGGGCGGTCGTCCTGGTCGCTCACGCTGTCGGGCATCTCGTCGACGACGCTGAACTCGCTGCCGGGTCGAACGAACTCGTCGCGTTCCTTGATCAGCAGCCACGGGTCTTCGCGGCCGTTGCCACGGCCCTTCATCCGCACCAGCGTCCACTTGCCGTGCAGCTTGTGGCCGCGCAGCTCGAACTTGAGCTTGCCCTCGCGGAAACCCTGGTGCGGGTCTTCCAGCGGCACCCAGGTGCCCTTGTCCCAGATGATGACCTTGCCCGCGCCGTAGTTGCCCTTGGGAATCGTGCCCTCGAAGCGGTTGTAGGCGATCGGATGGTCCTCGGTCGGCATCGCCATGCGCTTGTCGGCCGGATCGAAGCTGGGGCCCTTGGGCACGGCCCAGCTCTTCATCGTGCCGTCGAGTTCCAGGCGGAAGTCGTAGTGCAGCCGCGTCGCCCAGTGCTTCTGCACGACGAAGGCGCGTGCCTGCTCGTTGGGCACGCCGCCTTCCGCCGGCTCGGGCGTGGCGTCGAACCGGCGCTTGGCCCGATAGGTCTTCAGCGCATCGCCGGGGGAGGGCCGCTCGTCTGCCATCAGGCGCTGTCGCGCAGGCGCTTGATCTCGTCGTGGTTGCGCTGCACCTGCTGGAACTGGCGCTCGACGACCTGCTTCACAGCGTCCGGCAACGGCTGCTTCAACGCCTTGCGGTAGCGCGCCACCGCGTTGTCCTCGCCGCGCTCGGCCTCCTGCAGCACCGCACGGTCGTCGTAGGTGGTGAGCGCCGAGCGCACCGACACCCAGCCGCGGTGCAGCGCGCCGGCGGCGCTGCCGCTGTCCTTGGGAGTGCCGCCGAGGGAGCGGATCTGCTGGTTGAGTTCCTCCGCGCCGCGGCGGCAGTCGTCCGCGCGCTGCAGGAAGATCGACTTCAGGTCCGCGCGCCTGGCCTGGTCGGCGCATTCGCTGAAGCCGTACTCGCCGTCCTTGGAGCATTCGACCAGGTCCTGCAACGCATCGATCACGTCGTCGCGATCGCCGCTCGTGTTGCCGGCGCCCTGTGCGCGTCCCACCGAGCCGGCCACGCCGCCTGCGTCGTCGTCGGAGCCGCGGGCCATGTCGGTGCCGCCGGTGCGCGGCGCACGCGACGCGGCCAGGTCGTCGGCTTCCACCGCCGACGGCTCGCCCGCCATCGGGCCGCGCAGCCCCATGCCC
>JAEWBU010000315.1 GCA_023390985.1 Pseudomonadota bacterium
AGGCATGGGCGGCGGTGCGTCGTCCGGCGACGACGGCTACGAGCCGCGCCGCGCCCCGGCGCCGCGTGCTCCGGCGCCCGCCGCGCAGCGCCCCGCTGCCAGCAAGCCGTCGTCGGGCTTCGACGACATGGACGACGACATCCCGTTCTGACGGCTCAGCGCCAGAGCTTGCTCTGCCGACTTGATGTAGATACACTGTATCTACTCGCGAGGTGAACGATGGACGCAGTCATTGAACAAGGCAAGGTGAAGCAGTGGGGCAACAGCCTTGCCCTGCGCCTGCCTAGCGGCGTCGCCAAGGCTGCCGGTCTGGAGGAGGACACCCCCGTGACGATCACCGCCATCGACGGCCACGTGGTGATCGAACCGGTTCGGCGCCGGATGACGCTCTCGGAGCGTCTCGCGAAGTTCGATCCCAAGCGGCATGGGGGCGGCGACCTGCTCGATTCCCCGCCCGTGGGCGGCGAACTGTTCTGATGATGACGCCGGCAGGCTGGGCGCCCGATCGAGCGCAGATCATCTTCATCCAGCACAGTCCGGCCGCAGGCAACGAGATGCCCAACTGGCATCCCATGCTCGTGGCCACGACGCGCGAATTCAGCGAGCGGACGGGTTTCGTCATGGGCTTCGCGATGACCCATTCCGAGCGCCATGCGGACAACCCGTTCGCACTCGCGGTCCCGAACTCGAACCCGACGGCTTACGTGGTCGCGAACCAGTTCAAGACGTTCGACTGGCGCGCGCGCGGGGCCAAGCCCCACCACCTGGGCGGCGGCCACGAACCGCTTCTGATCGAGGCCCTCGCCATCCTCGACGACATCTGCGGCGTCAGCGCTGCGAAGGCATCCTGAATTCGATGCTCTCGTGCTCGTGCGTCAGCAGCACGAGCGCCTGGGTGGTCTTGCAGATCCAGGTCTGCTGAAGGTGGGGCTGGGGCAGGGTCAGCGCGGACAGGTCGAACACCACCTGGCACAGGCCGCCCTCCCGCCGGGCCGATTCGTAGCGGATCGCCTGCACCGGCGCCGGCAGGCCGCGGGCCTTGGACGCCAGGGCCTGGCAATGGGAGTAGTCCTCGCCATCGCGCCATTGCGCCCGCAGTCCGTCCCAGGGTGGCTCGGTGATGTCCAGTTCCAGGCCCTCGAAGCGTGCCTGGAAGAAGGTGTGCTCCGTCACCAGCTGCCCGGCGCGCAGCCCGTCGGAATCCATGAAGAACTTCCAGCGCCAGAACGCCACTTCGGCGGCGACGGTCAGGGCGTCGTCGGCGCCGTACCAGGCGCCGGCTTCCTCCGGCCGGCGAAAGCGCGAGGGCCACTCGGCGACGTAGCGGAAGGGCGTGAACAGCAGGTAGTGCTTGCCGGCCGCGGCGGCGGGCAGCCGGGGCTTGCTCGATTCCAGCAGTTGCTCCAGCAGCTCCTGTTCGTGCAGGTTGTCGGCCAGCCGCATCGTGGCCACGCGGTGCTGGGCTTCGACGCCGCGCCACAAGTCCCGTCGCCGGCCGCGTGCCGACGCGAGCCAGGACTCGTCCCAGGCGGCCATCAGAGGGGAGCGCGCGCGCCGTCCAGGTAGCGGACCACCCGCACCAGGCCTTCGACCCGCTGGATCGCGTCACGCGGGGCTTCGTTGAACGCGCGGTTGTAGCTGTCCATCCAGAGCTGGCGGTGCCGGTCGCTGTTGCCCACCAGCGCGTCGAGCGACCGGTAGACGCGCACCAGCAGGGCCGCCAGCTCCGCCGGCTTGGTGCCCGGCTCCAGCAGCCGCTGGCCGGCGGCCATGCGGGACACGTGCGATTCGCTCACGCCCACGGTGCGGGCGAGGGCGGCATGGGTCAGTCCGAGGAGCTGCGCCGCGCGCAGCGCAGCTTTGGTGAGCACCGCGGCGGCGGTGGCGGATTCGCTGGCGGGAGCCGGCTGGACCATGGCAAACACCCCCTTTTGGACGGTCTGCGGCAAGTTTAGGCCGACATGCTTTCAATAGCAAGTCGCAAGCAGCTCAACCGATCTCTGCAGCCGAGGCGATGACGCCGCCACCCAGGCAGATCTCGCCGTCGTAGAGCACCGCCGACTGGCCCGGCGTCACCGCCCATTGCGGCTGGTCGAACGCCAGTTCGAAGGCGCCGTTCGCGCCGGCCGCCAGCCGGCAGGGCGAGTCCGCCTGCCGATAGCGGGTCTTGGAGCCGTAGCCGCCCGCCGCGGGCGCGGGCCCGGCGATCCAGCTGGCGTCGTCGGCCTGCAGGGCCAGCGACTGCAGCCAGGGATGGTCATGCCCTTGCACCACCCACAAGGTGTTCTTCTCGACGTCCTTGCGTGCCACGAACCAGGGCGCGTGCTCGCCGCCGCCCTTCTGCGCGCCGCGCGCCTTGATGCCGCCGATGCCCAGGCCCTGGCGCTGGCCGAGCGTATAGAACGACAGCCCCTGGTGCTGGCCGATCACGCGGCCGCGCTCGTCCTTGATCGGCCCCGGTTCCTTGGCGATGTACCGGTTGAGGAACTCGCGGAACGGCCGCTCGCCGATGAAGCAGATGCCGGTCGAATCCTTCTTCTTCGCGTTGGGCAGGCCGATCTCGTCGGCGAGGCGCCGCACCTCGGTCTTGCGCAGCTCGCCCACCGGGAACAGCGCCTGGCTGAGTTGCGCCTGCGTCAGGCGGTGCAGGAAATAGCTCTGGTCCTTGGTCTCGTCCCGGCCCTTGAGCAGCTCGAATCGGCCGTCGGCCTCGCGTACCCGCGCGTAGTGCCCCGTGGCGATCTTCTCCGCGCCCAGGCGCACCGCATGGTCGAGGAAGGCCTTGAACTTGATCTCGGCGTTGCACAGCACGTCCGGATTCGGCGTGCGGCCGGCCTGGTATTCGCGCAGGAACTCCGCGAAGACGCGGTCCTTGTATTCGGCGGCGAAGTTGACGTGTTCCAGCTCGATGCCGATCACGTCGGCGACGGCGGCGGCGTCCAGGAAGTCCTGGCGCGACGAGCAGTACTCGTCGTCATCGTCGTCTTCCCAGTTCTTCATGAAGATGCCGACGACGTCCCAGCCCTGGCGCTTGAGCAGCCAGGCGCTGACCGCGGAGTCCACGCCCCCGCTCAAGCCGACGACGACGCGCTTGCCCTTGCCCATGCGGGCGATTATCCCGGGCCCGGGTTTTCCCCATGGGCTCCGGGCCCAACGCCGCCGAAGACGCTGTCGTCGGTGGTGATCACCGAGAGCGGATAGCGCGCGCCGGCCAGGTAATCCTCGATGCAGCGCAGCAGCAGCGGGCTGCGATGACGGTCCCGGCTGGCACGGATCTCCTCGGGCGTGAGCCAGAGCGTGCGCACGATGCCGGTATCCAGCGGCCGTCCGCGCTCCTCCTGCCCGAGCCGGCCGCAGAACGCGAACCGCAGGTAGGTGAAGTCCTCGCCGGTCGCGGGCCGCTGCGCGCGCGAAAGGTAGATGCCCACCAGCGCGGTCGGCTCTAAATGCCAGGCCGTCTCTTCCAGCGTCTCGCGCGCGCAGCCCTGGGCGGGCGACTCGCCCGGATCCAGGTGGCCGGCGGGGTTGTTGAGCTTGAGGCCCTCGCTGGTCTCTTCTTCGACGAGCAGGAAGCGCCCCTCGCGTTCGATGATCGCGGCGACGGTGACGCTCGGCTTCCAACGCATGTCCATCGCAGGATTATTGGGGAGCCGACGAGCTCCGGGGGGCCCACGGCGGCGAGCCGCCCCGCGACAATCCGCTCGATGGCCCCACCGGCGGCGCTCCTCCTGATCGTGGTCGTGTTCCCGCTGTGGATCGCGGCGGGGCTGGCCGACTGGGCGTGCCACCGCGCCACCCGCATCGAGTCGACCAGCGGCCTCACGGAAAGCCTGGTGCACTGGCTGCTGCTCGCGCAGGCGGGCACGGCGGTGCTCGCGATGGCGCTCCTCGAGATCAACGCGGCCGTGCTGCTGATCGTCCTCGCGGCTTTCCTGCTGCACGAGCTCACGGTCTGGCTGGAACTGCGCTACACGGTGCCGCGCCGCAACATCCGGCCGATCGAGCAGATGGTGCACAGCTTCGAGGAACTGCTGCCGCTGGCGGCGCTGGTGCTGCTGGCCGCCATCGCGTGGGACCAGGCGCTGGCGCTGGTCGGCGCGGGGACCGGAACCGTGGACCTGAAGTTGCGCTGGAAGGAGCAGCCGCTATCGCCCGCCCTGCTGCTAGGCGGCGCCGGCGCGGTACTGC
>JAEWBU010000387.1 GCA_023390985.1 Pseudomonadota bacterium
CCCCGAACCACCGCAGCCCCCGCCACCGACGAGCGGCCGGTGCAGTACACGCTGGCCAACGGCATGACGCTGATCGTCAAGCCCGACCGCCGCGCCCCCACCGCCGTGCACATGCTGTGGGTGCGCGTCGGCGCGATGGATGAGGTGGACGGCACCACCGGCGTGGCGCACGTGCTGGAGCACATGCTCTTCAAGGGCACGCCGCGCCTCGCGCCCGGCGAGTTCTCGCGCCGCATCGCGGCCATGGGCGGGCGCGAGAACGCCTTCACAGGGCGCGACTACACGGGCTACCACCAGCAGATCCCGGCCGGCAAGCTGGAGGAGGTGATGCGCCTGGAGGCCGACCGCTTCGCCCACAACCGCTGGCCCGACGAGGAGTTCAAGCGCGAGCTGGAAGTGGTGAAGGAAGAGCGGCGCCTGCGCGTCGAGGACTCTCCGCGCTCGATGCTGTACGAGGTGATCAGCGGCGCGGCCTTCCTCGCGTCGCCTTACCGCCGGCCGATCTCCGGCTGGATGAACGACCTGGAGGCGATGACGCCGCAGGACGCGCGAGAGTTCTACCAACGCTGGTACGTGCCCGCCAACGCGGCCGTGGTGGTGGCCGGCGACGTCGATCCGGCCCAGGTGCTGCGACTGGCGCAGCGCCACTACGGCAGCCTGCCCGCCCGCGCGGTGCCGACGCGCAAGCCGCGCGCCGAGCCGCCGCAGGCCGGCATCCGGCGCGTGGAACACAAGGCGCCGGCCGAGCAGTCGTACGTGTCGCTGTCGTTCAAGGTGCCGCAGCTGCGCAGCTTCGAGCCCAGCGCCGAGGCCGACGACGCGCTGGCGTTGACGGTGCTGGCCGCGGTGCTCGATGGCTACAGCGGCGCGCGCCTGGACCGCGCGCTGACGCAGGGCGCCGATCGCGTCGCCGACAGCGCCGGCGCCGGCAACGGCCTGTGGGGCCGGGGACCACAGCTGTTCACGCTGGACGGCGTGCCCGCGCCGGGCAAGACGACCGAGCAGGTCGAGGCCGCGCTGCGCGCCGAGGTCGCACGGGTGGCGAAGGAAGGCGTGAGCGAGGCGGAACTGCAGCGCGTGAAGACGCGCTGGATCGCCGCCGAGGTCTACAAGCGCGATTCGGTCTTCAGCCAGGCGCGCGAGCTGGGCACCTACTGGGCCTGGGGCCTGCCGCTGGATTCCGCCGAGCGGCTGATGGAGCGGCTAAAGGCCGTCACGGCGAAGCAGGTGCAGGCAGTTGCGGCCCGGTATTTCGGCGACGACGAACTCACGGTTGGCGTCCTGCGGCCGCTGCCGCGCGACCCGGCCGCGCGCCCGCGCACGCCGCCGGCGGGACTGCGGCACTAGGAGGCGGGGCAAGCATGGCAATCGCAAAGAATCTGTTTGTCCGTGGCCTCGGCGTGCTCGCCCTGCTGGCGCTGCAACCGGCCCTCGCGGCGCTGCCGATCGAGCACTGGACCCAGCCCAGCGGCGCCCAGGTCTACCTGGTGGAGAGCCGCAGCATCCCGATGGTGGATGTGAACATCGACTTCGACGCCGGCGACCGGCGCGATCCGGCCGGCCAGGCGGGCCTGGCCAGCGTCACCGCTTCGATGACGGGCAATGGCCTGCTCGCCCAGGACGGCGAACCGGCGATGGACGAGAACCAGCTGGGCGAGGCCTGGGCCGACCTGGGTGCGGGCTTCGGCGGCGACGCCGGCAGCGACCGCATGAGCTTCAGCCTGCGCTCGCTCACCGAGCCGGCGCTGCTGGACCGGGCCATCCACCTGGCGGCGCGGCAGCTCGGCGAGCCGGCCTTCCCCGAGCACGTGTGGGAGCGCGATCGGGCACGCATGTCCGCTTCGATCCGCGAGGCCAACACGCGGCCCGGCACGGTGGCTTCGCGCGCCTACCAGCGCGCGGTGTACGGCGGCCATCCGTACGGCGCCGACGTCACCGAGGCCTCGCTGGCGGCCATCGGCGTGGAGGACATGCGCCGCTTCTACCGCGCCCACGTGATGCCTTGCCGCGCCAAGGTCAGCGTGGTCGGCAACGTGGACCGGGCGCAGGCCGATGCCCTGGTAGCGCGCATGCTGTCGCGGCTGCCGCAAGGGCAGGGCAACTGCTCGCCGTTGCCGGCGGTGCCGGAGGTGCCGCCGCTGGCCAAGCCGTTCACCGAGGCGATCCCGTTCCAGTCGGCGCAGGCCCACGTGCTGATCGGCCAGCCGGGCTACAAGCGCAGCGACCCGGACTATTTCCCGCTGCTGGTCGGCAACTACATCCTGGGCGGTGGCGGTCTCGTGTCGCGGCTGTCTACGGAAGTACGCGAAAAGCGCGGCCTGTCGTATGGCGCCTCCAGCTACTTCTCGCCGGGCCTGCACGCGGGCGCCTTCACGATCGGCCTGCAGACGCGGCCCGACCAGGCGGCGCAGGCGACCCAGGTCGCCAAGGACGTGGTGGCGCGCTTCGTGGCCGAGGGGCCGACGGCGCAGGAGCTCAAGGACGCCAAGGACTACCTGATCGGCGGCTTCCCGCTGCGGATCGACAGCAACCGCAAGTTGCTGGACAACGTCGCGGCGATCGCATGGCACAACCTGCCGCTGAACTACCTGGACACCTGGACGGCGCAGGTCGCCAAGGTGAGCGCCCAGGACGTCCGGGCGGCCATGGCGCGCAAGCTGCAGCCCGATCGCATGGTCACAGTGACGGTCGGGGCGGCGCCTTAACAACGAAACTGTCAAACCTGACAGGGGGACAAGCTAGGCGATCGGGGGGAATTCGCGAAGAATCCTTTCCACGAGCTGTCACATGGGACTCGGAGGGCCGGCCACAAAGGCAACAACAGCCGGCTTCAACTAAAAGCAGAGAGGAATACGGCGCGGCCCCGCAAGGTGCCGCGCTTTTTTTTGCCTGGCTTAAAGTGCGCGGTCCATGCCCCGACCCGCCCGATCCGCTTCGCCCCCCCGCCGCCCAGCCAACGAGGTGCGCATCGTCGGCGGCCAGTGGAAGCGCACCCGCCTGCCGGTGGCCGACAAGCCCGGCCTTCGCCCGACGCCCGATCGGGTGCGCGAGACCCTCTTCAACTGGCTGGGCCAGGACCTGACCGGCTGGCGCTGCCTGGACGCCTTCGCCGGCACGGGCGCGCTCGGCTTCGAGGCCGCCTCGCGCGGCGCGGGCCAGGTGGTGATGGTCGAGCAGGATCCGGAGCTGGTGTCCGCCCTCCGTGCGATCAAGACCCGCCTGGCCGCCGAAACGGTCGAGGTCCGCCGCGCCAACGGGCTGTCGGTCCTCAAGGAATTCGCGGGGGCCGGCCTCGACCTGGTGTTCCTGGACCCGCCGTTCGATGCCGACCTCTTCGACAAGGCGGTCGCCGCCGCCGTGCCCGCGCTGGCCGAGCAAGGCCTGCTGTACCTGGAAGCGCCCACCGCGTGGTCGGCCGCGCAGGCCGAAGCCGCCGGCCTGGCGATCCAGCGCCACCTGAAGGCCGGCGCGGTCCACGCCCACCTGCTCGGACGGGCCGGCGGGCCGGCCGCATAATCGCCAGCGGCTCGACCTTTTGACCATTACCGCCATGGCCCATCCCGTCATCGCCGTCTACCCCGGCACCTTCGACCCCATGACCCTGGGCCATGAGGACGTCGTGCGGCGTGCCACCCAGCTGTTCGAAAAGGTGATCGTCGCGGTCGCGGCCGGCCACCACAAGAAGGCGATGTTCACGCTGCAGGAGCGCATCGAGATGGCGCGCGAGGTGGTCAAGCCCTACCCGCAGGTCACCGTCGAGAGCTTCTCCGGCCTGCTGCGCGACTTCGTGGTGGCCCGCGGCGGCAAGGCCATGGTGCGCGGCCTGCGCGCGGTGACCGACTTCGACTACGAATTCCAGCTGGCGGGCATGAACCGCAGCCTGATGCCCGACGTGGAGACGGTGTTCCTCACGCCCAGCGACAAGTACCAGTTCATCAGCAGCACCTTCGTGCGCGAGATCGCGGTGCTGGGCGGCGAGATCGACAAGTTCGTCTCGCCCACCGTGCAGCGGCGGCTGCAGGAAAAGGTCAGGAGCCTCGGCGGCTCCTAGAGGCGGGCGTACCAGCGCCGCAGGGCTTCGTTCACCGCCTGCGGCCTTTCCATCGTCAGCATGTGCCCGCAGCGCGGGACCAGCACCAGCTCGGCGCCGGGGGCCAGTCGGGCGATCTCGCGCGACAGCTCCGGCGGCGTGAGCTGGTCGTCCTCGCCGCACATCACCAGCACCGGACAGCGCAGCGAAGGTAGGTGCCGCCGCGCATCGGGGCGCGCGATCACGGCGCGGTTCTGGCGGATCAACTGGTCCGGTCCGGCGCGCAGCACGAACTCCAGGTAGCGATCGACCAGCTCGGCGTCGCGCGCATGGTCCGGGTGGAAGGCCATGCCGGCGTTCGGCTCGATCACCTCGCGCAGGCGGCCCTGCGCGAACAACTCGATGGCCTTCTCGCGGATGCCGCGCATCTCCTCGTTCTCGGGGTGCGCGCTGGTGCCCAGCAGTGCGAGCCCGCGCACGCGGTCCGGCGCCTGGCGCGCCGCTTCCATCGCGACCATGCCGCCCATCGAGGCGCCGCACAGCGCCAGCGGACCGGGGTGGCGGGCGAGCATCGCGGCGGCCATCTCCGGCAGGGTGGCGTGGCGCGTGTGGACGTCGGTGACGACCGGATGCAGGTCGGCCAGGCCGGTGAGCTGGTCGCGCCACATGGCGGCGTCGCCGGCCAGGCCGGGGATCAGAACGAGTTTCTTCATCAAAGCAGGCGCTCCGCGGCGTGTGAGAGGCCGAGCGCGGCATACAGCTGCGCGCCCTGGCGGCGCAGCCGGCGCGACTCGGGTTGCGAGCGGACCTGCGGCTGCAGGAGGTTCTGCGCGCCGTTCAGCCGTCCGCTGCGGATCAGCGAATCGAGATGGATCTGCGAGAAGAGGTCGCGCTGCGCGTGGCTGCCGCCGATCTCCAGCATGCGGGGTAACGCCTGGCCGAGTTCGCGGACGGTTTGCTCGTGCTCGCCGCGCGACCAAGCGACGAGTCCGCGGCCGGCGGGCAGGCAGACGTCTTCCCAGACGGCACGCTCGTCGGGCCTCGCTTCGCCGGCGTGCGCCTGCATGCGGGCCAGCAGCACGTCGGCTTCAGGCCGGTCCGCTCGCGCCAGGCCGAGCAGGTACTGCAGGTCGAGGAACGGCAGCACGTGGTCGTCCATTCGCGGCGCGAGATACGACGCGACGTCCTGCCAGCGATCGCCGACGTCCACGCCCGCCAGTTCCAGCCGCGCGAGCAGCGACACCGCGTTGATCTGGTCCTGGCTGTAGTCCTTGGCCACGCCCCAGACTTGGCCGTCGTAGAGCTCGAGCACTTCGTCCGCGCGATCGAGCTCCAGCGCGAACAGCGCCTGGTGCCACCAGTTGTGCGTGACCATGAACGAGTTCAACCCGCTCCAGGTGTCGCTCACCTCGCGCAGGAAGGCGTGGCCTTCCTCGATGCGGCCTTGCGTGAGCATCACGTGCGCCAGCGCGTGGTGCGCCCACGGCTCCTTTCGCCGCATCGCGATCGCGCAGCGCGCGTGGACCTCGGCCTGCTCCAACCCGTGGCACTGCTCCCAGGCGAAGGCCAGCATGCCGTGCAGGTAGGGCACGTCGCCGGCTTGCGGCTCGGCGGCGAGCGCCATGCGCAGCATGCCGGGCGCGTCGCCGCGATTGAACACGTGGTAGTGCCCGAGCTTGAGCGAGGCCAGGTCGCGCGGATGCTCGCGGGCCTGCGCCTCGTGCAGTGCGATCGCGCGCGCGATGTCGCCTTCGACCCAGGCCGCGACGGCCGCGATGAAGCGCTGCTCACGCGGCGTCGTGCGCGCGGCGCCGGCCTGCGCGCGATCCATGAAAGGACGCGCATTCGCCGACGCCTCGCGCGACTCCGCGAACATGTGCAGCGCCGCGATGCTGGCCTGCACGATCGGCGAAGGATCGTCGGCCGCCGCGAGCACGTTCACCGCGCGCGATTCGCTGGCGATGAAACCCTCGACGAAATCGTTCAGCGCCGCGAGGCCCGCGCCGCCGCCTTCCAGCGTGACCGCATTGCCGAGCGCGTCAGTCCACATGGTCCAGCGCCTCCGAGGGCGGCTGGGGCCAGGGGCGCTGCGGTTCGCGCAGCAGCTCGAAGGCGCGGGCGACCTGCAGCACGCCGAGATCGTCGAAACGCTGGCCCGCGATCTGCAGGCCGATCGGCAGACCGTCCGAGGTGTAGCCGCAGTTGATCGACGCGGCCGGCTGCTCCGACATGTTGTAGGGCACGGTGAAGCCGATGTGCTCCAGCGGCCGCAGCGGGTCGTTGGTGGGCGAGGGCAGCTCCGCCGGGAAGGCCGGCACCGGCGACACCGGCGAGATGACGTAGTCGAACGCGCGGAACGCGTTGACCGCGGCGACGCGGGTGGCGTGGAACTGGCTCGCGGCCTTGAACACCGCCTCGCCGCTCAGGCCCGCAGCGCTGTCGGCCCAGGTGCGGATGTAGGGCAGCACCTTCTCGCGCCGATCGGCGGGCAGCGCCTTCATGTCCACGTGCGAGCGCATTCGCCAGAAGTGGTCCATTCCGTCCAGCATTCCCTGCGTCATGAACGGCGGAATGGGTTGGACATGGGCGCCGGCGCGTTCGAACAGGCGAGCGGCGTGCTCCACCGCGGCCTTCACCTGCGGCAGCACGGCGAGCCCGCAGCCCGCTTCCAAGAGCAGGCCGATGCGCAGGCCCTTCAACTTGGCCACGCCCGCGTCGGCGTCCTGCCAGGCGATGTCCTGGAACGGCAGGCTCATGCTGTCGCGCGCGTCGGGCCGCGCGAGCACCTGCATGAACAGCGCCGAGTCGGCGACTGTGCGCGTCATCGGACCGGCCGCGCGGCCGGTGTAGGGCGGGTCGATCGGGATGCGGCCCAGGCTGGGCTTGAGCGTGAAGATGCCGCACCAGCCGGCCGGCAGGCGCAGCGAGCCGCCGATGTCGGTGCCCACGTGCAGCGGGCCGTAGCCCGCGGCGGCGGCAGCGCCCGCGCCGGCGCTGGAGCCGCCCGGCGTCATGGCCGGGTTCCAGGGATTGCGCGAGAGCGGATGGAAGCTCGAAAGCCCCGAGGACAGCATGCCGTAGTCCGGCATCGTGGTCTTGGCCAGCAGCACGCCGCCGCTTTCGCGCACGCGCGCCGCGGCGGGCGCGTCGGCGGGAGCCGGCACCAGCTCGACGGCGGCCGTGCCCAGCGGCGTGGGCTCGCCTTCGGTCGCGATGTTTTCCTTCAGCGTGAGCGGCACGCCGTCGATCGGCCCCAGCGGCTGCCGGTTGAGCCAGCGCTGTTCGCTGGCGCGGGCCTGTTCCAGCGCGCGCTCCGGATGCGGCAGGTAGAGCGCCTGCAGGTGCCTTTCCCAGCGCTCGACGTGGCCGAGCACCGATCGCGCGACTTCCACCGGCGAGAACTCGCGGCGGCGGTAGCCCTCGATCAGCTCGACGGCGGACAGTTCATGCAGCGCATGTCCCGTGAACTGCTTCGTCATGCGCGCCCGCCCTCAAGCCCAGGACAGCGCCGAAAGGTCGTTCACGAAGATCGGCATGTCCTTCCAGAGGCCCCGCACGCCCTTCTTTGCGACGGTGACCCATTGCGGCTGGAACAGGAACGCGTGCACGCAGTCCTGCGCGAGCAGTTGCTGGATGTCGCCCACCATGCGGGCGCGTTCCTTGGCGTTGCCGGTCTGCTTGTACTTGCCGTACAGCTCGTTGAACTTCAGGCTGGAGTAGTTCCAGTAGTAGTCGGGCTTGGCGAAGTTGCCCAGGTCGAACGGCTCGACGTGGGAAACGATGGTGAGGTCGTAGTTCTTGTTGCCGTAGGTGCCCGACAGCCACTGCGCCCATTCCACGTTCTGCAGCTTGGCGGTGATGCCCACCTTGGACAGCTGCGAGGCGATGACCTCGCCGCCCTGGCGCGCGTACGAAGGCGGCGGCAGCGTGATGGTCAGCTCCAGCGGGCTGGTGATGCCGGCTTCCTTGAGCAGCGCGCGCGCCTTGTCCGGGTTGTACGGATTGACGCCGGTGGTGTCGACGTAGCCGGGCGCGCCGGCACGTAGTGGCTGCCGATGGGCACGCCGAAGCCATCC
The DNA here is from genome assembly GCA_023390985.1 of Pseudomonadota bacterium. GTDB lineage: Bacteria > Pseudomonadota > Gammaproteobacteria > Burkholderiales > Burkholderiaceae_C > Ramlibacter. Next base: position 8,107 of record JAEWBU010000387.1, read on the forward strand.
ACCGCGCCCTGGATCACCGCCTTGCGGTCGATGGCGGCGGCGATGGCGCGGCGCACGCGGATGTCGTCGAGCGGCTTCTTCTTGTTGTTGATCGCCAGGATGGTCTTGGCGCGCGAGCCGGACACGATCACCTGCAGGTTCGGGTTGCCCTGCAGCGGCGGCACCGAGCGGCCCGAGATGCCGCGCGGCGCGGCATCCACGTCGCCCGACAGCAGCGCCGCCACCTGCGCCGACGGATCGGCGATGAAGCGGAAGGTGGCGCGGCGGATCTTGACGTTGGCCGCGTTGCGGTGGCCGTCCCACTTGGTCAGCACCGCGGACGAGCCCTTCATCCAGTTCTCGAGGCGGTAGGGGCCGGTGCCGATGGGCTTGGTCGCGTTGGTGTCGGCGCTCTTGGGCTCCACGATCACGGCCGTGGCCTGGCCGAGCAGGAACGGGAAGTCCGGATCGATTTCCTTGGTGAGGATCACCACGGTGTTCTCGTCGACCACTTGCGTGCTCAGGGCGGCGAAGGTGCGCTTGTCCTTGTTGGTGCTCTTCTCGGCACCCGCGCGGTCGAACGAGAACTTCACCGCCTGCGCGTTGAAAGGCTCGCCGTTGTGGAACTTCACGCCCTTGCGCAGGCGGAAGGTGTAGGTGGTGAGGTCGGGCGAGACTTCCCAGCTTTCGGCCAGCAGCGGCGTGACGCTGCCGTCGGAGTTGATCTTGGTGAGCGTCTCGAAGATGTTGTACTGCGTGATCTCCGCGATCGCCGAAGCGGCGCCGGCCGTGGGGTCGAGCCCCGGCGGTTCCAGGGTCATGGCGATGACGATCGAATCCTTGCCGCGGCCCTGCGCCAGGGCCAGCTCCGGAAGGGCCAGCGGCAGTCCGGCCAGGGCTGCGGAGGAGAGGACGGTCCGTCGTTTCAGCATGCTGTTCGCTCCATGGGATCGAGGGGATGGTTGCGCTGATCATCCCCGAGGCGAATGACGCGGCGCAAGAGGGATTAGCTTATGCGGTCGCGCGCGCTCCGGGGGGCTCCGCGCGCGGCACCGCTTCGAGCAGCGCGCGCGTGTACGGATGTTCGGCGGCATGGAACAGGCGCTGCGGCGGACCCTGTTCGACGATGCGCCCCTGCCAGAGCACGGCGACGTCGTCGCAGAGGTGGTTGACCACCGCGAGGTCGTGGCTGATCAGCATGTAGGTCACGCCGAAGCGGGCCTGCAGGTCCTGCATGAGGTTGAGCACCTGCGCCTGCACCGAGACGTCGAGCGCGCTCACCGGCTCGTCGGCCACGATGAGCTTGGGCCGCGTGATCAGCGCGCGCGCGATGGCGATGCGCTGGCGCTGGCCGCCGGAGAACTCGTGCGGGTACTTGCCCAGGTCGTTGGCGCGCAGGCCCACCGAGGCCAGCACTTCGCCCGCGCGCTCGCGCCGTTCGGCCGCGCTCGCGCCGCCTTGGGCCGCCAGCGGTTCGCACACGATCCGCTCCACGGTCTGGCGCGGATCGAGCGAGCCGTACGGGTCCTGGAACACCATCTGGAAATCGCGCCGCGCGCGGCGCAGCTCCTGCGGCGGCAGCGCATGCAGGTCGCGGCCTTCCATGCGCACGCTGCCCGCGGTGGGCTGGTCCAGCGCCATCACCAGCCGCGCGAGCGTGGACTTGCCCGAGCCCGACTCGCCCACGATGCCGAGGCTGCGGCCGGCCTCGATGGCGAAGCTCACGCCGTTGAGCGCCTGCACCACCGGCGGCGGGCCGAACAGCTTCTCGCGCGGCATCGTGTAGTGCCGCACCAGGTCCTGCACTTGCAAGAGCGGAGCGCTCATGCGGCCACCTGCACCTTCTCCGCGGCCACGGCGTCCAGCCGGATGCAGCGCGCGTGCTGGCCGGGACCGACCGCGACCGGCGGCGGCTGCGTGACGTGGCACTCGGGCAGGGTGAAGCGGCAGCGTCCCGCGAAGGGGCAGCCGGGCGGCAGGTCCACGAGTTCGGGCACGGTGCCCGGGATAGTCGTCAGGCGCCCGCCGCGAGGACCGCCCAGCCGCGGACGCGCGCCGAACAGGCCGAGCGTGTACGGATGCGAGGGGTTGGCGAACACTTCGGCCGTGGGGCCGTCCTCCACGACCTCGCCGCCGTACATCACCATCATCCGCGCGACGTTCTGCGCCACCACGCCCAGGTCGTGCGAGATCAGGATCAGCGCCATGCCGCGCTCGGCCACCAGGCCGCGGATCAGCTCGAGGATCTGGCGCTGGATGGTGACGTCGAGCGCGGTGGTGGGCTCGTCGGCGATCAGCAGGTCGGGGCCGCAGGCCAGCGCCATCGCGATGGTGATGCGCTGGCGCTGGCCGCCGGAGAACTGGTGGGGATAGGCGTCGATGCGGCGCGTCGCGTCCGGGATGCCGACGCGATCGAGCAGGGCGATGGCTTCCTCGCGCGCCGCCGCCGAAGACATGCCGCGATGCAGCCGCAGCGGCTCGGCCACCTGGCGGCCCACCGAGTGCACCGGGTTCAGCGCCGTCATCGGCTCCTGGAAGATCATGCCGATGCGGTCGCCGCGCAGTTCGCACAGCTGGCGCTCGGGCAGGCCGACGATCTCGCGGCCTTCGAGCTGGATGCTGCCGCCGACCCTGGCGTTCTCCGGCAGCAGGCCCATCAGCGACATCGCGGTGATCGACTTGCCGCAGCCGGATTCGCCCACCAGGCCCAGCGTCTGGCCGCGTTCCAGCGTGAAGCTGACGTCGCGCACGGCGCGCGCCGGGCCGCGCTGGGTCTGCAGCATCACGTCGAGGTTGCGGACTTCGAGCAGCGCCATCTTCTTTTCTCTTGTCGTCAGCGCTTGCGCGCGAGGCGCGGGTCGAACACGTCGCGCAGGCCGTCGCCCACCAGGTTGAGCCCCAGCACCGCCAGCGCGATGGCCACGCCCGGGTACACGGCCAGCATCGGCGCCTGGAACAGCAGCGTCTGCGCTTCGCTGAGCATGCGGCCCCACGAAGGCTGCGGCGGCTGCGTGCCCAGGCCCAGGTAGGAGAGCGCGGCTTCGGCGAGGATGGCGATGGCGAAGCGGATGGTGGCCTGCACGATCAGCACCGAGAGGATGTTGGGCAGCACGTGCTCCATCGTGATGCTGAAGGCGCCCTTGCCGCAGGCGCGGGCGGCCAGCACGAACTCGCGGGTCCAGATGGCGTTGGCCGAGGCGCGCGTGATGCGCGCGAAGGTCGGGATGTTGTAGATGCCGATCGCGATGATCGCGTTGACCATGCCGGGGCCGAACACCGCCGTGAGCATGATGGCCGACAGGATGGCGGGGAAGGCGAAGCCGAAGTCGGCCACGCGCATGATGATTTCCTCGGTCCAGCCGCGCCGGGCCGAGGCCAGCAGGCCGAACGCCGTGCCGACCACCAGGCCGATGCCGACGGCGATGACGCCCACCACGATGGACGCGCGCGCGCCCACCAGCAGCAGCGACACGATGTCGCGGCCGTACGGGTCGGTGCCCAGCCAGTGGTTGCCGCTGGGGCCCTGCAAGCGGTCGGGGATGTTGACGTCGTACGGGTCGTGCGGCGTCCACGCCAGCGACAGCGCGGCTGCGGCGACCAGCAGCAGCGTGAGCAGACCGCCGAGCACGAAGCTGCGGTTGCGCAGCGCGCGGCGCCAGAAGCCCTGTGTGACGGGCGGCGTGGCGACGGGCAGCGGCACGGCGCTCATATGTCGCTCGCCTTCACGCGCGGATCGATGGCGGCGTAGAGCACGTCGACCACGAAGTTCACGATGATCACCATGGCCGCGAGCAGCATCACGCAGTTCTGCACCACGATCAGGTCACGGTTCTGGATCGACTGGAAGATCAGCCGGCCCATGCCGGGCAGGTAGAACACGCTCTCCACCACGATGGTGCCGGCCAGCAGCTCGGCGAACTGCAGGCCCGCCACGGTGATCACCGGGATCATGGCGTTGCGCAGCACGTGGCCCCACAGCGTGCCGCGCTCGCTCACGCCCTTGGCGCGCGCGGTGCGCACGAAGTCCTCGCGCAGCACCTCCAGCACGGCCGACCGCGTGATTCGCGCCAGGATGGCCGACTGCACCACCGCCAGCGACAGCGCCGGCAGCAGCAGCGATCTCAGGCCTTGCCACAGGCCCTCGCCCCAGCCCGGGAATCCGCCGGCGGAGAACCACTTGAGCTGGACCGAGAACAGCAGGATCAGCAGGATGGCGAACCAGAAGTTCGGGATGGCGATGCCGACCTGGGACGCGGCCATCACGCCCACGTCGCCCAGCTTGTTGTGGCGCGACGCGGCGTAGATGCCGGCGATCAGGGCGATCAGGGCGGTCATCGCCATCGCGAGCACGGCCAGCGGGACCGTGAGGCTCAGCCGTTCGAGGACCAGTTCGGAAACGGGAGTGCTGTAGGCGTAGCTGTCGCCGAGGTTGCCGGTGAGCATGCCGCCCACCCAGCTGAAGTAGCGTTCGACCGGCGGCCGGTCGATGCCGAGCTTGGTGGCCAGGGCCTGCACCGCCTCGGGCGAGGCATCCGGCCCCATCAGGATCTGGGCCGCGTTTCCCGGCAGGATTTCCAGCACCAGGAAGACCACCACCGAAGCGCCCACCAGTGTCGCCACCAGGGTGATCAGGCGCTTGAAGAGGAAGACGCTCATGCAGGCGGGGATAATGCCAGATCGGATCGGAACCCATCGGAACGGCAGGAACACGCATGGCATTGATGATCACGGACGAGTGCATCAACTGCGACGTCTGCGAACCCGAGTGCCCGAACGAGGCCATCTTCCTCGGGCCCGAGATCTACCAGATCGATCCGCACAAGTGCACCGAGTGCGTCGGGCATTTCGACCAGCCGCAGTGCGTGCAGGTCTGCCCCGTGTCCTGCATCCCGGTCGATCCCGCGAACGTCGAGGACCGGGAGACGCTCTGGCAGAAGTACCGCCGCCTGACGGCGCAGGCGGGGCAGCCGGACAAGTCCCAGCGCTAGCGCTTCACGGCCATCCGGCCGGCGGGAGCGGGCTTGGCGTCCTTGGCGGGCTTGGCCTCTTCTGGAGCCTTGCCCTTCTTGCCGCCGCCCTTGGCGGACTTCTCCTTCTTCTTCTCCGGCTTGCTGGGGGCCGGCCCGCTGGCGGTGAACACATCCAGCTTGCGAGTCGCGTTCTTCTCGGGCGACTTGTACGGCGTGGGCTGCGCCTTCGGCTCGGGCGAAGGGATATAGGAGGACGAGGACGCGGACCGGGCCTCCTGCTTGAGCCGATCCTTCTCCAGGCCGTCCGCGATGCGGGCGTCGCGCTGGGCGGCCGCTGCCGCGTCGCGGCGCTCCGCCGAAGTGGGCGAGGGCGTTTCCGCGGAGATCTCTCGACCTCCTGCACAAGGCTGGCTGCCGTAGCTGTCGCCGCAGCGGTAGATGGTGGACGGCTGCGCGAGGGCAATGCCGCAGGCCAGCGCCAGCGGCGCTGAGAACAGGGACTTCATGACGGGCTCCTCCCGAGGTTGGCGCCCGCAGGTCTGATTCAGCCTGCTTCGGGGCGTGGCGGTTTCGGCCGCGGTGGCTTGCTGGTGTGGACGATCAGGGTCGCCTTGTCCATCTCGCCGGCCAGCAGCGCCGGCACGGCCTTGAGCGTGCGCTCGATGCAGCCTTCGATCGCCTCGCGCTGGTCGGGCGCCGGCTTGCGCAGCACCCAGTCGACCACCTCCGACTTCACGCCGGGATGGCCGATGCCCAGGCGCAGGCGCCAGTAGTCGCCCGTGCCGAGTTGCGCGTGGATGTCGCGCAGGCCATTGTGGCCGGCGTGGCTGCCGCCCTGCTTGAGCTTGGCCTGGCCGGGCACCACGTCGAGTTCGTCGTGGACGACGAGGATCTCCTCGGGCGCGATCTTGAAGAAGCGGGCCAGCGCCGCCACCGACTTGCCCGAGACGTTCATGTAGGTCTGCGGCTCGAGCAGCCAGACCGTCTGGCCGTGCACGTTTCCGCGCGCCACGAGGCCGTGGTAGTCCTTGTCCATCGAGAGGTGGAGCTTGAGTTCGCGGGCGAGCGCGTCCACCCACCAGAACCCCGCGTTGTGGCGGGTGCCCTCGTACTCGGTGCCCGGATTGCCCAGGCCGACGAACAGCTTGATCATCGGTCGATGGTAAGGCGAAACGCGTAGGCGCCCGCCAATGCAAAGGCCCGCCGAAGCGGGCCTCGTTCCCTCGGTTGAAGGGGATTACTTCTTGGCGGCCTTGGCCGGAGCGGCCTTGGCGTCCTTGGCCGGAGCGGCCTTCGCATCGGCGGCCGGAGCAGCGGCGGCTGCGCCTTCGCCTTCCGTGGCTTCCTCGGCCTTGCTTGCCACGACGGACACCAGCACCGGGTCCTTCTTGCCGTGCAGGATGGCCGACACGCCCTTGGGCAGCTTGATCTCGCTCAGGTGCAGCGACGTGCCCTTCTTCAGGCCCGACAGGTCCACCTCGATGAACTCGGGCAGGTCGCCCGGGAAGCAGGAGATGTCCAGCTCGGTCAGCACCGGGTTGACCACGCAGTGCTCGAACTTGACAGCGTCGGATTCCTCGGCCTTCACGTAGTGCACCGGCACCTTCATGTGCAGCTTGGTCTTGGCGTCCACGCGCTGGAAGTCGATGTGCTGCACCAGCTGCTTGAACGGGTGCATCTGCACGTCGCGCAGCAGCACCTTGCTGGTCTTGCCGGCCAGTTCCATCTCGAGGATGGAGGAGTGGAACGCTTCCTTCTTGAGGGCGTGCCACAGGGCGTTGTGGTCCAGCTCGATCAGCTGCGGCTGGCCTTCACCGCCGTACACGATGCCGGGCGTCTTGCCGGTATTGCGCAGACGGCGGCTCGCACCCGTTCCCTGCTTGGCGCGCTCGAAAGCGACGAATTTCATAGTGATTCTCCGATTGGAAAGCCCACCGCGACCAGTGTGGCTTCGGGTTGTGGAAGCCGGCCCTGTGCCGGCTTCTCAGTGCCTCAGAACAGGTTCTCCTGCTCCGAGAACAGACTCATCACCGACTCGCCCTTGGCGATGCGCTGGATCGTCTCGGCGATCAGCGGCGCCACGGTGAGCTGGCGAATCTTGCTGCAGCCGCGCGCGGCGTCCGACAGCGGGATGGTGTTGGTGACCACGACTTCGTCGAGCGCCGAGCCCTTGGCGATGCGCTCGATGGCCGGGCCCGAGAAGATCGGGTGCGTGCAGTAGGCGTAGACCTTCTTGGCGCCGCGCGCCTTCAGCACCTCGGCCGCCTTCACCAGCGTGCCGGCGGTGTCGATCATGTCGTCCATGATCACGCAGTTGCGGCCTTCGATCTCGCCGATGACGTGCATCACTTCGCTGACGTTGGCGCGCGGGCGGCGCTTGTCGATGATGGCCAGGTCGGTGCCCAGCTGCTTGGCCAGCGCGCGGGCGCGCACCACGCCGCCCACGTCGGGCGACACCACGATCAGGTCTTCGTACTTCTTGGAGCGCACGTCCGACAGCAGCACCGGCGACGCATAGATGTTGTCCACCGGGATGTCGAAGAAGCCCTGGATCTGGTCGGCGTGCAGGTCCATCGTCAGGACCCGCGAGACGCCCACGGTCTGCAGCAGGTTGGCGACCACCTTGGCCGAGATCGGCACGCGCGAGCTGCGCGGGCGGCGGTCCTGGCGGGCGTAGCCGAAGTAGGGGATGACGGCGCTGATCCGCTCGGCCGAGGCGCGCTTGAGCGCGTCGACCATGATCAGCAGTTCCATCAGGTTCTCGTTGGTCGGCGCGCAGGTGGACTGGACCACGAACACGTCGCGGGCGCGCACGTTGGTGTTGATCTCGACCGTCACCTCGCCATCGGAGAAGCGGCCGACGCTGGCGGCTCCCAGCGAAATGCCCAGGTGCTCGGCGATCTCGGCCGCCAGGCCCGGGTTGGCGTTGCCGGTGAAC
>JAEWBU010000087.1 GCA_023390985.1 Pseudomonadota bacterium
AAGTCGTCCAGCGACAGCGTCACGCCCATATCCTTGAGGCTGCCCATCTTGGCGATGGTGACGTCGATCCCGTCGGCCAGCAGGCTTTCGGTCAGTTCGAGCTTGAGCTTGTGCGGCTGCACGCCCGATTGCTCGATGGCCTGCATCACCTCGTCCACGAACTCGGGATGCCGGAACTGCTTGACGCTGACGTTCACCGAGATCGTCAGGTGGCTGCGATCGGGCCGGTGCTCCCAGGCCACCAACTGCGCGCAGGCGGCGTCCAGCACCCACCGCCCGATCGGGACGATGAGCGAGGTCTCTTCCGCCGCCGAGATGAACTGGTCCGGCGGCACCAGGCCGCGCTGCGGATGCTGCCAGCGCAGCAGCGCCTCCACTCCGATCATGCGGCCGTCGGCGCCCACTTGCGGCTGGTAGTCGATGCGGAACTGGTTTTCGCGCCAGGCCTGCCGCAGGTCGGCTGCCAGGGCGGCATTGGCGCTGACCACCGCCTGCATCTCCGGGTCGAAGAAGCGGACCGTGTTGCGCCCCGCGCTCTTGGCCTGGTACATGGCCAGGTCGGCCTGCTTGAGCAGCTCGCTCACCACGCGATCGTTCTTGCTGAACAGGGTGACGCCGATGCTGCAGGTCGAGTGGTGCAGGTAGCCCGGCAGCACGTAGGGCTCGCCGAGCGCCGCGAGGATGCGTTCGGCCACCGCGCGAGCGCCGGTGGCTGGGTCCAGCGGCTTCTCACCACGGTTCTCCAGCAGGATCACGAACTCGTCGCCGCCCAGGCGCGCCACGGTGTCGCCCTTGGCCACGCAGGAGCGCAGCCGTTCGGCCACCAGCTGCAGCAGCAGGTCGCCTTTCTGGTGGCCCAGCGTGTCGTTGAGCACCTTGAAGTTGTCCAGGTCGATGAACATCAGCGCGCCTTCGCGCGGCCGTGCCGGGTCGGCCAGCGCGGCATGCAGGCGGTCCATCAGCAGCTGGCGGTTGGGCAGCTTGGTGAGCGCGTCATAGAAGGCCAGGTGCTGGATCTTCTCCTCCGCGAGCTTCCGCTCGGTGACGTCGCGGCCCACCGCCACCCAGTGCGTGAGCTTGCGCTGCTTGTCCCACACGGGCGAGACGTCCAGGTCCACCCAGAACGGCTCGCCGTTCTTCTTGTAGTTGATCAGGTCGACCCGCGCGGGCCGCCACTCCTCCAGCGCCGCGCGGATCTGGTCGAGCGATCGACGCTGCGTGTTGGGCCCCTGCAGCAGCCGCGGCGTGCGGCCGATCACCTCGTCGCGCGTGTAGCCGGTGCGGCGCTCGAACGCTTCGTTGACGAACACGATGCGCGGCCCCGGTTCGCTGAACGGGCCGGCCTCCGTGATGATCACGATGTCGTTCAGGCGGGCGATGCTGCCTTCCAGCAGCCGCAGCTGCTCCTGCGACTTGCGGCGCTCGGTCACGTCGCGCAGGTGGATTGCCATGCCCGCGCCGAAGGGGAAGCCGCGCACCTCGAGCCAGTGCGACAGGCGCGCATCGAGCTGCTCGAACTCGAGCTTCACGCCGCGCGCGAGCGAAGTCCGGAACTGCTCCTCCAGCCGCAGGCGCGCGGTCTTCTGGAAGGAGTTCCAGAAGCGCCGGCCGATCAGCTGCGCGCTGGGCGCGCCCAGCATCTCCTCGGCCTGCTCGTTGAGGAAGGTGTAGTGGCCGTTGCGGTCGACCGTCGCGAAGGCCTCGCCGCTGCCCAGCGCCGCGCCCATCCGCAGCAGCGTGCCGGGACGCAGGCCGCGCGGCGCGATTTCCTGCACCGCGCCTTGCACGGCCACGATGCGGCCGGCCTCGTCGCGCACCGGCTGGCCGAGCGAACGCACCCAGGCGCGCCGGCCATCCAGGAGGAGGATCTGCGCCTCCTCGTCGAACGGCTTTCCCTCGGTGGCGCAGGCCTTCAGCAGCTCTTCCAGCGAAGCCTTGCAGCCGGGCGCGTAGTGCCTCAGCGGATCGTCCGCCGGCGGCGCGTAGCCGGCGGGAGCGCCATGCATCGTTGCCAGCTGGTCGGACCAGAAGAGCCTGGGCGGCTCCAGGTCGAGGCGCCAGATCCCGATCGAGGCCGCGCGCTCCAGCATGCGCACGACGTCGTCGTCCTGCGCGCGGAGGTCGTGGAAAGAGGAAGGCTCGGCAGTCGAAGGCATGGCAGGCGCCGTGATGTTAAGTCGCCCCTTTGCATGCTCCAGTAGGCGCCGTCCTACCGGGCTGTCGCGTTGATCCGATCACCTTCAGCAGGGCGCCAGCACGCGGCCCAGCATGCGCCCAAGTTCGTCGGCGGGTATCGGCGGGCTGTACAGGAAGCCTTGCGCGCAGTCACAGCGCAGCTTGCGCAGCGCCCTCGCCTGGTCCTGCGTCTCCACGCCTTCGGCCACCACGCGAAGGCTGAGGTTGCGCGCCAGGTGGACGCAGGTGGCGACGATGTCGCGGTAGGCGGGGTCGGTGCTGATCTTTTTGACGAAGGCCCGGTCGATCTTCACTTCATCGACCGGCAGCGTGACGATGTAGGCGAGCGATGAATAGCCGGTGCCGAAGTCGTCGATGGCCACCGGCAGCCCGAGCCGGCGCACTTCGCTGAGCACCTCGATCGCCCGTTCCATGTTGCTGATCAGCACGCTCTCGGTGACCTCGATCGACAGCGCCGCCGGGTCGCCGTCGACGGCCGCCAGGGCTTCGCGCAGGTGCCGCACCAGGTCGCCGTCGCGCAGCTGCGCGGCCGCCACGTTGACGGCGATGCGCGGCGCGGGCAGACCGGCATCGCGCCAGCGCCGCCAGTCGGCCACCGCCCGCTCCAGGATGCGGCGGCCGACGTCCTTGATCAGCCCCGTGGCTTCCAGCGCCGGAACGAACTCCGAAGGCGGCACCAGCCCGCGCTGCGGATGCTCCCAGCGGATCAGTGCCTCCACGCCCTGGATGCGGCCGGTCGCCAGATCCACCTTGGGCTGGTAGTAGTTGATGAACTCGTCGTGGGCGAGCGCGTTGCGCAGCTGCGGCTCCAGCCGGTAGTGCGTCGGGGTGGTGGCGCTGTCCACCGACTTGTCGAAGAACGCCGTGGGCTCGTCGCGCTCGATCGCCAGCTGCAGCGCCGCGTCGGCCGCGTTCACCACCTCGTCGAGGGTGGCGCCGTCGCGCGGATAGGCGGCGAAGCCCAGGTGCACCGGGCAGACCAGCGTGAGGTCGTTCACCACGTAGGGCGCCTGCAGCTGCGCGGCCACCATCGGCGCCTGCAGGCGGGCGAAGGACTGCGGCTCCATCTCGGGGAAGAACAACAGGAACAGGCCGCGCTTGATGCGGCCGATGAAGGCGCCGCCCGCCGCGATGACGCGCAGCCGGTCCGCGGTCTGCTGCACCAGCGCATCGGCCACGCGGAAACCGTGCGCCGTGCTGATCTGCGTGAGGGCCTTCAGCCGCACGAAGCAGGCGATCCCGCGCTGCGGCTTGAGCGCTTCGAATTCCGCTTCGAAGTGCAGCCAGTTGGGCAGGCCGGTGAGGCGATCGGTCTGCGTCGCCAGACGCAGCTGCCGGCGCAGCGAGAGCTGGTTGCAGATGGCGCGCGCGATGCGCTCCAGCGCGCCGCGTTGCGGATCGGTCAGTCGCCGAGGCGCCTGGTCCATCACGCACAACGCGCCGATCGCGCTGCCCTCGCGCGTGCGCAGCGGTGCGCCGGCATAGAAGCGCACGGGCAGGCTGTCAGGCCCGTGCAGGCCGGACATGAACCAGGGCACGCGCGCCGTGTCGGGGATCTCCAGCACCGCATCGGACGAGAGGATGGCGCGCGAGCACAGGCCCGCGTTGCGGCTCACTTCGGCGACCGGGATGCCCACACGCGACTTGTAGCGCTGGCGCGAGCCGTCGATGAAGCTCAGTGCCGCCATCGGCGCGCCGCAGGTCGCGGCGGCCAGTTCGACCAGGGTGTCCAGCTCCGCGTCGGCCTGGCTGTCCAGCACCGAGAGTTCGCGCAGGTCCGTGAGGCGCTCGGTCTCGTCGTCCGGCAGCAGCGGCGCCGCATGCAGCATCGCCAGCTGGTCCGGCGACAACGGCTGGCCTCGCCGCACCAGCGGTGCGGCCCAGGCGAATCGGCGCCAGGATTGTTCACTGCCGGTCCCGAGTTCCATCATGGTCGTCCCCCTCCATGGCACGTCCGTTCGCCAGGCAAGCTGAGCCGGACGTAAGCAGGTTTTTCACGACGCTTCGAATGTAAGAAGCGTGTTCTGGATGAGGTTGTCGGAATGGACGAGGTGGTCTTGTAGGACACCTACCGTTGAGCTTCATAGAATTCCGCTCATCTGTGACGTCCCGACGGAAAGGGGAAGAACGATGCGCACGCGATTCGGCGGGGCTTTGCTGGTCCTGGCATGCCTGGTGGCCGGCGGGGCCGTACACGCCCAGGCCCAGGAGGAGACGGTGGTGGTGCGACGCGCCACCGAAGTGCGCGAGCAGCCCGGCGAGAGCCGCAGCCTGGCGTCGCTGCAGGCCGAGGCGTCGGTGACGCGACTGGCCGATCGCCAGGGCCCCTGGGTCCGCGTGCGGACCGGTGCGGGCGTGGTCGGCTGGGTGCACCTGTTCGACCTGGGCACGGCGGGCGGCGCTGGAGCGTCGTCCGGCGGCGGCGCCTCCGGCCTGTTCCGCGGCGTCACCCGGCTGTTCGGCAAGCCCGCGACGACTTCCGCCTCGAACAACGCCACCCTCGGCATCCGGGGACTGGGCGCTGAAGACCTGGCCCAGGCTCAGCCGGACACGGCAGCGGTTTCGAGGATGGAAGCGCTGCGGGTCTCGGAACCGCAGGCCCGGCAGTTCGCGCGCGAAGCGGGCTTGGCGGCGCAGACGGTTTCCACCCTGCCCGCTCCGGCTCAACCGGTTACCTCCAACCCGGGAGCCTCGCAATGAACCTGCGCCGACTTGCCCTTGCCGCCGGCCTGGCGCTCGCGCTCACGCCCGCCGTCGCCCAGAACAATCCGCTGGGGGCGCTGAACTCGATCCTGAATGCGGTGCAGCAGCAGCCCGGGAAGGCGGCGCCGGCCGGTCCGCTCGGTGCCCTGCTCGCGCCGGCGCAGCAGCCCGCCGCCGCGACCCAGCCCGGCGGCGTCGACTTCATGGCGCTGCTGTCGCAGGACGCGCCGATCGATGAACCGAAGGAGATCGAGATCGGCCGCCAGCTTGCCGCCGTGCTGCTGGGGAGCAAGCCCATGCATGGCGACGCGGCGCTGCAGCGCTACGTCAACCAGCTTGGCCGCTGGATCGCGCTGCAGACGGGCCGGCCCCTGCTGCCCTGGACCTTCACCGTGCTGGACGACCCCGGGTTCAACGCCTTCGCCGCGCCGGGCGGCTATGTGTTCGTGACGAGCGGACTGGTGGACCGCGTCGACGAGGCGGAGCTCGCCGGCATCCTGGCGCACGAGATCACGCACGTCACCGAACGGCACCACCTGCAGGCGCTGCGGACGAAAGCGCGCGCGGGCGCCTTCACGCAGTTGATCGGTTCGCAGATCCGCACGAGTGCGGTGGGTTCGCTGGTGTCGCAGCAGGTGCTGGCCATGGCCCGCAGCCTGTATTCGAGCGGCCTCGACCAGCAGGACGAATTCGATGCGGACCGCCAGGGCGTCGTCTTCGCCGCGCGGGCCGGCTTCGACCCCTACGGCCTGCCCGGCGTGCTGCAGCAGCTGCGCGGCCAGGCGCCGGACGATCCGCTGTTCGCCCTGTCGCTCTCAACCCATCCGCCGGCGCAGCAGCGGCTGGACGCGCTGGCCACGGCCATGGGGAATCGCCTGGACGCCTTCACGGCGCGGCCGGTGGTGAAGATCGACCAGCGGGTGGCCCGCGCCAGGCGCTGAAACGGCTCAGCCAAAGAAAAGGGTCTGGCCTCTTGCGAGACCAGACCCTTCGTTTTTGGCGCGGCTGGCAGGATTCGAACCCACGACCCCTTGGTTCGTAGCCAAGTACTCTATCCAACTGAGCTACAGCCGCGAAGCCAGCGAGTATAGCAGGAGTTTGGGCCTGCCCTCGACGGTTGGTAGGGCGTGCTGGACTTGAACCAGCGACCAAGGGATTATGAGTCCCCTGCTCTGACCAACTGAGCTAACGCCCCGACCCCGGGGATTGTAGGGATCAGGGAGCTGGATCCCCGCCTTCGCGGGGATGACCGCGCGCCGCGCGCGCGGTCATTTGTGGTGGCTGAGGGCGTTGCTCACCAGCTTCGCCGTGATGTCCACGATCTGGATCATCCGGTCGTAGGGCATGCGGGTCGGCCCGATCACGCCCAGGGTGCCGACGATCTGGCCGTCCACCTCGTACGGCGAACTCACGACCGACAGCTCCTCGAACGGCACGACCTGGCTCTCGCCGCCGATGAAGATGCGCACGCCCTCGGCCTGGCTGGAGATGTCCAGCAGGCGCATCAGCTGGGTCTTCTGCTCGAAGAGTTCGAATGCCTTGCGCAGGTGCGTCATGTCGCTGGAGAAGTCCGACACCTCCAGTAGGTTGCGTTCGCCGGAGATGACCACCTCGCCCTGCGCCTGGGCCAGCGCCTCGGAACTGGCGTCCACGGCGGTGTGCATCAGCTGCACGATCTCGCCGCGCAGTTGCTCGACCTCGGTCTTGAGCCGCTCGCGCACCTGCTCGATGGCCAGGCCCGCGTAGTGGGTGTTCAGGAAATTGGACGCTTCCACCAGCTGCTGCTGGGTGTAGTCGGTATCGGTGAACACCACCCGGTTCTGCACGTCGCCGTCGGGCGAGACGATGATGACCAGGTAGCGTCGCTCCGACAACCGCAGGAATTCGATGTGGCGGAACACGGACGTGCGCCGCGGCGACATGACCACGCCGACGAAATGCGACAGGTTGGACAGCAGCTGGGCCGCGTTGGCGATCACCCGCTGCGGCTGGTCGGGCGGCAGGCTGGGCGCGTGGAACTGCTCCCGCTGCGCGGTGAGCATGGTGTCCACGAACAGTCGGTAGCCGCGCGCGGTCGGGATGCGGCCGGCCGAGGTGTGGGGACTGGCGATGAGGCCCAGGTCCTCCAGGTCCGACATCACGTTGCGGATGGTGGCGGGCGAAAGCTCCAGCCCCGACGCGCGCGAGAGCGTGCGCGAACCCACCGGCTGCCCTTCGGCGATGTAGCGCTCGACCAGCGCTTTCAACAACAACTTGGCACGGTCATCGAGCATGGTGCGGAGGCCTCTCAGGAATTTTAATGATGTAATTCCTTCGATGAGCACTCGGTTCCGCCAGGTTGCGCTGATAGGCAAGTACCACGCCGGCGGGGCGGCCGCCGCGAGCAGCCGCGCGGCCCTGGAGGACATCGCCCAATTCCTTGTTTCCGAAGGCTGCGACGTCGCGATCGAGCACGACACCGCAAGCACCTGCGGCATCGTGGGTTACAACGTTCTGGACGTGCCCGCCATCGGCGCGCAATGCGACCTGGGCCTGGTGGTGGGCGGCGACGGCACCATGCTGGGCATCGGCCGCCAGCTGGCTCGCTTCGGCGTGCCGCTGGTGGGCATCAACCAGGGGCGCCTGGGCTTCGTCACCGACATCCGCCTGGACGGCTACCGCGACGCGCTCGCTCCCATGTTGCGCGGCGAATACGAGGAAGACCGCCGAAGCCTGATCCTGGCGCAGGTGATGCGCGACGGCGACTGCGTGTTCAAGGCCCAGGCCATGAACGACGTGGTGGTCAACCGCGGCGCCACCTCCGGCATGGTGGAACTGCGGGTCGAGGTGGATGGCCACTTCGTCGCCAACCAGCGCGCCGACGGCCTGATCGTCGCCACGCCGACGGGTTCCACCGCCTACGCGCTGTCGGCCGGCGGGCCGCTGCTGCATCCCGGCAACCCGGCCTGGGCGGTGGTGCCGATCGCGCCGCACACGCTGTCCAACCGGCCCATCGTGATCCCGGACTCGGTGGAGATCGCCATCGAGCTGGTCGCGGGCCGCGATGCCAGCGCCAATTTCGACATGCAGTCGCTGGCCTCGCTGCTGCACGGCGACCGCATCCTGGTCAAGCGCTCGCAGCACCAGGTGCGGTTCCTGCACCCGCGCGGCTGGAGCTACTACGACACCTTGCGCAGGAAGCTGCACTGGAACGAGGGGGGCTCGTGAGCTTGAAGCGCATCGCCTTGCGCGATTTCGTCATCGTGCGCGAGCTCGAACTGGAGCTCGGCGACGGTTTCTCGGTCCTCACCGGCGAGACCGGCGCGGGCAAATCCATCCTGGTCGATGCGCTGCAGCTGGCGCTGGGCGCCCGCTCCGACGCCGGCGTGGTGCGCGAGGGCGCGGCCCGCGCCGACATCAGCGCCGAGTTCGACCTGCCCGCGGTCCTGCTGCCGTGGCTGGAGCAGGCCGGCTTCGAAGGCGGCGACAGCCTGCTGCTGCGCCGGAGCATCGACAGCCAGGGCAAGAGCCGCGCGTGGATCAACGGAAGCCCCGCCACCGCCGCGCAGCTGCGCGAGGCCGGCGAGCAGCTGGTCGACATCCACGGCCAGCACGCCTGGCAGAGCCTCACCCGTCCCGACGCCGTGCGGTCCCTGCTCGACGCCTACGCAGGCGTGTCGGTCGACTCGCTGCAGCCGGCCTGGGAGGCGTGGCGCGCGGCGCAGAAGACGTTGGCCCAGGCGCGCGAGGCGCAGGACACGCTGCAGCGCGAGCGCGAGCGCCTGGCCTGGCAGATCGGCGAGCTCGACAAGCTTGCGCCCGGTGCCGATGAGTGGGACGAGCTCAACACCAGCCACACACGCCTGTCGCACGCCCAGGCGCTGCTGGACGCCGCGCGCAACGCGCTGCAGGCGCTGGAAGGCGACGACTCCGGCGCCACGTCCAGCCTGTCGCAGGCGCAATCGCTGCTGCAGGAGCAGGAACAGCTCGAGCCCGAGTTCCTCGCGTTGGCCGAAGTGCTGTCCTCCGCGCTGGCCCAGGCGGAAGACGCGGCCCATTCGCTGCACGCCTACTTGCGCAAGACCGACCTGGATCCTGACCGTCTGGCAGAGCTGGACGAGCGCATGAGCCTCTGGCTCTCGCTGGCGCGCCGCTACAAGCGCACGCCGCCGGAGCTGCCCGCGCTGCTGGCCGGCTGGAAGGAAGAACTGGCGCGCCTGGATGCCGCCGCCGATCTCGCCGCGCTCGAAGCCGCCGAGAAAGATTGCGGTCGTGCCTACCTGGCCAAGGCCACCACGCTGTCGAAGACGCGCGCCAAGGCGGCGCCGCAACTGGCCAAGGCGATCACGCAGGCCATGCAAGGCCTGGGCATGCAGGGCGGCAAGTTCGAGGTGTCGCTGCAGCCGCTGCCGCAGCCGTCCGCATCCGGCCTGGACGAAGTCAATTTCCTGGTCGCCGGGCATCCCGGCGCCACCGCGCGGCCGGTGGGCAAGGTCGCCTCCGGCGGCGAGCTCTCGCGCATCGCGCTGGCCATCGCGGTCACCACCAGCCGGCTCGGCAGCGCGCAGACGCTGATCTTCGACGAGGTGGATTCCGGCGTCGGCGGCGCGGTCGCCGAGACGGTGGGCCGCCTGATGAAGCAGCTGGGTCGCGACCGCCAGGTCCTGGCCGTCACCCACCTGCCGCAGGTGGCCGCTTGCGCCGACCACCACCTGGTCGTGTCCAAGCGCGCCGACAAGGCGGGCACCACCAGCACCGTCGAGCCGGTGCAGGGCGAACAGCGCGTGGCCGAAGTCGCGCGCATGCTGGGCGGCGAACGCCTGTCGGGCACGACGCTGGCGCACGCCAAGGAAATGCTGGGCAGCGCGGCGGCATGAATCTCGAACTGGTCCTCATCACCGGCATGTCCGGGTCGGGCAAGTCCGTGGCGCTGCGCGCGCTGGAGGACGCCGGCTACTACTGCGTGGACAACCTGCCGCCCGAGCTGCTGCTGTCGTTCGTCGCGCTGGAGCAGGCCAGCAAGGGCAAGCACGTCGCCATCGCGATGGACGTGCGCAGCGCCACCTCCCTTCCGCAGGTGCCGGCACAGCTGGAGGGACTCGCCGCCCAGGGCGTGCAGATCCGCTCGCTGTTCCTGGACTCCACCACCGACACGCTGGTGCGCCGCTTCTCCGAGACGCGGCGGCGCCATCCGCTGTCGCAGCAGCCCGGGCCCGAACAGGAGGCCGATCCGCTGATGCGCCAGCGAGCGCTGGTCGATGCCATCGAGCTCGAGCGCGAGCTGCTCGCCGACCTGCGCGAACGCGCCCACGTCATCGACAGCAGCACCATCCGTCCGGCGCAGCTGCAGGCCCAGGTGAAGTCGCTGCTGTCGGCCCCGGCCAGCCAGCTCACGCTGGTGTTCGAGTCGTTCGCCTTCAAGCGCGGCATTCCGGTCGATGCGGACTATGTGTTCGACGTGCGCATGCTGCCCAATCCGCACTACGAGCCGGCCCTGCGCGACCTGACCGGCCTCGACCAGCCGGTGATCGACTTCCTGCGCGAGCAGCCGGGCGTGGACGCGATGTTCGGATCGATCGAAGGTTTCCTGCAGCAATGGCTGGAACCGCTGGCGCGCGACCACCGCAGCTACGTGACGGTGGCGATCGGTTGCACCGGCGGGCAGCACCGCTCGGTGTACCTGGTGGAGCGTCTGGCGAAGGCGTTCGGCGGTCGCTGGACCACGCTCAAGCGCCACCGCGAACTGGCGCGCTGACTAGCCGGCCAGCAGCTTGCGCACCGGCGCGGGCAGACCCAGGCCGGGCCATTCCTCGTTGCCGAACCACTGGCCTTCCCGGGCCTCGAGCGCACCTGTCGGCAGGTCCACTTCGACCGGGTGCAGGTACAGGTCCTTGTGCGTGAGCACGTGCAGGAAGGCGGGCGCGTCCTGCAGGCGATCGCGAGCGCGGGCGGGCAGCGCGGCTTCCAGCGCCTCGCGCGAGTCGAACACCGGCAGGCAGTAGAGCCCGGCCCAGACGCCCGGCGTCGGCCGCTTCTCCAGCCAGATCGAGCCTTTGCGATCGCGCGCGCGCAGCAGCCAGAGTGACTGAGCGGTGCGGCGCAGCTTGCGCGTCTTCACCGGGAAAGCCTGCGGCGTCTGCAGCCGACGCGCCTCGCACACCGGCTCCAGCGGGCAGATCAGGCAGCTGGGGTTGCGCGCCAGGCAGACGGTGGCGCCCAGGTCCATCATTCCTTGCGTGTACGCCGGCATGTCCGCCGGCTGCTCCGGCAACAGATCGGTGGCCCGCTGCCACAAAGCCCGCTCCGCGGAGGCCTGCGCCAGGTCGTCGCCGAACGCCAGCACCCGCGCCAGCACGCGCTTGACGTTGCCATCCAGGATGGCCGCGCGCTCGTCCCAGCAGAAGGATGCGATGGCCGCGGCCGTGGACCGGCCGATGCCGGGCAGCTGTTCGAGCTGCGCCGCGCTGGCGGGAAAGCGCCCGCCGTGCTGCTCCATCACCGCGACCGCGCACCGGTGCAGGTTGCGGGCGCGCGAGTAGTAGCCCAGGCCGCTCCAAAGCGCCAGCACTTCGTCCAGCGACGCGGCGGCCAGGCGGGCGACGTCGGGGAAGCGCTGGAGGAAGCGCTCGTAGTAGCCCAGGACCGTGGCGACCTGGGTCTGCTGCAGCATGATTTCCGACAGCCAGACGCGATAGGGATCGCGCGTGTTCTGCCACGGGAGGCTGCTGCGCCCGTGGCCGGCTTGCCAGCGCACCACGCGGCCGGCGATGCCGGCTTGCGAAGCGGTCATGCCTGCTGCAGTTGCGGCTCGGCGTCGGCCGGCTGGCCGGCGGGGCTCTCGGTGAGATGGCCGGTCAGCTCGGCGAGCTTGGCCTCGAGTTCGTCGATCGCGGCGTCCTGCGCTTCGATTTCGAGGATGCGGTCGTCCAGACCCGAAGCGGCCTGCTGGATGCGCTCGATCGCCTCGATGCGGCGGCTGAAGTTGCGGCGGCGTTCGCGCAGCTGGGCATCCAGCTGGGCCGCGGCGGCCTTGTTCCACAGCTCGACTTCGCCCAGCGCCGATTCGTAGATGACACGCAGGCGGGTCGCCAGGGCGCGCACCAGCCGATCGGCGAACTCGGGTTGCGCCAGCCGCAGCGCGTTGCCCACGCCCAGGTACTGCTGGTGGCTGCGCTCGACCAGGTCGAGATCGCGCTCGAAGCGGGCCAGGTCCGGTTCCTTGGGCGGCTGCAGCGAGAAGCCGTATTCGGCGTTGAGCTGGCGGAAGGTGCCGGTCAGCATCGACTGGATGTCGCCGCTCTTGGCCTGGGCCTTGCGAAGGCCTTCGCGCAGGCGGTCGAACGTGAGCGCGTAGGAGCGGCGCACGCCCAGCTTGATGCCGGGCTGGCGCAGCGCATGCGTCAGCTGCGACATCTCTTCCTTGAGCGCGGCGGTGCCCAGGAGCGCGAACACCTCGCGCAACAGCTTCAGGTGCACCGAGCGCACGGCATGGATCTTGGCGCCGCTGACGTCGAAGTCGCGCTGCTCCTGCTCGATTCGCAGGCGCATGTGCTTGATGACGGACGTGTTCTTGCCGCGCAGGCCCTTGAGCTCGAGCATCTGCTCGGCCAGGTCGCGCCGGCGGATGTTCAGCGCGCGGCCGGCCTCGACCCGCAGTTCGCCCACGGTGCCCGCCACCGCGGCGCGCAGCAGCGTCTGGCGCTCGCTCATCACGTCGTGGGCGAGGGCGCGCTCCAGCACCGGCAGCTGGCTGGCGGCCAGAAGTTCCGGATCGTTCTTGACCTTGGCGACCAGGCCCTTCTGGGCCGAAACGGGAATCACCTGCTCGCGCCGAAGGCCGAGGATCTCGGCGGACGTGGCACGCTGGCGGTCGATCTGGGCCTGCACCTGCGCCGGCGTGCTCAGCGAGTCCCACATGGTGTCGATCTTGTTCAGCACCACCAGGCGGGCGGCGCCGTCGGCGGCGTCGGAGATCAGGTGCTCGCGCCAGATCGCGAGGTCGGACTTGGTCACGCCGGTGTCGGCGGCCAGGATGAAGACCACTGCGTGGGCCTGCGGAATGAGGTTGACCGTGAGCTCGGGCTCGGCGCCGATGGCGTTCAGGCCCGGCGTGTCCAGGATCACCAGGCCTTGCTTGAGCAGCGGGTGCGCGATGTTGATCAGGGCGTGGCGCC
This sequence comes from Pseudomonadota bacterium, assembly GCA_023390985.1. Lineage (GTDB taxonomy): Bacteria > Pseudomonadota > Gammaproteobacteria > Burkholderiales > Burkholderiaceae_C > Ramlibacter. The sequence continues at coordinate 13,053 of JAEWBU010000087.1, forward strand.
AGCGCGGCACCTCCACCTTGCCGTCGGGGCCCAGCAGCGGGTTGTCTTCCGGGGTGTCTTCGTTCCAGAAGCCCAGGGCCTTGGCCTCGTCCTTGGTGACGTGCAGGACCTCGGAAACCTTCTCGAGCGCCTGGGCGAGTTGGGCGGAGTTGTTGACGTCCAGGTCGACGCGGGTCCACTTCTCGGGCGCCAGGCGCCACTCCATCAGCGGCTGCGGCTGCAGGCGCGTCTCGATCGGCAGCAGGCGCAGGCACGGCGGCACTTCGGCGTCGTAGCCCAGCTCCGTGGGGCACATCGTGGTGCGACCGGCGCTCGCCGGCATGATCCGCCGCTTGTAGCCGGCGAAGAACACCGCGTTGATCAGTTCGGACTTGCCGCGGGAGAACTCGGCGACGAAGGCGACCATCACCTTGTCGGAACGCATCTGGTTTTCCAGGCGGCGCAGGCGTTCCTCGATGGCGGCATCGAGGAGCTCGTGGTCCTTCAGCCATTCGGACAGGAGCTTCAGGCGAAGGGCGAACTCCCGCCGCCAAACGCCGTGCTGGTCAAACTGCTCGTTGAAGGAAGTGCCCACGTAGTCCCCTGTCGAGCTTGAAAATATACCCCCGACGGTCAAACCCTCAGTTTTTCTGGCAGGCGGGACAGAAAAAAGTCGCCCTTTGTCCCTGCCGGATCGCCTTCACCGTGGTGCCACATACACGGCAAGGCTGGCCGGCGCGTCCATACACCATCGCCTCCAGCTGGAAGTAGCCCGACTCCCCGTGGGCGTTGGAGAAGTCGCGCAAGGTGCTGCCGCCCTGGGCCACCGCGCGGGCCAGCACGTCGCGGATGGCCGCGTGCAGCTTCAGCGCGCGGGGCCGGCTGATGCGAGCCGCGCTCAGGGTGGGCCGGATTCGCGCCAGGAACAGCGCTTCGGACGCGTAGATGTTGCCCACGCCCACCACCAGGTCGCCCGCGAGAAGCACCTGCTTGATCGGCGCCTTGCGCCTGCGCAGGCCCGCGTGGAAGGCCTCGGGATCGAAGCCCTCCTCCAGCGGCTCCACCCCCAGCGCTCCGAGCAGCTTGACCGCGCCCGGGGCCTGCTCCTCCTCGACGTGGACCACGGCGCCGAAACGGCGCGGGTCGTTCAGGCGCAGGACACCGCGGCTGGTGACCAGGTCGAAGTGGTCATGGACGCCCGCCGGGGGCTGCGAGGGCGAGAAATTCAGGCTGCCCGACATGCCCAGGTGAAGCAGCAAGAGTCCCTGGTCGAGGTCGAGCAGCAGGTACTTGCCGCGCCGGCGCACCGCGCGCACCTCGCGGCCGACCAGTTCGGCCGGCGGGCAGCCCAGCGGCCAGCGCAAGGGCTTGCCCATGCGCACCTCTTCGATGCGGGCGCCGGCGATGCGGTCGGCAAAACTCAGTCGGGTGACCTCGACTTCGGGTAATTCGGGCATGGAGGGCGCGCGCGGCGGGGGCTTGGATTTATTATGGTCCGGATGAATCCCCGTTCCCGACTGGCCGCGAGCGCGCTGTTGGTGTCGCTGGCGCTGGTGCAGGCGGGCTGCGCGCAGGTCGCGCCCGCCACGACTCCGGCGCTCGGGGCGGCTGCCGACGCCCCGCAGGCGCTCAATCAGCAGACCGCCGTCAGCTCCCTCGATGCCGAGCTGTTCTACCAGCTGTTGCTGGGCGAGCTGAACGCGCGCGGCGACGAATCGGCCGCCGGCTACTCGCTGGTGCTCGACGCGGCCCGCAAGACCAACGATCCGGCGCTCTACCAGCGCGCCGTCGAGATCGCCTTCCAGAATCGCGCCGGCGACGCCGCATTGCAGGCGGCACGCGCCTGGAAGCAGGCGCAGCCGAATTCGCGCGAGGCCAATCGCTTCGTGCTGCAGATCCTGCTGGCGCTCAACCAGGTGGGCGACAGCCTGGAGCCGCTGCGCACCGAAGTCGCCTTGGCCGAACCCGCCGAACGCAACGCGACCATGAGCGCCATCCCGCGCCTGTACGCACGGGTGGGCGACAAGAAGCTGGCCGCCAGCGTGGTGGAGCAGGCGCTGGCCGACATGCTGGCCAATCCGGCGTACTCCGCCGCGGCCTGGTCGAGCCTGGGACGCGTGCGCCTCGCAGCCAACGACCTGCCCGGCGCGCTGGAAGCCGCGCGGCGCGGCCAGGCAGCCGATCCCCGTTCGGAAGCGCCTGCGCTGCTGGCCCTCGAGCTGATGGACCCCAAGCAGCCGCAGGCCGAGCCGATCGTCCGCTCCTACCTCGACGGCAAGGGCCTGCCCGAAATCCGCATGGGCTACGCCCGGGCCCTGCTGGACGCCAACCGCTACACCGAGGCCAGCCAGCAGCTCAAGCTCGTCACCACCGAGAAGCCCGAACTGGCCGAGGCATGGCTGGCCCTGGGCACGCTGCAGGTCCAGGAGAACCAGCTGTCGCCGGCCGAAGCCACGCTCAAGCGCTACGTGGAGCTGGCCCAGTCCCAGCGCAGCGGTCAGGATCGCAGCCGCGGCCTGGCCCAGGCGTACCTGTCGCTGGCGCAGATTTCCGAGAAGCGGCGCGACTTCGCGGGGGCCAACGCCTGGCTGGACCGCATCGAGAACTCGCAGGACCTGGTGGCCGCGCAGAACCGCCGCGCTTCCATCATGGCCCAGCAAGGACGACTGGATGACGCCAGGAAGCTGATCCGCGGCCTGCCCGAACGCACGCCGGCCGACGCGCGCATCAAGGTCACCGCCGAAGTGCAGTTGCTGCGCGACCAGAGGCAGTACAAGGCCGCCTACGACCTGCTGGGCCAGGCCGCCGCCAGGGATCCGAGCGACGTCGATCTGGTTTACGACCAGGCCATGATGGCCGAGAAGCTGAACAACCTGCCCGAGATGGAACGGCTGCTTCGCAAGGTCATCGCGACCCGGCCCGACTACCACCATGCATACAACGCCCTGGGCTATTCGCTCGCGGAACGCAGCCTGCGGCTGCCCGAGGCGCGGCAGCTGATCCAGAAGGCGCTGGAGTTCGCGCCGGGCGATCCGTTCATCAGCGACAGCCTGGGCTGGGTCGAATTCCGCATGGGCAATCGCGCGGAGGCGCTGCGCATCCTGGAAGGGGCGTACAAGTCCCGGCCCGACGCGGAGATCGCCGCGCATCTGGGCGAAGTGCTCTGGACCCTTGGTCAGCGCGACAAGGCCCAGGCCGTCTGGAAGGAAGGCCTGCTCCTCAACGCCGAGAACGAGACGCTGCAGGAGACGATCAAGCGCCTGCGGATCAAGCCATGAGGGCGGCGGTCGCGCGCGCCGGCGCCGCGTTGCTCGTTTCGCTGCTCGCCGCCTGCGCTCAGCTGCCGCGTCCGCCGGCCGACGACGCCCTGGGGAGCCAGGTGCGATCGGGCCGCATGGCCCTTTCGGTGCAGGACCAGCCGAGCCAGTCGTTCTCCGCGGGATTCGAATTGCGCGGCCGTCCGCAGGCCGGCCAGCTGACGCTGCTCAATCCCATCGGCGGCACGCTCGCCATCCTGCAATGGCAACCCGGCACGGCGCAGTTGCAGACGCCGGGCCAGCCGCCGCGGCAGTTCGCGTCGATCGACGCGATGGTCGAGCAGGCCACGGGCGCCTCGCTGCCGGTAGCGGCGTTGTTCGACTGGCTGGCCGGCGTGAACACGCCCGTGCCCGGCTGGCAGGCCGACCTGTCGCAGCTGGCCGACGGGCGACTGCGCGCGCAGCGCCAGGATCCGCCGCCGCAGGCCGACCTGCGCGTGGTGCTGGACCGCTGACCGCCCATGCGAGCGCTCCATGACGTGGCCGCGCCGGCCAAGCTCAACCTGTTCCTGCACGTCACCGGCCGTCGCGACGACGGCTACCACCTGCTGCAGTCGGCGTTCATCCTGCTGGACTGGCAGGACACGCTGCACTTCGAACTGCGCCCGGGCGGCGCGCTCAGCCGCGAAGACATCGCGGAGCCGGTGCCGGCCGAGGATCTCGTGCTGCGTGCGGCCCGCGCCCTCCAGCAAGCGACGGGCACGCGCGAAGGCGCCCACATCACGCTCGACAAGCGCCTGCCCGCCCAGGCGGGCCTGGGCGGCGGCTCGTCCGACGCGGCTTCGTGCCTGCTCGCGCTCAATCGCCTGTGGCGCACGGGGCTGTCGCTGCAACAGCTCGAGCGCATCGGGCTGTCGCTGGGCGCGGACCTTCCGTTCTTCCTGCGCGGACGCAACGCCTGGGTCGAGGGAATCGGTGAGGAGATCACGCCGATCGAGGTGCCGTTTTCACGCTTCCTGGTGGTCAAGCCACCCCAGGGACTGGACACGGCAACTATCTTTCGCGACCCGGCGCTGAAACGTGACAGCAGGGCTGCTACAATCTCTGGCTTTGCTGCAAACCCGCTGCAGTTCGGTCGAAACGATCTGCAGCCCGTGGCCCAGCGGCTCTGCCCCCAGGTGGGCGAGGCGCTCGAGTGGCTGGCCCTACAGGGCCTGCCGGGCAGGATGACCGGGTCGGGCAGTGCGGTGTTCGCGCCGCTCGCCCCCGGACAGCCGGCCGCCGCGGTTCCGCCTTCGTGGCAGGGCTGGCGCGTGCGGGAGTGCAGCAATATGGAAGTCCATCCTTTGGCAGGGTGGGCCTCCAGCGACAGTTCATCGGTTGGTCGCTGATTTCAGCGGTCGACCCGTGTAGGGGAGTCGCCAAGTTGGTCAAGGCACCGGATTTTGATTCCGGCATGCGAGGGTTCGAGTCCTTCCTCCCCTGCCAAACCCTTTCGGGGTCTTCCGACCCGCACTCTGGTCCGCACATGCAGGCTCAATCGAATCCCGACTTCATGG
>JAEWBU010000122.1 GCA_023390985.1 Pseudomonadota bacterium
GCCTTGCATGATGACGTTCATGAACTTGGCGAGCTCGACATTGCCGTACTTGGGATCCGGCAGGATTTCACGCTTAGGGACTTCGCGACGACGTGGCATTTCTATTCACCTCTCAATTTGCTTCAGCTGATCCTCTGGGGATCCAGGAGGCCATCCAGGCTCTCCGCTTACTCGACCCGGACCGGGTCACTACGCTTGACTCGCCTGCCGAGCGAGTGAAGCACCGACAAACGAAAACTCTCTTAGGCCTTCTTCGGGCGCTTGGCGCCGTACTTGGAGCGGGCCTGCTTGCGATCCTTGACGCCTTGCAGGTCCAGCGAGCCGCGCACGATGTGGTAGCGCACGCCCGGCAGGTCCTTCACGCGGCCGCCGCGCACGAGCACCACGGAGTGCTCCTGCAGGTTGTGACCTTCACCGCCGATGTACGAGATGACCTCGAAACCGTTGGTCAGGCGGACCTTGGCGACCTTGCGCAGCGCCGAGTTCGGCTTCTTCGGCGTCGTGGTGTACACGCGGGTGCACACGCCACGGCGCTGGGGGCTGTTCTGCATCGCGGGCGACTTGGAGTTGGTCTTTTCGACCTCCCGGCCCTGACGCACCAGTTGATTGATGGTTGGCATTGAAGAAAAACGTCCCTAAACGTCTGGAAATGAAAGCGCCCCGCAGCCGGACTGCGACGCGCAGAGGATTCCCGCCCCAATTGCGGGAAAGCCCGCCAGTATAGCCCGGAGCGGGCTCTCCCGCAACGCGCATGGCTGCGCCAGCGGATGAGTGGGCACTTACAGCTGGGTTATTTCACCCACAGCCGGAGAGCGTCCCAGGCGCGGCCGAGCACGCCGGCCTCTTCCACGGCCTCCAGCGCGACCAGCGGCACCTCGGTGACCGGCTTGTCGCCGGCCAGCACCTTCAGCGTCGCGACCTGCTGGCCCTTGGTGAACGGTGCCACCAGCGGATCCGGACGAGCCACGGCCGTCTTCAGCTGGGAGGCGGTCCCGGCCGGCACCGCCACGACCACGGGCTGTGCACGGCCGAGCTTGACGTGGTTGGCGGTGCCCTTCCAGACCGCCGGCGTCACGACCGCCTGATTGGCATCGAACAGCCGGATGCCTTCCCAGGCCGTGAAGCCCCAGTTCAGCAGCTTCTGCGACTCGTTGGCGCGCACCGTCTCGCTGCTGGCACCCAGCACGATGGACAGCAGCCGGCGCCCCGGCAGGTTCGGGAAGTCGCGCTTGGCGGTGGCGACCAGGCAGTAGCCGGCGGCGTCGGTGTGGCCGGTCTTCAAGCCGTCGACGGTCGGGTCACGGAACAGCAGCATGTTCCGGTTGGTGTCGTTGGCCGTCGGCGTGCCCTGGAAGCGGTACTTCTTGATCGCGTAATAGGGCGTGTATTCCGGGAAGTCCTGGAGCAGGCGCGAGGCCAGGATGCCCAGGTCGCGCGCGGTCGTGGTGTGACCCGGCACGGCCAGGCCTTCCGCGTTCATGTAGGTGGTGGACTTCATGCCCAGCGCCTTGGCCTGGTCGTTCATCAGCTGCACGAAGCGCTCCACCGAGCCGCCCACGCCTTCGGCCAGGGCCACGGTGGCATCGTTGCCGGACTGGACGACCATCCCCTTGACCAGATCCTCCACCGGCACCTGCATGCCGGGATCGATGAACATGCGCGAACCCGGCATCTTCCAGGCGCGCTCGCTCACGGGCAGCGTCTGCTGCAGCGAAATCTTCCTGGCGCGCAGCGCGTCGAACACCAGGTACGCCGTCATCAGCTTGGTCAGCGACGCCGGCTCCACCGGCGAGTCGATCTCGCGGGCGGCCAGCACCTGGTTGGCGCTGACATCCATCAGCAGGTAGCTGCGCGCGGCGATCTCGGGAGGTTGCGGCGCCTGGGCGGCGGCGGCGAAGCAAAGCAGGGCCAGCAAGGGCGCGGCGAGCGCCTTGGCAAGTCGATTCATCGTCAAGGGACGTTCAGGAGCGGAGGTGGCGCGCCACCAGGGTTTTCAGGAGCGGCAATTGTCCGTGGAAGAAATGCCCGCCCCCCGGCACGACGGTGACCGGAAGTGACTGCGGCCGCGCCCAGTCCATGACGGATTGCAGCGGCACCGTATCGTCTTCCTCGCCGTGGACCACCAGCGTGCGCTCATGCGCCTCCGGCGGGATCGAGGCGACGGAAAAGCGCGACGCAGCCGTGCCCACCAGCACCACCTTGCGGACGTCGCGCGAGGTCCAGAGCGACGCGAGCACGCCGCTCGGGACGAAGGCGCCGAACGAGAAGCCCGCCAGCGCCATCGGCCCCTCGGGCGCGAGGGCGGCCACCAGGCCGCGCATGTCGTCGGCCTCGCCCCGGCCTTCGTCGTGCGTGCCGGCGCTGGCGCCCACGCCGCGGAAGTTGAAGCGCACCGCGCTCCAGCCGCTCTGCACGAACGCGCGGGCGAGCGTCTGCACCACCTTGTTCTCCATGGTGCCGCCGAAGAGCGGATGCGGATGCGCGATGAAGGCGATGCCCCGGGTCGCGTGCTCCGGGTCGTCGCGCAGCACTTCGATGGCGCCGGCCGCGCCTTGCGCCTGCAGCCGCTGGGTCCGCGAATTCATCGCGCGCGAACCGGTCAGCGACCCAGGTGCGGCGGGGTGAGCAGGCGCTCGACCACGCGGCCGTTCTTCAGGTGCGACTCGACGATCTCGTCGATGTCCTGCTGGTCCACGTACGTGTACCAGACGGCCTCGGGATAGACCACGGCGATCGGGCCGCCCGCGCAGCGGTCCAGGCAGCCGGCCTTGTTCACGCGCACCTTGCCCGGACCGGCCAGGCCCTGCGACTTGACCTGCGCCTTGCAGCGATCGAAGGCCGCCTGGGCGTTGTGGTCGGCGCAGCAGTTCTCGCCGTTCTCGCGTTTGTTCAGGCAGAAGAAGATGTGGCGCTCGTAGTAGGAGCGTTGCGGCGAACTCATTGCGAAATTCTAGGCCTCGGCTCGCCGGTCGAGACCCGCACCAGCACATAAGCCAGCGTCGCGTAAGGCCACAGCCATCCCAGCCACTGGACCAGGCCGTGGAACTGGATGAAGCGGCCCTGCTCCCACGTCTGCAGCGTGTGCGCGAAGTACGCGCTCTCGGGCGCCTGGTTGAGCAGGCTCAGGTGCACCACCAGCGCCAGCAGCACCAGCGCCGCGCAGCCGCGCCGCGGCAACGGCAGCATCAGCAAGGCCAGCACCAGGCCGGTGAGCAGCCCCAGGCGCACGGGAAAGCTGAGCCAGGACCAGGCGTGCCCCGGGCCCCAGCTCAGGGCGGCCGCCAGCGCGGTGGCACCGACGCCCATGGCCAGCACGACCGCCGCGAACACCGCGCGCCGCGGCACCGACCGCATCACCGAATAGGCCAGCAGGCAGGGCACGAGCACGCCCAGCGCCACGCAAACCAGTTCGGTGCCGGGCATCAGCGGCTGCAGTTCCACGTCGCGCACCGGCAGCCACTCGAGGAAGGGCGTGTCCATCAGCCATTCCGCGACCGCCGCCTCCAGCCGCTCGAACACCTGGCCGAGTCCGAGCGGAACGGCCGCGGGGAACAGCAGCGCGACCGGCCACAGCGCCAGCAGCACCAGCGCGCCGTGCGCCTCCTCCACGAACCAGCGCAGGCGGAAGCGGCTCCAGTGGTCGATCGCGCCCAGCTTCTCCAGCGCGCCCGCGAGCGCGGCCCCGAACAGCGTGCCCAGCACGTTGAGGCCGAAATCCAGGTTGGAGGGCACGCGCCGCGGCAGGTAGGTCTGCAGCGCCTCCATGGAGAAAGCGAGCACCATCCCGGCGAGCGTCGCGAAAGCGATGGCCGACCCGTTGCTGGAGGCGCCCGGGTTGTCGGCGCGGCGCATCCTGGCCAGCGCCAGGAGGAATCCGAACGGCGCGTAACCGGCGGTGTTGGCCGTGAGGTCGAAGCCGGTCCAGTAGAGCGGCCAGGGGCTGGAGAGGAAGGCCCAGGGGGCGATGCCCTGGTCACGCCAGCCCTCGAACGGGTACAGGCTCGCGTAGACGATCAGCGCCGCGTAGGCCTGCGCCAGCGGCCATGCGGAGGTCTTGCGCACCGCCACCGCGAGCGCCCTAGAACGGCTTGACGACGACGAGCACCACCGCCGCCAGCAGCAGCAGCACCGGCGCTTCGTTGAACCAGCGGTACCAGCGATGGCTGCGCGTCGGTGCGCCCGCCAGGAACTTGCGCAGCATCACCGCGCAGGCGTGGTGGTAGCCGATGACCAGCAGCACCACCGTGAGCTTGGCGTGCATCCAGCCGCTGCCGCGCCCGATCCCGTAGCCGAGCCAGAGCCACAGGCCCAAAGCGAGCGCCGGCACGGCCAGCAAGGTCGTGAAACGCAGCAGCTTGCGCGCCATCAGCAGCAGGCGATCGCGCTCGGCCAGCGATCCCGGCGCCACCATGGCCAGGTTCACGTAGATGCGCGGCAGGTAGAACAACCCGGCGAACCAGCTGGCGACGAACACGATGTGGAACGCTTTGACCCAGAGCATGTCCCGAGTGTACGGAAGGGCTGATGGGCCGCGCGCGGATGGGCGCGCCAAAAAAAACCCCGGCCATCGGCCGGGGTAGGAAGCCTTTTTGCTGTCACACATTAAGGCGCCCGCTCAGGGAGGAAAAGCGGGGAGCGGCAAGCCGCCCGGGGCGCAATTTAACAGACACCCCCCGCCCTTTCAAGCGAACGGCCAAGCCGCTGCGGATGCGTTGGCGCTCGCTCCGCCCGCGGTCGAAGCGTGGCCGGAGAGGGCGGCAGGTCGATGCGGCACAATTTTCCCCATGGTCCTGCACGCTTCCTTCCCCCACGGCCGCCCGCGTCGGCTTCGCCGCGACGAATTCACGCGCAACCTGGTGCGCGAGAACGCACTCACGGCCCACGACCTCATCTACCCGGTGTTCGTGCTCGATGGCCAGAACCGCCGCGAACCGGTCGCGTCCATGCCGGGCGTGGAGCGCCTCAGCCTCGACCTGCTGCTGCCGGTCGCCGAGGAATGCGTGAAGCTCGGGATCCCCGCGCTGGCGCTGTTCCCCGTCATCGACCCCTCGCTCAAGTCGCCCGACGGCCGCGAAGCCTGCAACCCGGAAGGCCTGGTGCCGCGCGTGGTGCGCGGGCTCAAGCAGCGCTTCCCGACCCTGGGCGTGATGACCGACGTGGCGCTCGATCCCTACACCAGCCACGGGCAGGACGGCCTGCTGGACGACACCGGCTACATCCTGAACGACGAGACGGTGGAAGTGCTGGTGCGCCAGGCGCTGGCCCAGGCCGAGGCGGGCGTGGACATCGTCGCCCCCAGCGACATGATGGACGGCCGCATCGGCGCGATCCGCCAGGCGCTGGAAGCCAGCGGCGCTATCCACACCCGGATCATGGCCTACAGCGCGAAGTACGCGAGCGCGTTCTACGGCCCGTTCCGCGACGCCGTGGGCTCCGCCGGCAACCTGGGCAAGAGCGACAAGAAGGTCTACCAGATGGACCCGGCCAACAGCGACGAGGCGCTGCGCGAAGTCGCGATGGACATCGCCGAAGGCGCCGACATGGTGATGGTCAAGCCCGGCATGCCGTACCTGGACATCGTGCGTCGCGTGAAGGACGAATTCCGCATGCCCACCTTCGTGTACCAGGTGTCCGGCGAGTACGCGATGCTGCAGGCGGCCGCGCGCAACGGCTGGCTGGCCGGCGAGGCGGTGATGATGGAAAGCCTGCTCGCGTTCAAGCGCGCCGGCGCTGACGGCGTCCTGACCTACTTCGCCCTGGAGGCGGCGCGCAAGCTGCGCGCCTGACACCGCCCCCGATGCACATCGTCGAATTCACCCCCGGCACGCTGCGCTTCCTCGACGGGGTGCCGGCGCAGCCGCCGGCGGAGGGATTCGTCTGGATCTACCTGGATCGCGAGTCGCTCGCGGACAAGCTGCCGCGCCTGCAGGAAGCGGCAGCCCGGCTCGGTGGCTCGCCGATGCTGGACCTGCACGTGCAGGACCTGGCCAACCGCGCCCATCCTTCCGATTACGACTACACCTCGATCTACGACCTGGTGGTGTTCCGCCGCCTGGCAACGGGGGAGGAAGTCGATCGCGAGCTGCACGAGAACTCGGTGCGATTGCCGCCTTCCCAGGCGCTCGCCAGCTTCTACCGCATCCGCACGCGCGCGGTGGGCTTCGTGGTGTTCGACCGGTTGCTGATCTCGGTCCATCCGGAAGGCTGCTACACCCCGCGCGCCTTCATCTCGCGCTACCTGTCGGACGCGGTGCAGAACGAGGGCTACACCGGCGGTCGCAGCCGCCTGCCGTTCAGCCCCGCCGACCTGATGCTGCGCATGGTCAACGTGATGGTCGACAGCTACCTGGAGCTGCGCAAGCAGCTCACCACGGAGCTGGACCACTGGCAGGTGGAACTGCTGCGGCCCGGCTCCGACTTCCGCGGCTGGCACGCGCTCATGGTGGCGCGCCGCGAGCTGCACGTGCTCGAGGACCTGTGCGAGGAACAGAACGACGCGATGCAGGAATGGCTGGACACGGCGCGCGAGCAGCCGCCCGCGCACCTGACGCAGGCCGAGCGCGACGGCCTGGTGGCGCGGGCGCGCGACGTGATCGAGCACATCCAGCGCGTGGTGCAGCAGGTGCGGCGCATGGAGCAGGGCGCCGAGAGCGTGGTGCAGATCCACTTCTCGGCCCAGAGCAACCGCACCAACAACACCATGCGCGCGCTCACCGCGCTGACCGCCATCTTCCTGCCGCTGAACCTGATCACCGGCATCTTCGGGATGAACTTCCACGAGATGCCGCTGCTGGCCGACCCGGTCGGCTTCTGGATCGCCATGGCGGCGATGGCGAGCATCGTGGCCGTGCTCGGCCTGGTGTTCTGGCGCCGGCGTTACCTCGAACGCAACGTGCGCTGAAGGCTTCGCCTCAGACGAACGGCGGCTTGAGCTCTTCGCTGGCGAAGACGCGCTGCACGGCGGGGCGTTCCAGCATCCGCTGCAGGTACGGTCCCAAATGCGCGCGCTCGCGGGCGCGGCCGGCGTCGAAGTTGCGCGTCCAGCGGCACAGCGTGAACAGGTACGGGTCCAACGCGCTGTAGTCGCGGCCCATGAACCACGGACCGCCGGTGCTCGCCACGTGGGCGTCCAGCTGGTCCAGCATCCCTCCCACCTTGGCCTGTGCATGGCGCTTCAGCTGCTTCGCGCCTTCGGCGTTGCCCTCGTCCACCCAGCGCTCCGGATAGAAGTAGCAACCGAGCGTCGGCTGCACCGTGGTGCTCAGCCAGGCCAGCCACTTGTAGAAATGCGCGCGCTGGTTCGTGCCGGCCGCCGGCGCGAGCCGCGCCCCGGGATGCGAATCGCACAGGTGGAGCGTGATGGCCGCGGTCTCGTAGAGCACGAGGTCGCCGTCGACCAGCACCGGGATCAGCCCGTTCGGATTGAGGCGCAGGTACTCGGGCGTCTTGTGCGCGTGGACCGTGCGGTCCACCAGCACGCGCTGGAAGGGAACGCCGATCTCCTCGAGCAGGATGTGCGGCACCATGGCCGCGGTGCTGGGGTAGTAGTGGAGCTGGATCATGGTGCAGGGAGTCCGAACAGGCCGGCCGCGTTGGCCCAGGCCACCTTGCGCGCCAGGTCGGCGGGCAGGTCACCCAGCCAGGTGCGGTAGCCGGCCATGAGCTGGTCGTACGACGACCAGCGCTGGTTGATCCAGGTGTCCGAGCCGACCACGAAACGGTCCGGGTACTTCTGGATCAGCTGGCGCCACTCGGGGCAGAGCTTGCCGCCTTCGCAGGTGAGGCCGGGCCGGTACGACAGCTCGCCGACGAGCTGCGGGTAGCGCGCCATCAGCTGGTCCACGCGCGCGACCGGCGCGCCGCCGATGCCGGTGTGGGCCCAGATCATGCGCAGCCGCTGGCCGCGCGAAGCGGTGTGCGCCATCAGCAGCTCCACCGCCTTGTCGTCGATGTGCGCCAGCACCGCGAGCTGCCTGTCCTCGGCCAGCTGCATCAGCTTGCGCGCCACGGGTCCGTCGGCATTGGCGCTGTCGTAGAGGTGGAACTCGCCGATGCCGCGGAACGGACCGGCGCCGGTGCCGCGTGCGAGCTCCGCCTGCACCATCGCGTAGATGCTCTCGTCGCGAAACCAGTTGTTGTAGTCGGCGCGATTGCGGTACAGCCGCACGAACGGAACGACCGTCACGCCCGCCGCGCGCGTCTGCGGCGAGGCCGCCAGCGCATGCGTGCCGTCGTTCGGCCGCGAGTTCGCGATGATGGCCCGTACGCCGTTGCGCTGCATCCGCGCCAGCACGTCGGCGATGGGATGCGGTCCCTGCTTGCCGTCCCACGCCTCCTCGTTGTAGTGCAGGTGCGCGTCGAACAGCGGTCCGGAGTACTCGGCCGCGGCCGCGACGGCCGAACACATGACAAGGGCGGCCAGCGCCGCCCCCTTCGCGATCATGCGCCCCACGCTTTTCAGCGGGCCAGGTGCTTGGCGAAGAACGCCAGCGTGCGCTCGCGCGCGAGCTTGGCGGCGGCCGCGTCGTAGGAACCGCGCTGGTCGCAGTTGAAGCCGTGGTCGGCCTTGTAGACGTGCACCTCCACTTCGGGATGCGCCTTGCGGAAGGCCTCGACGCTCTCCAGCGGGATCCAGTGGTCCTTCTCGCCGAAGTGCGCCATGGTCGGCACCTTGGGCTGCCGCGCGGCCTCGTCCGGCGTGGTCATGCCGCCGCCGTAGTAGCAGACCGCGGCCGACAGGCCGTCGAGCGTGCAGGCCGAGCGCCAGGTCAGCAGGCCGCCCCAGCAGTAGCCGACGATGCCGACCTTGCCCGCCTGCCCAGCGTGGCGGATGGCCGCCTGGATGTCCTGCAGCACGCCGGGCGCGGGCAGCGCCTCCACGGCGGTCTTGAGCGCGAAGCCGGCCGACATGTCGTCCTGGGTGTAGCCCAGCTCGACACCGGGCTTGACGCGGTGGAAGGTGGAAGGCGCCACGGCCAGGTAGCCCTCGTTCGCGTAGCCGTCGGCCACCGAGCGGATGTGCGAGTTCACGCCGAAGATTTCCTGCAGCACCACCACCGCGCCCTTGGGCTGGCCGGTGGGTTGGGCGACGTACGCCGGGAAGCTGAACCCATCGGTGGCCTGAAGGTCCACGAAAGCACCCATGGTGGGTCTCCTTGTCAGTTGAAAGATCGAAGCCTGCGTTCGAGGAAGTCCAGGCGGTCCTGGCCCCAGAAGATCTCGCCGTTCACCACGTAGCTTGGCGCACCGAACACGCCCGCGTCAATCGCGGCCTGGGTGTTCGCTTCGTACGCCTGCTGGACCGCGGGCTCGCGGCTGCGCTCGAGCCGGTCGGCGGGCAGCCCGCATTCGGCGAGCAGCTCGCCCAGCACCTCGGGGCTGGCGATGTCGCGCTCCTGGCGCCACACCGCCGCGAAGATGGCGCCGCTCACCGCGAGCGCCGCACCCGCGCCATCGTCGCGTTCGACGGCGATGATCAGCCGGCTCGCGTCATCGGGATTCACCGGGAAGAACCTGGGCTGCAGGTTCATGGGTACGCCCAGGAAGTCCGAGAAGCGCTTGAGCTCGACCAGGCGATAGGCCTGACGCTGCGGCGCGCGCTTGGGCAGCGGCAGGCCGCCGCTCACGGGGAACACCTTGCCGTAATCGGCCGGCCGCACGCGCACCTGCGCGCCGGCGTCGCGCACGATGCGCAGGAAGCGTTCGTGCCCCAGGTAGGTCCACGGACTCTGGGCGGCGAAGTAGTAGTCGATGGCGGCGGCCATGCGGTCTCCTGTCCTTTGTTCTAATCGCCCTATCGTAGTCGTCCGCGGAGGTGCGATGGTGGAACGAGTGGTCCTGGTCACGGGTGGCAGCCGCGGCATCGGCGCGGCGACGGCGCGGCTTGCCGCGCAGCGCGGCTGGTCGGTCGCGGTGAACTACACGTCGAACGAAGCGGCCGCGCAGCAGGTCGTGCAGGCCGTGCGCGAAGCCGGCCGCCGCGCGATCGCGGTGCAGGCCGACGTGGCCGACGAGGCGCAGGTCGTGCGCATGTTCGAAGAGGTGGACGCGAAGCTCGGTCGCCTCACCGACCTGGTGAACAACGCCGGTGTCGTGGACATGGCGTCCCGCGTGGACGAGATGAGCGGCGCGCGGGTGCAGCGCATGTTCGGCATCAACGTGATCGGCACCATCCTTTGCGCGCGCGAGGCGGTGCGACGGATGAGCACCCGCCACGGCGGGCAAGGCGGCGCCATCGTCAACGTGTCCAGCGCCGCCTCGCGCCTGGGCTCGCCCAGCCAGTACGTGGACTACGCGTCGGCGAAGGGCGCCGTCGACGCCTTCACGCTCGGCCTGGCCAAGGAAGTGGCCGCCGAAGGCATCCGCGTCAACGCGGTCCGCCCCGGGCTGATCGAGACCGACATCCACGCATCCGGCGGCATCCCCGATCGCGTGAAGCAGCTCGCCCACCAGGTGCCGATGCAGCGCGGCGGCAGCGCCGAGGAAGTGGCCAACGCCATCGTGTGGCTGCTGTCCGACGACGCGAGCTACACCACCATGAGCCTGCTCGAAGTGTCGGGGGGCCGCTGATGGCGATCCGCTGGTACTGGGAAGACCTGGAGCCGGGCAGCGTCCGCGAGCTCGGCAGCGTGACGCCCACCGCGCAGGAGATCCTCGAGTTCGCTTCGAAGTTCGATCCGCAGCCCTTCCACCTGGACGAGGAAGCCGGCCGGCGTTCGGTGTTCGGCGCGCTGTGCGCGAGCGGCTGGCACACGTGTTCGATGGCGATGCGGCTGACGGTCGACAACTTCCTCAACGAGTCCAGCAGCATGGGATCGCCGGGGCTGGAGAACATCCGATGGATGAAGCCGGTCCATCCCGGGGACACGCTCAGGCTCACGTACCGCGTCACCGAATCGCGTCCGCTCAACAGCAAGCCCGACATCGGCCTCGTGCGCGCCATCTGGGAGATGTACAACCAGCACGGCGAGCAGGTGATGCAGATGGAGGGCTACGGCATGTTCCGCCGCCGCACGCCCGCAGCCTGAAATGGACTTCAAGCCGCTGATCACCCTGCTGGCGGTGGTGAACCCGCTGGCGATCGTTCCCTTCTTCATCCACTACACCGAAGGCTTCTCGCGGCAGCAGCGGCGCGAGACGGTGATCACGGCGGCCTTCACCGCCTTCCTGGTGATCTCGATGAGCGCGCTGCTCGGCCTGCAGGTGCTGGAGTTCTTCGGCATCTCGCTCGCGAGCTTCCAGGTGGGCGGCGGCATGCTGCTGCTGACCAGTTCGCTGAACATGCTCAACGCGCGGCCGGCGGAAGCCAAGCCGGCCACGCAGGACCTGGAGCAGGGCGCCGAGAAGGCCGCCATGGGCGCCAGCATCGCCGTGGTCCCGCTCACCATCCCGCTGCTCACCGGCCCCGCGACCATTTCCACGGTGGTGATCTACGCCGAGCGCGCCCAGACCGTCTGGCAGATGGCCGCGCTGGTGGGCTACGGCGTGGTGATCGCGCTGGCCACCGCGGTCGCCTTCGCGCTCGCCGAACCGATCGCCCGCGTGCTGGGCAAGACTGGCATCAGCGTGATGACGCGGCTGATGGGCCTGATCCTCGCCGCGCTGGCCGTGGAGGTGATGGCGCTGGGATTGTTGAAGCTGTTCCCCGCGCTGGCGGGTTGACGCCTCAGTCCTTCTGCAGCTGCCGCAGCAGCTGGTTGGCGGTGTTGCGCAAGCGCTGGGCGAGCAGCTGCGTGATCTTCACCAGCACCTTGGCGCCCACCGCCGGCTGCTCGGTGATCAGCCCCGCCACGGCCGCGCGCGTCAGCACCGCGGCATGCACTTCGCCGAGCGCCCGGCAGCTCGCGTAGCGCGGCTCGCCATCCAGCATCGACATCTCGCCCACCGTGGCGCCGGGGCGCAGCACGGCCACCCGCTCGAACTCGCCTTGCGCGGGATCGGTGCCGACCTTGCGTTTCAGCACGTCGAGGGTTCCGTCCAGGAGCAGCAGCATCCAGTCGCTGGGCTCGTCCTCGGCGATCAGCAGCTGCCCTTCCTGAGCGCGCACGCGCAGCATCGCCCGGCCCAGGATGTCCGCCTCCGCAGGCGTGAAGTCCTGCAGGAACGGCGATTCGCGCAGCAGGTCGCGCCGCGCCGAAAGCTGCTCGCACGGCCCGACCACCTGCAGCCCCGCGGCCTCCAGCGCCTCGCGCACCGGGCGGCGCGGCGCGACGCTGGTCACGAGCTCCGCGGCGCCCGCGGTCTCGGAGGGCGGGCCTTCGCGTTCGCTCATCGCGCCGGCTGCGACTGCAGCAACCACTGGTGGATGTCGGCCGCGGCGGCGTCGGTCGCTTCGGTCAGCGCGCGCACGCCACCGGAGGCGTCCGGCGTCGGCGCGACGCCCTGCACCGCGATGCTGCGCTGGCCCAGCATGCGTTCGCCGTTGGACGTGCTGGAGAACAGGGTGGCGCGCAGGCGGATCACGCCGCGGCTGGACTGGGGCGAATCGAACACGTGGGCGAATTCCTCCAGCTCCAGGCGCAGCAGGAACAGCGGCTGCCCGCTCTCGCGCGCAAGGGTCGCGGTTTCGTCCAGGTTCAGCACCGGCCGCTCGCGCCCGAGCTGCTGGCGCAGGCGCTGGCGCACCAGCTGCGGCGGCGGCGCGCTCCAGCGCGATTGCGAATAGGCGCGCAGCTGGTGGTCGTCGGCGTAGCCCAGGCGGTACAGCACCGCCGAACCTTCGAGCGCGCCCGATGCCTCGATGTCCGGCAGCACCAGCGCGACGCTCGGACCGTTGCGGCTCATGGGCGCGGTGATTGGCGGCAGCGGGCCCATGTCGAACAGCACGGGCCGCACCGGCCGGTCGACGAAGCCGGCGCAGCCGGCCAGCAGGGCGATCGTCAGGACGGCGGCGGCGCCGCGGGCGATGCGGTTCATGGCGTTTCTCCTGCCGGCGGCGTGAAGCCTTGTTCGCCCGGTCCCGGCGCGACGCGGCCGGTGCCGAAGATCAGCGACTGCGGGTTGTCGTTGATGGCGTTGACGGTGCGGCTCAACTGGCGCACCGCGCGCGAGGTGTCCTCGCTGACCTTGTTCAGGCGCGGCAGCGTGGCGGCGTTGAAGGAGTCGGCCGCGCGCGACAGCGCCTCGGTGCCCTCCGCCAGCCGGTCCATCGGACCATCCTTGGCGTTCAGGCGCCGCGCCGTATCGCCGATCTCCGCGATCGTCGAGCGTGTCGTGTCCGAGGTGGCGCGCAGCGAGGCCATCGCCTCGTCGGTGCGCTTGACCAGGCTCGGGATGTCGACGCGCTGAGGACCGAACTGCGCGGTGAGCGTGGCGTTGAGGTTGTCGCTCAGCGCGGTGAGGCTGGCGGCGGCCTTGGACACGTTGTCCAGCGTGCCGGCCACCTTCTGCTGGTTGCTGTCGGACACCAGCTGGTTGACGCGCGTGGTGATCTGCTCCACCTGGTCCAGGATGGCTTCGCCGCGCGTGGCCAGCTTGGACAGGAGGCCGGGCTTCAGCGGGATGCGCGGCGGCGCCTCGTCGTTGGGCGGCAGCGCCTCGGCGGGCTTGCCGTTGTCGTCCAGCTGCACGAACGCCAGGCCGGTCACGCCCTGGAACGACAGCGTGGCGAAGGTGTCGCGCGTGATCGGCGTGCCGTCCTCGACGGACAGGCGCACCAGCACGCTGCCCTGCGCCTTGGGATCGAAGCCGATGGCGACGACCTTGCCGACGTCCACGCCGCGGTAACGCACCGGCGCCTGCTCCTGCAGGCCGGTGACCGACTCGCGGGTGGAGATCTCGTAGGCATGGCGCTCGCCGGTGTCGCGCGTGAGCCAGGCGCCCAGCAGCAGGAGCAGGACGGCCAGCGCGATCACGAACAGGCCGGCGGCCAGGGCATGGGCTTTGTTTTCCATAGCGATGCGGCTCCTAGACGGCGAACGGGTATTCGCGCAGCAGTTCCATCGCGCGCTGGCCCCGCTGGCCGAGGAAGAAATCATGCACAAAGGGGTGCTGGAACGCGATCACCTCCTTGGGTGGTCCGGTCACGATCACCTTGCGGTCGGCCAGCACCGCGATGCGGGTGGAGAGCTCGAACAGCGTATCCAGGTCGTGCGTCACCATGATCACGGTGAGCGCGAGGTCGCGGTGCAGCGCGCGCAGCAGCGAGACGAAGCCGTCGGAGCTGTCCGGGTCCAGGCCCGCGGTGGGCTCGT
>JAEWBU010000128.1 GCA_023390985.1 Pseudomonadota bacterium
GGCCACACCCGCGGCGACACGATCGCCTGGGTGGAGGAGGAGAAGGTGCTCTTCTCCGGCGACCTCGTCGAATACAACGCCGGCGTCTACACGGGCGACGCGCAACTGCAGGAATGGCCGGCCGCGCTGGAGGCGCTGCGCGCGCTGAAGGCCGAGGCGCTGGTGCCGGGCCGCGGCGAGGCGATGAAGGGCAACGCGCAGGTGAACAAGGCGCTCGATTACACCAAGCGCTGGGTCGAGATGCTGTTCGCTGCCGCCAAGGAAGCCGCCGCGGGCAAGATGGACCTGAAGGCCGCCATGGCGCACACGCGCAAGAGCATGGACCCGGTGTTCGGCCACGTGTTCATCTACGAGCACTGCCTGCCCTTCGACGTGAGCCGCGCCTACGACGAGGCGAGCGGCATCAAGAATCCGCGCATCTGGACCGCCGAGCGCGACAAGGAGATGTGGGCGGCGCTCCAGGGCTGAGACGGGTCGTGTAGTCGCGTTCCGACCGAGGTCGCGCCCACGGCTGACGCTGCGGCTCCGTGGGCTTTCCTAAGCTCTTGGCTCTTTCGAGCCAAGGACGACAGGAGACCACCCGTGACTTCCCGCAGTACCTCCCAGCAGCAGCAACCCGCCGGCGACCGCCTCGCGCAACAGCAGCAGATGGCCGGCTCCAACGAGTTCCAGAAGCAGGGCCAGCCGGGCCAGCAGCAGGGCACGCCCGACAAGCCCCAGCAGATGGGCGAAGGCAGCTACGAAGGCTCGCGCGACTACAAGGAGCGCACCGAGCGCTACCTGAAGAACGCCGACGTCGAGGCGGATGCCGAGAAGGCCCGGCCGCGCTCCGAGCAGGAGGCGCGCGAGATGAAGCAGGCCGAGGAAGAGGGCAAGTCCCACTCCAAGGGCGAGCACTGAGTTTTCAGTCCGGCACGCTGCGCGCCGCGAACAGCGTCGCGCACGCCAGCACGCCCAGCAGCACCGCCATCCCCAGCACGCCGCCCGCCTGCAGCGCGGCGCCGCTGGCCACCGGGCCGACGGTCGCGCCGACCGTGTAGCCGGTGATCATCGCGGCCGCGCCGCCCGCCGTGGCGCGGCCCTGGAAGGTGTGCGCCACCTCCACCATGGTCAGCGTGTAGAGCGCGCCGCCCACGCCGCCCCACACCACGCCCACACCCCACAGCAGCCAAGGAAACCGGTCCGCGAAGGCGAATGCCGCGCTCGAGCCCAGCAGCAGCAGCGCCGCGACCGAGAACACCTTGCGCAGCGCGAAGCGGTCGGCCGCGAGCCCCGCCGGCAGCTGACACAGGAAGCTGCCCACCCCGATGGCGCCGGCCACGCTGGCCGCGCTGCTGAGGCTGAGGCCTGACGCGGAGGCGTTGGCGGCGCTCACCGAACTCAGGCCCGCCTCGAACACGCCGCCACTGAACGCGATCAGCACCAGCCACGGAACCGTGCGGATCGCCTCCCAGGTGCCGGCCTGGCGCGAGGACGGCTCGTGCGTCGCGTGCCGCGGGATGGCGAGGGCCATCGCGCAGCACAGCGCCACCAGCACCAGGGCCGCCCACAGCACCCGCCGTTCGCCCCAACCCAGCAGGGCGGGCACGAACGGCCCGAGTGCGAGCGCGGCGCCGAGCGAGGCCTGGTACAGGCTCATCACGCGGCCGCGCTGCTCGGGCGGCGCCTCGCGCGCGAGCAGGGCTTCGGTGGCGTTCCACAGCGCGGCGGCACCGATGCCGCCCAGCACCGAAGCGAAGCACCAGGGCACCCAGTGGTCGGTGGTCGCGTAGATCGCCGAGCCGACCAGGTTGAGCAGGCAGCCGACGCGGTAGGTCCGCACCACGCCCCAGCGCGCCAGGATCGCGGGCACGAAGGGGATGAGCAGGCCGATCATCCCGAACGGGATCATCGCGAACAGGCCCACCGCGGTGGTGCTGGCGCCGGCGTGCTGCAGGCTGACGGCGAGCACCGGCCCGGTCATCCCGAACGCCATGACGATCAGCGCGGTGGCGGCGGCGAAGCGCCACACCACGGCCATGCGGCCGCCTTCGATCACGGCGGTCATGAAGCGGACGAGAGCTCTTGCAGGTCGCGCTGCCAGCCGCGCAGGCGCTGCGCGGCATGCTCGCGCTGCGGCGGTGTCGCCGCGTTGTGCACGGCGGCGACGAGGCGGCAGGCGTCCTGCACCACGGCCTGCTGGTAGGCGCGGCGGACCGGATCGGGCGACGCGGTGAAGCGCTCCATCAGTCCGCGCAGTTCCTTGCGCGCTTCATCCAGTGGGACCGCCTGCGTGGTCAGGCGCTGCAGCAGCGCCAGCGTCTCCTGCTGGCGGCGCTTGCGCTCGGCCAGCACCTCGGCGGCGGGGAAGGGCGTCGCTTCCAGCTGCCTGCGGATGGCCGCGCGCTGGGCTTCCGAAACGCTGCCGTACAGCGTGTCCATGCGCTCGGCGATCAGCTTGATGCGGCGGTCCATCTGCTCGGCGGGCGTCGGGCGGATCCAGTCCTTCTCGAAGTCTCGGTTGTTGCGCGCGTACTTGCGCTCCAGGTGCTTCAGGTTGTCGGGCGTGAGCGTGAGCGCGTTGCTGACGATGGCCGGCTCGGCGCGGTCGCGCAGGGCGATGTAGCGCTCGCGGATCTCGGGCTCGAAGGCGCAGGCCTGGGCCGGCGTGATGTCCTGCGGCGCCAGGCGTTCCATGCGCTGCAGCACCGCGATCACCCGCGGCAGCTCGGCGCCGCGGTGCCACGCGTGCAGCCGCTGCAGGTCCTCGCGCAGGCGCTGCGACTGCCCGCCCTCCAGGCCGAGGTAGCCGTCGAGCCACCAGTACGCGACTTCCGGCAGCGCGGCATAGCCCAGCTTGACCGTGCTGCAGGCGGACAGCGCCATGCTGAGGCTGAGCAGCCCGATAATCCGGAGGACGCGCGGCGCGTGGCGCGCGATGCGAAAAGGGAAAGACATGACAGCAGTGGACGTGGTCATCATGGCCGCCGGCAAGGGCACGCGCATGAAAAGCCGACGCCCCAAAGTGTTGCATCGTTTGGCCGGCCGTGCGCTGGTCGACCATGTGATCGAGTGTGCGCGGCAATTGCAGGCGCGCAGGACCATCCTGATCACCGGCCACGGCGCCGATGAGGTGGAAGCCGCAGTCGGCGAGCATTTCGCCGATGCCGTGTTCGTTCGGCAGGAGCCGCAGCTGGGCACCGGCCACGCCGTGCAGCAGGCCGTGCCGGAACTGCCCGACGACGGCATCGCGCTGATCCTCAACGGCGACGTGCCGCTCATCCGTCCGGAGACGCTGCAGCCTCTGGTGCAGGCCTGCGGCGGCGAGCGCCTGGCGCTCCTGAGCGTCGAGATGCCCGACCCGACGGGCTACGGCCGCATCGTGCGCGACGGCGAGCACGTGCGGGCCATCGTGGAGCACAAGGACGCCGACGAGCGCCAGCGCGGCATCCGCGAGGTCTACACCGGCTTCATGGCCGTGCCCAACGCGCTGCTCAAGCGCTGGCTGGCGCGCCTGACCAACGACAACGCCCAGGGCGAGTACTACCTGACCGACGTGGTCAAGCACGCGGTGGCCGACAAGGTCGACGTCGTCGCCATCGAGTGCGGCGACCGCCTGCAGGTGGAAGGCGTCAACAGCCCGCTGCAGCTGGCCGAGCTGGAGCGCGCCTGGCAGCTGCGCAACGCGCAGGCGCTGATGGAGCGCGGCGTGCGGCTGGCCGACCCGGCCCGCCTGGACGTCCGCGGCACGCTGCAGTGCGGCCAGGACGTGGAGATCGACGTCAACTGCGTGTTCGAGGGCCGCGTGGTCATCGGCGACGGCGCCCGCATCGGGCCCAACTGCGTGATCGCCAACGCGACCATCGGCGCCGGCGCGCTGCTGCAGGCCTTCACCCACATCCAGGGCGAGAAGGCGGGCGCGGAAGTCGGCGAGAGAGCGGAGATCGGCCCGTTCGCGCGGCTTCGGCCGGGCGCGCGGCTTGGCGCCGAGGTGCACATCGGCAACTTCGTCGAGGTCAAGAACTCCACGCTGGCGCGCGGCGCCAAGGCCAACCACCTGGCCTACCTGGGCGACGCCCAGGTGGGCGAGCGGGTCAACTACGGCGCGGGCTCCATCACGGCCAACTACGACGGCGCCAACAAGCACCGCACCGTGATCGAGGACGACGTGCACGTCGGCAGCAACTGCGTGCTGGTGGCGCCGGTGCGCATCGGCAAGGGCGGCACCGTGGGCGCGGGGTCCACCATCACCAAGGACACCGAGCCGGGCGTGCTCTCGATCGCCCGGGGCAAGCAGGTCGCCCTCAGCGGCTGGGCGCGCCCGAAGAAGGCGCCGAAGTAACGCCTCCGCGGGCCGGTTTGGGCAGCGCCACGCGCGAGCCGAACTTGGCCCGCTTCACCGCGAAGAAGGCCTTGACGTTGCGCACGTTGGCGTCGGCCGTGAACAGGCGCTGCGCCACCGCCAGGTAGCCGGGCATGTCGGCCGCCAGCACCACCAGCATGAAGTCGGGCCCCGGCGAGACGCGGTAGCACTGCTGCACGGCCGCGTCGGCCACCACCCTGGCCTCGAACGCTTCCATCGCCTCGTTGTCCTGGCGATCCAGCGTGATCTCCACGATCGCCTCCAGCCCGGCGCCCGCGATGGCGGCCAGCCGGTCGCGGCTGAGGATGGCCACCTGGCGCTCGATGAACCCCGCTTCCACCAGCCGCTTGACCCGCCTCAGGCAGGTCGGCGGGGAAACGTGGACCCGGGCGGCCAGGTCCTGGTTGGTCAGGGAGGCGTCTTCCTGCAGCTGGCCCAAGAGAGCTATGTCCAGGGCGTCGAGGAATTCTTCTTCCATGTATTTGGTATTTGTGAAACTGGATTTCTCGTGAATGCAGTGGCGGAATAATATTGCATAGTTGATGGAATTGAGAAGACTTATTTCCTGAGACGGCGCATACAGTGCCCAGCCAGCAAGGAGCCAACCAAATGTGTGGAATCGTCGGCGCGGTCTCGACCCGCAACATCGTCCCCGTCCTCGTCCAGGGCCTGCAGCGCCTGGAATACCGCGGCTACGACTCGTGCGGGGTCGCGGTCTATGACCAGGGCCTGCGCCGCGCGCGCAGCACCTCGCGCGTCGCCGAGCTGCTGACCCAGGTCGACCGCGAGGCGATCGAGGGCTCGACCGGCATCGCCCACACCCGCTGGGCCACCCACGGCGCCCCTGCCGTGCACAACGCCCACCCGCACTTCAGCCACGGCCCGGGCGAGGGCGCCGCCGAGCGCCCCGGCCGCGTCGCCCTGGTGCACAACGGCATCATCGAGAACCACGACGAGCTGCGTGCCCAGCTCAAGGCCAAGGGCTACCAGTTCCTGAGCCAGACCGACACCGAGGTGATCTGCCACCTGGTGGACAGCCTCTACGAAGGCGACCTGTTCGAGGCCGTGAAGGCCGCCATCAAACGCCTGCACGGCGCCTACGCCATCGCGGTGTTCTGCAAGGACGAGCCGCTGCGCGTGGTCGGCGCGCGCGCCGGCTCGCCGCTGATCCTGGGCGTGGGCAAGGAGGGCGGCGAGAACTTCCTGGCCAGCGACGCGATGGCGCTGGCCGGCGTCACCGACCAGATCGTCTACCTGGAAGAGGGCGACGTGGTCGACGTGCAGCTGGGCAAGTACTGGGTGGAGGACCGCTCGTACAAGCCGGTGACGCGACCGGTCAAAACGGTGCAGGCGCACAGCGGAGCGGCGGAGCTGGGCCCGTACCGCCACTACATGCAGAAGGAGATCTTCGAGCAGCCGCGCGCCATCGCCGACACGCTGGAAGGCGTGCAGGCCGTGGTGCCGGAGCTGTTCGGCGACGGCGCGTACTCCGTCTTCAAGGAGATCGACTCGGTGCTGATCCTGGCCTGCGGCACCAGCTACTACAGCGGCTGCACGGCCAAGTACTGGCTGGAAGGCATCGCGAAGATCCCGACGCAGGTGGAGATCGCCAGTGAATACCGCTACCGCGACTCGGTGCCCAACCCGCGCACCCTGGTGGTCACCATCAGCCAGTCGGGCGAAACCGCCGACACGCTGGCCGCGCTGCGCCATGCACGTGAGCTGGGCATGGAGCACACGCTGACCGTCTGCAACGTCTCCACCTCGGCCATGGTGCGCGAATGCAAGCTGGCCTACATCACGCGAGCCGGCGCCGAGATCGGCGTGGCCTCGACGAAGGCCTTCACCACCCAGCTGGCGGGCCTGTTCCTGCTGACGCTGGCGCTGGCGTCGGTGAAGGGCCGCATGACCGAGTCGCAGGAGGCCGCGCACCTGAAGGCGATGCGCCACCTGCCGGCCGCGCTGTCGGCGGTGCTGGCGCTGGAGCCGCAGATCATCGGCTGGGCCGAGCAGTTCGCGGGCAAGGAGAACGCGCTGTTCCTGGGTCGCGGGCTGCACTACCCGATCGCCCTGGAAGGCGCGCTCAAGCTCAAGGAGATCACCTACATCCACGCCGAGGCCTACGCCGCCGGGGAGCTCAAGCACGGCCCGCTGGCGCTGGTGACGAGCCAGATGCCCGTGGTGACGGTGGCGCCGAACGACGCGCTGCTGGAGAAGCTCAAGAGCAACATGCAGGAAGTGCGCGCCCGCGGCGGCGTGCTCTACGTGCTGGCCGACGGCGACACGCGCATCGAGAGCGAGGAGGGCATCCACGTCATCCGCATGCCCGAGCACTACGGCCCGCTCAGCCCGCTGCTGCACGTGGTGCCGCTGCAGCTGCTGGCGTACCACACGGCTTGCGCTCGCGGGACCGACGTGGACAAGCCGCGCAACCTCGCCAAGAGCGTGACGGTCGAGTAGGACCGTCCCTGCATGCGCGAAAGGGTACTGGGTCCCTACAGGGGCTACTTCATCGTCGTCACCACCTTGCTGATGGGCGATTACGGCGATCGATACCACGGCTGGGGCAAGGTGTTCGACAGGCTGCCGGCGTCCACGGCCGACTGTGGCGAGTTGCTGAGCATCCAGTGCGAGCAGGCCTATCGCACGGTGGAGGAAGCACTGGACGCCGCGGAAGACACGCTGGTCGCGGCGGTCGACTCCCTACCGCCGCGCACCGCCGGGCCGGAGGCGTGCGAGGCGCCGCTCGAGGGGCTCGTCTACGTGTCCCGGGCGCGCACCGCGGTCGGTGTAAACGAGGTCCAGTCCCTGCTGCGGCGCGCCCGCGAGCGCAACCGGGAGAACGGCATCACGGGAATGCTGCTGTACTTCGACGAGACCTTCATCCAGTACCTCGAAGGTCCGGCTCCCCGGGTCCAGATGGTCTATCGCATCATCCGTCACGACCCGCTGCACCACGGACTCATCAAGTTCGTCGAGCAGGAGATCCACGAGCGGGTGTTCCCGGACTGGCAGATGGCGTTCGAGATGCCGGGCTCCGGTCTCTGGCTGCCGAAGGAGAACCGGCCCGCGCTGAAGGCCGGCTTCGGCTCCGGGGCCGTGCACGCACTCCTGGCGGCATTCCTGCAGCGACAGAGCGTCCGGGACGACCTGGTCAATGCCGCGTTGATGAAGAAGTAAGCGCGGTCGGCGAGCTTTCCGGGCCGCCCGCCAGCAGCTTCTCCACCACGGCCAGGTCAGAAGGTTCGATCTGCCGGCGAGTTGCGCGCCTGGAGCGCCAAGTCGGCCATGCGCAGTGCGCCCTCGAGCGTGCGCGCTCCCGCGATGAACAGGTTCGAGTGGCAGAAGACCGCGTCCGGCACGCCGGTGACCGACGCGAGCTCCTCGTCGCGCAGGCCCGCCCACTCGCGCGGCAGGTCCATGCGCGAGGCGAACGATCCTTCCGCCGCCGGAACGGTCCGGATCTGGTACTGCGTCCGTCCGGTTTCGGGATAGATCACCAGGAGCACGTCGGGCATCTCCTGCAACACGACGCGCGTCCAGGGCATCCCGCCATCCGCAAGAAGCAGCACCCTGCCGTTCAGCGGCCGCCGGGACGTTCGCACGGTCTCGGCCGCCAGGAGCTGCCCGACGGCGCGCAGGACGAAGCGCCGCAGGGTTCGATCGACGACGGCCATGGCTTCGTGGAAGCGCTCCAGCTGCAGCCCGGCCACGGCGTCCGCGTCGAGGGCCTGCTCCTCCAGCCAAGTGCTGTTCAGGAGCGACACCTGGCTCGACAGCCCGAAGATGCCCGGAGCGACATCGGCCGCGCCATTGTCGACGAGGTCCAGGTAGCGCACCAGCGACGCATCTGCGTCCGCGTCTTCCACGGCGTCTACACTGCCCCGCATGCTCTTGAGCTTCACGCTGCACGAGAACGCGGCCTACCTGCACTGCGAAACCGCGGGAAAGGCGACGCTGCAGGACATGCTGGCCTGCGTGGACCTGGTGAAGTCGCTCGCGGCCGGTCGCGGCCACGGCCGGGTGCTCATCGACATGCAGGCGATCGAACACGACCTGCCGTTCACGGAGCATCTGCAGCTCGGAACGTACCTGGTGGACAAGCTGGCCGGCATCGAGCGGCTCGCATCGGTGGTCCGTCCGGAGCGGATGGTGGGCGTGACCGCGAGGGTGGCCCGGAAGCTCGGCGTCGAGGTGCGGACGTTCGACAACTTGCCGGAAGCGCAAGGCTGGCTGGTTTCCTGAAGGCTCGGCCTTATCGGGAGCCGACCTGCTCCATGACGCGGTTCTGTGCGACCGGGGTCGTCCCGATCAGCAAGTGGAACGCCGTGCCGGGAACCAGTTCGGGCAACGCCGCCGAAGGAACCAGGCACTCCAGCGCCAGTGTCTGCGGCGCATCGGGGAGCCACTGCGCCAGCGGTGCCGCCGATCGCACGGTGAAGGCACTCTGACCGACGAGGACCGTGCAACGCTGCTCCGACGGGTGGAGCGCGGCCAGCCAGTCGGCGGGCGCCGACACGCTGTCGATGCGCGTCTGCAGGTGGGCGGAGAAGTCCGACCCGGGGCGGAACGCCGTGGGTCGCTGCCTCCTCGCCGGGATCTTGCGTATCAGGTAGGCGATGAGATTGCCGACGGCGGGCAGCCACAGCACCAGCAGCAGCGTGCCGACGTCTCGCAGGGTGGACGGATCGGGCGCGTAATGGCGGATCACGCCGCCCGCGCACGCCAGGCCGAGAAGGACGACCATCACCAGGCGGCGGCGCAGCGGTGTGACGATGAAAGGCATCGCTGGATTGTGCGCGCATCGCGCGTCGACGCCGTTGCCCGCGGCGCCAGGGGCATACTCAGCCATTCTTCAGCCGCCAGGGCAAGCGTTGAACCCCATTGCAGTGATCGACTTCGAGACGACCGGCCTGTCCCCCGCCCAGGGTGATCGCGCGACGGAGATCGCGATCGTGGTGCTGGAGGGAACGCAGGTCGTCGGCCGCTTCCAGTCGTTGATGAACGCCGGCGTTCGCATCTCGCCGTTCATCGAGGCCTACACCGGCATCAGCAACGAGATGATCCGCGCGGCTCCCGCGGCAGCCGACGTCATGTCCGAGGCCGCGCGATTCGTGGGCGGCATGCCGCTGGTCGCGCACAACGCTTCCTTCGACGAGCGTTTCTGGACCGCGGAAATGGCGAGGCTGGGCGGACCTCCGCGCACCGACCCATCGATGGCCTGCACCCTGCTGCTCTCCCGGCGCCTCTATCCGGAGGCGGGGAGCTACCGCCTGGGCTCGTTGGCCGCATTCCACTCCATCGCGCCGGCCGGACGCGCGCACCGCGCCATGGCCGACGCCGAGGTGGCGGCCGGACTGCTCGCGCGCATCCAGTGCGACATCCGCGAGCGCTACGAGGTCGAGGAGGCACCGCACGACCTGCTGTTGAAGCTGCAGCGCTCACCGCGGAAGGCCTTGCCCAAGGCCATCGAGGGCTATTTCCAGTCGTTGCGCGAACGATGAGCCTTGGTGTTCAGCCGCTCGTCACTTCCTGGCGGCTCTCGCCCGGTGCCGGCGCGGCCTCCGGCGGCAGCTTGCGAAGCCATGCCTGGGCGAAATCCGCCTCGTTGCCGAGCGCGCCGTATTCGGTCACCAAGCCTTCTCCGTGGCATCGCCAGATCCGGCCATGCACGCTGTGATCGCCGCGAACTTGTCCCACCGTCACCCGCTTGCCGATGTTCGGTCCGGTACTGCCGAGCGCACCGCCGATGACTTCGCAGAGGTCGCCAGATTTGATCGGTTCGTTCATGCCCCAGTGTGCTCCTTTGCTGCGGGTGAGACTGCCTTCGGCCAAATGCCTCCGCGCAAAAGTCCAACGCCCTCACCACCGCCGGCTCTGAAAGCTCTCCTTCGACGTCTTCCCGAAGCCGTTCTGCCGGAGCAGTTCACGTTCGATGTACCGGCCCAGGTGCGCGCGCAATTCGGGTACGGCCTCCCCGTCGCGGTAGATGTCGGGAAACTTGTACGAGAGCCAGGCGTAGAGGCTCACATCCTTGCTCAGGAACTCCGCTTCCTCCAGGAAGCCCGCCTGTTGCTCCTGCAGCCAGCCGTCCAGGCGCGGCAGCAGGAGCGTGCGTCCCTTCACGAAGGCGAGCAGGCACGTTTCGAAGTAGGCGAGTTCGTTCGCCTTGTCGTGCGCGATCGGGGCGCAGCTGAAGCTGAACTTGTCGGCCAATGACAGCTTGCCCGCCATGCGGTCGACGACCCGGGCCAAACCGATCTGGTCCTCCAGGCCTGCCGTCTCGAACAGTGAACCCTTGGCCGCGATGCGCGTCGCGAAGTACGACAGGATGGGCGCGATCTGCTGTGTGCCCAGCAGTTGCGCGAGCGATTCCACGTGCCACGGGCTCGGCGCGATGGCCAGTGCGGATCGCATCCTGGGCTGGGACTGCGCGAGCATGCGACGCAGGTGGGCGAGGTCTTCTCGGTCCAGCGCCGTGACCCGGCCTTCGTCGTGCAGGCCGAAACGCCCCGCGCGGCCGGCGATCTGCTGCACTTCCGCGGCATTCAGCAGGCGCGTCTCCACGCCGTCGAACTTGTGCACGGTGGAAAAGACGACCCGCCGCACGGGCAGGTTCAGGCCCATCCCGATGGCGTCGGTCGCCACGACCACGTCGGCTTCGCCCTTCGCGAAGCGTTCCGATTCCGTGCGCCGCACTTCCGGCGCCAGCGCGCCGTAGATCGAGGCGACGGACAGGCCCTGGGAGCGATAGCGGGCGCTCAAGGTCAGCACGTCCTTTCGCGAGAAGGCGATGACGGCGTCCCCCGGCTGCAGGCCGGCCTCGGTCTGCCTGCGGCCGCGCCGCGGGCCCAGCGGGGTGTCATCCACCACGAGCGGGGTCTTTCGCTCCAGGAACCGCGTCTCGTGCGGCTCGCCGATCGCCTCCAGGACCTCGACGCAGCGCTGGTGCACGGTGTCCGCGCCGCACACGTACACGTCGCGCGCGGGCGCGCCGACCAGGGCGGACGTCCAGGCCCAGCCGCGGCCGGGATCCTGCAGCATCTGGATCTCGTCGATCACCGCGACCTCCACCTCCCGCTGCGGGTTCATCATCTCCACCGTGCAGGCGGTGTGGCGCGCGCCCGGCATGAGGTCGTGCTCCTCGCCGGTGAGCAGGTCGCAGGGGATGCCCTGGGCGACCAGGCGGTCGCGGACTTCCATGGCCAGCAGTCGCAAGGGTGCCAGGTATACACCGGAAGACGCGCTCTTCAGCGCCTCCAGCGCGTCGTGCGTCTTGCCGGAGTTGGTGGGCCCGAGCCGGAAGTGGATCGTGCGACCCAGGCTGCGCGCCAGGGAGAAGGCCTGCGGGTAGTCCTTCAGGCGGACCAGCTCCTGCGCGCGTTCCTCCTCGATGCGCCGCAGCAGCGGGCCCACCGAGGCGATCAGCGTGTTCTTCAGGCCGTCGCCCAGGTCCTGCTGGCGCAGGCCCTTCTCCAGCGCGACCCGCAGGCCGGCCAGCAGTTCCGTGCGCTGCACCTGCGAAAGGGCATTGCCGTACTCGGCGACCAGGTCCGCCACGGCATCGGAGATCGCCTGGCCGATACCGGCGAGCTTGTCCGGCGCGAAGAATGCGCCGACCCGCGCGGACAGGTTGCCGACCTCCCCGGGGTTTTTGGGAAGGGGCAGGGTGGCCTGCAGCAGGACGACGGCCGACCAGGGCTGGACCTCCTCGGACGACGCCGGCAACGAGACCGGCACGGTCGCGGCCTTGGTGAAGACGAGGGTGCCGTCGTCCTGGTGCCGCACCTCGCAGCCATGCGCCGCCTTCGCCGTTTCGAGGGCGGCCGCCAGCCGCCGGCGCGCCTGGATCTTCGCGACACTGCGGGCCCGGGCGGACCGGTCCTCGGGCGGAAGGGTCTGCAGGTCGGATGCGCGCCACTCGGCGATCTGCTCCTCGGTGATCATTCCCAGCACGGCTGGATCGAACAGCATCTGCACGCTCTCCTGGCCGCCCTTGCGCAAGGTCCGGTGGAGGGCCACCGGCACGCGCTGCAGCGCGGTCCACTCGTCGAGCTCCGCTTTCGTCACGTAGAGCAGCTCGAGGGCCTGGTCGTAGCCGATGAGGCTCTGCTCCCAGCGATGCTGCGCCAGCTTTCGTTCGCGGGCGCGGCGCTCCAGCTCCAGCTGGTGAGCGGCAAGCTGCTCGTGCACGGCCGGTGCAAGCTCGAAGATCCTGCGCAGCGCGGTCGGCGACGGCGGCACGCCGTGCACGTCGCTGAAATCGCGCAGGAGCTGGCCGGACTGCAATTGGTCGAAGGTGGCGAGGTCGAAGCGGTCCGCGCTCGCCCCCTGGTCACGCAGCCAGGCCTGCAATCCGATGGCAGCCTGCGCGACGCGAGCTTCTTCCGCCTGCCGCAGCCGTTGCGCGCGTTCGTCCTTGAGGCGCTGCGCCTCGCGTTCCTCGGCCAGCCGCTGCTGCTTGCGTTCCTCCTTGCCCGCCACCGGCGCGTCGCCTTGCAACCGCCGCAGGCGTTCTGCGCGCTCCTCGGGTTTCCAGCGCCGGGGCGGCAGGACGTCGCCGCCGGCCAGCGCAGCCTCCAGCGCTTCACCGCCATGCGCGAGCTCACTCAGCAGCTCGTCGGGCCGGACGGACGCCTCCCACGCCGCCAGCGCATGGAGCACCGTCAGGCAGTGGGCCACGCGAGGCTCACCGCCGTTGCGCTCGAACTCGGCGGTGAAGCCGGCGTCCGCGACGGCCGCATCGATCTGCCGTTCAAGTTCAGGGGTCGGCGGGGTGCGCCACAGCCCGCGCAAGCTGGAGCGCAACTGGGGAGAAACGTCGCCGGACCGGGCGACGCTTCGGGCGACGAGGGCCACCTGGTCGTAGACCACCCAGTTCGGGTGGGCAAGAAGCCGTGTGGCGTCGAGGAAGGCGGAGGACTCGGGTAGCGCGGAAGTCTGGGACATCGATCGTGGGGTGGCCGGCGATCAGCCGGGATCCCGGGGCACCGGGCAGGCGTGCTGATGGCGCAACTTACCGACCTATGGCCCGCTGCGGGATTTTCAAGGCCTGCGTTGCGCCCGCAGCGTGGCTCAGTGGTCGTGATCGATGCGCAGCGCTTCCAGGAACCTGGAGACCAGGTTGTAGGCCGCCACCGTGGCGGTGAGCTCGACCATCTCGCGTTCATCGAAGTGGCGCCGCACCGCGTCGAAAACGGGATCGGGCACGTGGATCTCGCGCGTCATGGAGTCGCAATACGCCAGCACGTCCCGTTCCACGGCGTCGAAAGCGCCGAAATCGCCTGCGCGCAGTGCCTGCAATTGCTGCTGCGACAGGCCTTCGGCCAGCGCGAACGGCGCGTGCTGGTCGAACTCGTACTCCGCTCCGTTGATCACGGCCACGCGCAGGATCACCAGTTCGCGCAGGCGGGGCGACAGCTGGCACTTCTGCCGGACCGCCGTGAGGAACGCAAGCCAGCCCTCGGCCACGGGCGGGCTGTGCAGCAGCATCCCGTACAGGTTGAGGACCTTGCCGCGCTCGCGGACGATGCGCTCTACGAGGGGTGCGGCTGCGGGATCGTCCTGATCGGCGTAGGGCAGGCGGGCCATCGGCTTACTCGGTGATGTTGTTGTCCTTGATGAAGCGCGCCCAGGTGCTGACCTGCTTTTCCACGAAGGGCTTGAACACTTCGGGGCCGCCGGCGGTGATGTCGATGCCCTGGGCGCTCAGCTTCTGCGCCACCTCGGGCGTGCGCAGCGCCTTGGCCACGGCCTCGTTGAGCCGCCGCACGATGGCCGGGTCCACCTTGGCCGGGCCGATCACGCCCCACCATGCGGGTGCGTCGAAGCCGGGAAAGCCGCTCTCGGCGATGGTGGGCACGTTGGGCATCTGCTTCGAGCGGGTGCTGGTGGACACCACCAGTGGCTTGAGGTTGCCGCTGTCCACGTGCGGCTTGACCAGGAAGAGCGAGCCCACCACCAGAGGCACATGGCCGCCGGCGGCATCGTTCATCAGCGGCCCGCCTCCCCGATAAGGAATGTGGGTCCAGTTGAACCCGGCTCCCTTGGCCAGCGAGGCGATCGCCAGATGGCCCAGGC
>JAEWBU010000132.1 GCA_023390985.1 Pseudomonadota bacterium
CCCCAGCCCGCGCCTGAACTCGAGCCGCTCCTGTGGGAGGACCTGCCGGCGGCGAAGGCCGCCGCGCCCGCGCCGACGCCTGCACCCCCCGCGCCTTCCGTCGCGCCGCGCGCCGGCGCCGATTCGATCCCGAACAGCGGCGGCTTCTCCGCGTCGAAGGTGTTCGCCATCGACGTCGAGGAATTCGCACACGATCCCGAACTGGAAGAAGCCGCGATCCGCTTCGCCAACGGCGATGACGCGGGTGCCGAAGCCGGCCTGATGGAAGTGCTGGGCCCCGGCGGCTCGCGCATCGACCACGACGAGACCTGGCTGACGCTGTTCGACCTGTACCGCGCCACCGGCCAGCAGGACCGCTTCGAAGCCGCGGCCATCGAGTTCGCCGGCCGCTTCAATCGCTCCGCGCCGCAGTGGATCTCGCTGCCCGACGCCGTCGGCAAGATGGGCGCCGCGGCTGCTCCTGCCGCCGGTGGCTTCGCCGCCGACTGGACCTGCCCCTCGACCCTGGGCACGCAGACGCTGGCCGCGTTGAACGCCGCGCTCACGCGCTCCCCGCAGCCCTGGCGCCTGGCCTGGACCAAGCTGGTCACCATCGAGGAAGGCGCGATCGAAGGCCTGACTCGGCTCTTCGCCCAGTGGGCGACGCAGCCGGTGCAGCTGCGCTTCGTCGGCGCCGACGCGCTCGACCGGGTGCTGCGCGCCGCCACGCCTTCGGGGGACAACGGCGTCAACCCGGCCTGGTGGCGGCTGCGCATGGAGGTGCTGCGCGTGATGCACCGGCCCGACGAGTTCGAGCTCGTCGCGCTGGACTACTGCGTCACCTACGAGGTCTCTCCGCCTTCGTGGGACAGCGCCCGCTGCGAATTCAAGCCGCTGCAGGCCGACGGCACGGCCCTGGCCGGCAGCACCATCATCGGCGAGGCCTTCCGCGATTCGCTGAGCTCCAACCTCGGCTACGGCGACAGCCTGATCGCCCCCCTGTCGTCGCAGATGGCCCAGGTCGCCACGGTGGAGCTGGCCGGGCACATCCTGGGCGATGCCAAGGAAGCGCTCGAGATGCTGGACGTCAAGCTCGCGGGCGCCGATTTCATGGTGATCTCCTGCGCGCGGCTCATCCGCATCGACTTCACCGCCGCCGGCACGCTGCTCAACTGGGTCAGCGCGCGCCAGGCCGAAGGCCGGCAGGTGCAGTTCATCGAAGTGCACCGCCTCGTCGCCGCCTTCTACAACGTCATCGGCATCAGCGAGCACTCGCGGGTCAGCGCCCGCCGCGACTGACCGTTACGCTTGCATTCGCCGCGGCGGGCCCCATTTGCCGCCGATGGAACAATTTCATGGCACGACCATCGTCAGCGGGCGGCGCAAGGGCGCCGACGGCCGCTGGCAGGTGGCGATCGGGGGCGACGGCCAGGTCACTCTGGGCAACGTCGTCGTCAAGGGCTCGGCCCGCAAGGTTCGCAAGCTCTACCACGACAAGGTGCTGGCCGGCTTCGCCGGGGCCACCGCCGACGCTTTCACGCTGTTCGAGCGCTTCGAGGCCAAGCTCGAGAAGCACCAGGGCCACCTGGTGCGCTCGGCCATCGAGCTGACCAAGGACTGGCGCACCGACCGCGTGCTGCGCCGCCTCGAGGCGATGCTGGCGGTCGCCGACCGCGAGTCCTCGCTCATCATCACCGGCAACGGCGACGTGCTCGAGCCCGAGAAGGGCATCGTGGCCATCGGTTCCGGCGGCGCCTACGCGCAGGCCGCCGCGAGGGCGCTGCTCGACCACACGGAACTGGGCGCGCGCGACATCGTCAAGAGCTCGCTGGAGATCGCCGGCGAGATCTGCATCTACACCAACATGAACCACACGATCGAGGTCCTGGAGTGAGCACGATGACACCGCAGGAGATCGTCTCCGAACTCGACCGCCACATCGTCGGGCAATCCGACGCCAAGCGGGCCGTGGCCATCGCCTTGCGCAACCGCTGGCGCCGCCAGCAGGTCGACGAGAAGCTCCGGCCCGAGATCACGCCCAAGAACATCCTGATGATCGGCCCCACCGGCGTGGGCAAGACCGAGATCGCGCGCCGCCTGGCCAAGCTGGCCGACGCGCCCTTCATCAAGGTGGAAGCGACCAAGTTCACCGAGGTCGGCTACGTCGGCAAGGACGTGGACTCGATCGTGCGCGACCTGGCCGAGATCGCGGTCAAGCAGACGCGCGTGGCCGAGATGCGCAAGGTGCGCACGCGCGCCGAGGACGCGGCCGAGGACCGCGTGCTCGAGGTGCTCGTGCCGGGCGTGGCGGCCGACAGCGCGGCGCGCCAGTCGTTCCGCAAGAAGCTGCGCGAAGGCCAGCTGGACGACAAGGAGATCGAGATCGACGTCGCCGAGGCGCGGCCGCAGCTCGAGGTGATGGGCCCGGCCGGCATGGAGGACATGACCGAGCAGCTGCGCGGCCTGTTCACCCAGTTCGGCGGCAACCGGCGCCGCAACCGCAAGCTGCGCATCGCCGAGGCGATGAAGCTGCTGGTGGAAGAGGAGGCCGGCCGCCTGGTGAACGAGGACGAGATCAAGGCCCAGGCGATCCACAACGCCGAGCAGAACGGCATCGTGTTCATCGACGAGATCGACAAGGTCGCGGCCCGCCAGGAAACGAGCGGCGCCGACGTCTCGCGCCAGGGCGTGCAGCGCGACCTGCTGCCGCTGGTGGAGGGCACGACGGTTTCGACCAAGTACGGCCCGGTGCGCACCGACCACATCCTGTTCATCGCGAGCGGCGCCTTCCACCTGTCCAAGCCCAGCGACCTGATCCCCGAGCTGCAGGGCCGGCTGCCGATCCGTGTCGAGCTGCAATCGCTGTCGGTGCAGGACTTCGAGGCCATCCTCACCAGCACCCACGCATCGCTGGTCAAGCAGTACCAGGCACTGCTGGCCACCGAGAACGTGCAGCTGGCCTTCACGCCGGACGGCATCACGCGGCTGGCGCACATCGCCTATGAGGTCAACGAGCGCACCGAGAACATCGGCGCGCGACGGCTGGCAACGGTGATGGAGCGCCTGCTGGACGAGGTGAGCTTCGAGGCGACCCGGCTGGACGGCCAGACCGTCACCATCGACGCCGCCTACGTGGACGCGCGGCTGGGGGCGCTCAGCCGGGATGAGGACCTTTCGCGCTACATCCTCTGACAAAGGGCCTGCTGGGCTTCATGTTCCACATTCAGAGGTTCAGCTAAGTCGTTGATTTAGAGCGGTTTTGAGTGCCGAAGAGCTCCCAAAACCCGCTCTAAGTGCTTGATTTCATTGGAAATTTCTCACAGCCGAGGCTTGCGTCGCCAGCGTTTGCTGCTACAGTGGAAGAAAGTGCAATTAAGTGGTGAAAGGTGCCCCCGCACCCCACGTTGCAGCGTTTTCTTCCACTCGGCAGGTCATCGGTGTTCCAGGGCGCTTCGTCCGTCAGTCTCGATGCCAAGGGTCGGCTTTCCGTGCCGACCCGGCATCGCGACGTCCTGTCGGCCACCGCCAGCAACCAGCTGACCATCACCAGGCATCCGCACGGCTGCCTGATGATCTTTCCGCGACCCGAGTGGGAGAAATTTCGCGACCGTATCGCAGCGTTACCGATGGACGCGCAGTGGTGGAAGAGAATCTTCCTGGGCAACGCGATGGACGTCGAGCTCGATGGCACCGGACGCGTTCTCGTCTCCCCTGAGTTGCGCTCCGCCGCCGGCATCGAGCGCGAGACCATGCTGCTGGGCATGGGCAACCACTTCGAACTCTGGGACAAGGCCACGTACGAGGCCAAGGAGGCCGAGGCGATGCGCGGCCAGATGCCCGACGTCTTCAAGGATTTCTCTTTCTGAGCGCAGGCGGTGGAAACCCAATGGCAACACACCACCGTCCTGTTGAACGAAGCGATCGAAGCGCTCATCACCAGGCCGGATGCAACCTACGTCGACGCCACCTTCGGGCGCGGCGGGCACTCGCGCCTGCTCCTCTCGAAGCTCGGGCCGCAGGGGCGGCTGATCGCGTTCGACAAGGACCCGGAGGCGATCGCCGAGGCCTCCCGCATCCAGGACCCGCGCTTCTCGATCCGGCACGAGGGCTTCCGCGCGATCGCGGACATGCCGCCGGCCAGCGTGGCGGGCGTGCTGATGGACCTCGGCGTGAGTTCGCCGCAGATCGACAACCCGGCGCGCGGCTTCTCGTTCCGCGGCGACGGGCCGCTGGACATGCGCATGGACCCCACGCGCGGACAGAGCGTGGCCGACTGGCTTGCAACGGCCGACCAGGCCCAGATCGCGGAGGTGATTCGTGACTACGGCGAAGAACGGTTTGCTGTTCAGATTGCAAAGGCGGTTGTGGCTCGCC
>JAEWBU010000182.1 GCA_023390985.1 Pseudomonadota bacterium
TGCAGCATCTTGTGCTGGTGCACGATGCGCAGGCCGCGCAGGATCTCGTCGAACAGCGAGCGGATGGTGGACTCGCGGAACACCTTCTGCTTCTTCAGCTCGCGCGCGGTGATGATGAAGTCCTGCAAGGTCGCGCCTTCCAGGTAGTTCATCACCATGTAGACGGTCTCGTTCTCGCGGAAGAAGTTCAGCACGCTCACCACGGAGGCGTGCGAGATCTGCGCGAGCGAGCGGCCTTCCTCGAAGAAGCTCTTGAGGCCCAGGCGATAGAGGGAGAGTTTCTCGGGCTGCACCTGGGGCAGCAGCTCGCCCGGTGCGCGCGTGGCCAGGGAAGCGGGGAGGTATTCCTTGATGGCGACCTGCTGGCCCTCGTTGTCGACGGCCAGGTACACCACACCGAATCCGCCGGCTGAGAGCTTTCGCACCACCCGGTAGCCGCCGATGACGGTATCCGGAGGCAGGGGCGCCGGCTTGACCTTTGACATAATTTCAAGTCTAGGGCGGCAGGTACCGCCCCGTTATCCTCGCAATCCCGCAACACCCTCGAGAGTCGATGCCAGTTTACAGCATGACCGGCTATGCCAGCGGGCAACTCAGCCTGCCGCAAGCCGCATCCGGCCAGGAGGGCAGGGCCCCCGCCCAGGGTCGCCTGGGCCTGGAGATCCGCTCGGTCAACAGCCGATTCCTCGATCTGTCGTTCCGCCTCTCCGAGGAGCTTCGACAGCACGAACCCGCCCTGCGCGAACTGCTGCAAGGCCGCCTCAAGCGAGGCAAGGTGGAATTGCGCGCGGGTGTGGAATCCACGCAACCCGAAGCCGTCCGCGATCCCAGCGCACGCATGCTGCAGCGCCTGGCTTCGGTGCAGGACACGGTGCGCACCTGGCTGCCCGACGCCCGTTCGCTGAGCGTGGCCGACGTGCTTCGCCTGGGCGCGGCCGAAGAAGCGCCCCCGTCCGACCTGGGCCCGACGCTGCAGGATGTCGCCAAGCGCGCGATCGAGGAGCTGGTCGCCTCGCGCGAACGCGAAGGCGCCCGCCTGGCCAAGATGCTGCTCGGGCACCTGCAGCAGCTGCGCGAACTCGCCGAGCAGGCCCGCCCGCTGGTGCCGCAGCTGGTCGAACAGCAGCGCGCCCGCTTCCTCGAGCGCTGGAACGAGGCCATGGGCCTGGCCGAAGGCAGCGCTTCGCCCGAGACCGCGCAGGACCGCGCCCTCACCGAAGCCACCGCTTTCGCCATCCGCATCGACGTGGCGGAGGAACTTACCCGCCTGGCCGCCCACATCGAGGAGATCGAACGCCTGATCAAGAAAGGCGGCGAGGTCGGCAAGCGGCTGGATTTCCTGATCCAGGAGCTGCACCGCGAGGCCAACACCCTGGGCTCCAAGTCCGCGGCGCTGGAGTTGACGCGCATTTCGGTCGACATGAAGGTCCTGGTCGAGCAGATGCGCGAGCAAGTGCAGAACATCGAATAGAAGGCTTCAGTGGACTATCCCGGCAACCTCTTCGTCGTCGCCGCCCCCAGCGGCGCCGGCAAGTCCAGCCTCGTCAAGGCGCTGATGGAACTGGATTCGCAGGTCCAGCCGTCCATCTCTCACACGACCCGGGCGCCCCGCGGCCAGGAGAAGCACGGCCGCGAGTACTTCTTCGTGTCCGAGCAGGAATTCGACAACATGGTGCTGGCCGACGCCTTCGTCGAGTGGGCGTTCGTGCACGGCCGCCGCTACGGCACGTCCAAGCGGGCGATCGAAGAGCGGATCGCCAAGGGCGCGGACGTGATCCTGGAGATCGACTACCAGGGCGCGCTGCAGATCAAGCGCATCTTCGCCAACGCGGTGCTGGTGTTCATCCTGCCGCCGAGCTGGGAGGAGCTGCGCTCGCGCCTGGAGCGCCGCGGCGAGGACTCGCCCGAGGTGATCGAGCTGCGCCTGCGGAACGCGGCCGAGGAGCTGTCCAAGGCGCCGGAATTCGATTTCGTTATAATCAACGAGCTTTTCGAACGAGCGCTTTTCGACCTCAAGGCCATCGTTCATGCCCAGCGGCTGAAGTATTCCGCGCAGCGCCGGGCCCGGGCCGACACCTTCGAGGCCCTGCACATCCCCTGACACCGCACCGCGAAAGATCACCATGGCCCGCATCACCGTCGAAGACTGCCTCGAGAAGATCCCGAACCGCTTCCAGCTGGTGCTGGCCGCGACCTACCGCGCCCGCATGCTGAGCCAGGGCCATGCGCCCAAGATCGAGAGCAAGAACAAGCCCGGCGTCACCGCCCTGCGCGAGATCGCGGACGGCAAGGTGGGCCTGGAGATGCTGAAGAAGGTGCCGGGCTGAGCACCGCGAGCCCGGCATCCCCGCGAAGGCGGGGATCCAGATCCAAAAAAACAAGCACCGCTCTGCGGTGCTTTTTTGTTGGCCCCGGCAGCGAGCGAGCGCTCACGGTACATTTGGGGGCATGAGTGCCGTGCTCCCCTCCGCCACCGGCAAGGGCCAGCGCCCGGCGGCGGCCTTGCCGAGCCCCGCGGCCGTGAACGCGGCCGCGGCGAGTTTCGCCGCGCTCACCGCCCGCCTCGACTACCTGGACCCAGCTGACATCGAGCAGGTTCGCCAGGCCTACAAGTTCGCCGACGAGGCCCACCTGGGGCAGATCCGCGCCAGCGGCGAGCCCTACATCACCCACCCGATCGCCGTCGCCGCGCAATGCGCGGAATGGAAGCTGGACGCCCAGGCGCTGATGGCGGCCCTGCTGCATGACGCCATCGAGGACTGCGGCGTCACCAAGCCGCAGCTGATCGAGCGCTTCGGCGCCGCGGTGGCTGAACTGGTCGACGGCCTCACCAAGCTGGACAAGCTGCAGTTCAACACGCGCGAGGAAAGCCAGGCCGAGTCGTTCCGCAAGATGCTGCTGGCGATGGCGCGCGACGTGCGCGTCATCCTGATCAAGCTGGCCGACCGCAGCCACA
>JAEWBU010000190.1 GCA_023390985.1 Pseudomonadota bacterium
GGACTGGGCATCGCCTTCAGGCCTATCCAGGCCGCGAGCGTCACCGCGGCCACCGGCACGCTCAGCGCGCAGGGCACGTAGAACAGCATCGACAGCACAGGCGAATCCAGCAGCAGTTCCACGAACCCGCCCAGCCCGTAGAAGAACAGGCCCCACCACATCCAGCGCCGCACGTAGAGCGGCAGCCAGCGGGCCTGCTCGCGGTTGTAGCGCCAAGCGGCGGATCGTTCGAACACGTTCCCTCGGGTGACGTCCTTGAACAGCCAGCCGAAGAAGAAGTACCGGTAGAGGAGGGTGCGGAATTTCTCTTCTTGCACGTTTCGCCCCGGTGCGATCCGAGAGGCGTCCAGTGTTCGGCGCCCTCCGCTGGGCCGGTGTAGGAGCCTGCCGCCGCCCTTCGTGGGGCGTGGTCGCGACGGACTTCAGAGCGTGGCGAACATCGCCAGCAGCCCGGCGATGACGAGCGCGAGGCCCAGGGTTTCCAGCGGCGCGAGCTTCTCGCGCAGCAGGCGGCGCGAAACCAGGTAGCTGAACACCACCTCGGCGAGGCCGAGCGTGCGCACGTTGGCCGCGGTGGTCAGGGCGAACGCGGTGAACCAGCCGATGGACGCCAGCGCACCCATCATTCCCGCGGCGGTGGACACGCGCCAGGCGGCCGCGGT
This sequence comes from Pseudomonadota bacterium, assembly GCA_023390985.1. Classification (GTDB taxonomy): domain Bacteria; phylum Pseudomonadota; class Gammaproteobacteria; order Burkholderiales; family Burkholderiaceae_C; genus Ramlibacter. Next base: position 663 of record JAEWBU010000190.1, read on the forward strand.
GGCCCGCAGCGAAGCGGGCGAGCGCCAGGCCAGCCAACCGCCGAGCAGCACGGTCTGCACGGCCTGCGCGCAAAGAACGCCCCACGCGCCGGCCATCCAGGGCGAGGCCTCGGGCAGCGCCAGTGCCGCGCCCCGGTAGCCCACCGCCGACATCGCGAAACCGGCGCCCGAGGCCAGGCCCCACAGCGCCGCGCTGCCGGTCCAGTCGAACGAAGCCGCGCCGGCACCCTTGGCCGGGATCGACAGCAGCACCACGCCCGCGGTCGCGAGGCCGATCGCCAGCAGCGTGAGCCAGCCCGGCAGCTCGCGCAGGAACAGCGTGGCGAACAGCGCCACCTGCAGGGCGTCGGTCTTGGAGAACGCCACGCCGACCACGAAGCTGCGCTGCTTCATGGCCGCCAGCAGGAACGCCGTGGCCGCGAGCTGGCTCACGGCGCCGAGCAGCAGCCAGGCGGCCCAGGGCAGGGAAAAGTCGGGGATGGGCGCCGCGGTGCCGGGCAGCGCATGGAGCAGCAGCACCCAGGCGGCGGCGAAGGGCAGTCCGTAGAGGAACCGCGCCAGCGTGGCGCCCAGCGTGCCGGCGCTGGCGACCAGCGAGCGCTGGGCCGCGTTGCGGGCGGTCTGCGCAAGCGCCGCCCAGAGGACGATGGGGATCCAGAGCCAGGGGAGCGAGGCGGACATCACCGCCGATTGTCGCCCCAGCTCAGCCGGTGCATCAGCCGGTGCAGGTCTCGCCTTCCCCGCGGCGGAACGCGGTGCCGCGCGCCAGGGCCAGCGGCCCCTCGCCGTCCGTCACCTTCAGCTCCTCGCCCTGTTTCTCGAGCACGAGCGCGCCGACCTTGGTGGATTGCGTGCGCAGCACGTTGCCTTCCATCTTGCCGGCGATGGTGCGGCTGCGGCCCTTGCGCAGCAGCTCGCCCTCGACGTCCTGGTGGTGCTGGGTCAGCTTCAGGCTGAAGTCCCGCAGCGGCCCGGTGCCGCACCAGAGGCCGTCGACCTGCGCCGGCACGGTCCACATGTGCACCTGGCTGGTCTTGGCCAGGCCCACCTTCTTGTCCGGCACATCCAGGGTGGAGGTGCGGTCGGGCTTCCAGTCGCCCATGTCCCAGTCGTGCGACACCACGCGCGTGCCGGGCCGCAGCTTCAGCAGGGCGGGACGCAGCTGCAGGTTCACTTCCGGCAGCAGGTACATGGTGACGACCGAGGCGGGGGCCAGGTCGGTCTCGAACAGGTCCTGCACGGCGAACCTCGCGCGGTCGGCCACGCCGGCGTCCTGGGCCGACTTGCGGCTGACCTCGACCAGCTGCGGCGAGATCTCCACGCCCAGTCCGGTGGCGCCGAAGCGGCGCGCGGCCAGGATCACGATGCGGCCGTCGCCCGAGCCGAGGTCGATCACGTGGTCCCGCGGGCCGACGCCGGCCAGGCGAAGCATTTCGAGCGTGACGTTGTCGGGCGAGGTGATGAAGGGCACCTCTTCCCCGGATTGGGCGCCGGCGCCGCCCGCGCCCAGGGACAGCGCGAGCAACAGGGTGGAAGCGAGGGTGCGGCGTTTCATGGGCATCACCTTAGCAGGCGCGCGGCTGCCGCGTTGTCCTACAGCCGCGCCTGCCCCGCACCGACAGAAGTCCGTTCCACCGCGCCTAGATTTCAGCCCGCGCCCCTGCGCGTCGTGCGTGGGACGCAGAACCAGGAGGCATCTATGGCAGCATCCACCGGCAAGTCATCCACGTCGCGCACCAGCGGCAGCAAGAGCCCCGGCAGCACCGCCAGCCGCGGCAGCCGCGGGCAGGCCAACAGCGGAGCCATGAGCGGCCGCGCCCAGGCAGGCGCCAAGCCCGCCAAGTCGGGCACCCGCAGCGAGCGCAGCAGCATGGGCGCAAGCACCAAGAGCAGCAGCAAGAGCAAGTGACGCCCGGTGCGCTGAGCGCCTGAGCGTCGTCCCCGCGAAGGCGGGGATCCAGAGCCCTGAATCGCCCGGCCCAGCCGGGCTTTTTCATGCGAGTTCGAGGCGTGCTTCACGCC
>JAEWBU010000200.1 GCA_023390985.1 Pseudomonadota bacterium
CACCGCGGCGTGCCCAGCTGCGTGCTGACCTTCGAGCCGCATCCGCGTGACTACTTCGCCCGCGTGGCGCGCAAGCCGGAACTGGCCCCCGCGCGCATCGCGACCCTTCGCGACAAGCTCTCCGAACTGGCCGCCTGCGGCGTGGGCCAGTGCGTGGTGCTGCCTTTCGATGCGCGCCTGTCCAGCCAGAGCCCGCAGGACTTCATCGACAAGGTTCTGGTGCAGGGCCTGGGCGCGCGCTACGTGCTGGTGGGCGACGATTTCCGCTTCGGCGCCCGCCGCGCCGGCGACTACGCGATGCTCGACACGGCGGGCCAGGCCCACGGCTTCGACGTCGCGCGGATGAACAGCTACGAGGTGCACAACCTGCGCGTGTCCAGTTCGGCGGTGCGCGAGGCGCTGGCCCGCGGCGACATGGACGGCACGGCTGCCCTGCTGGGTCGCCCGTACAGCATCAGCGGCCACGTGGTGCACGGCCGCAAGCTCGGCCGCGAGCTGGGCTTTTCCACGGTGAACCTTCGCTTCTCGCACTGGAAACCGGCCGCCAGCGGCATCTTCGCGGTGCAGGTGGACGGCCTGGCCGACCAGCCGCTGCCCGGCGTGGCCAACCTGGGCATCCGGCCTTCGCTCGATCCCAACGACGTCAATGGCGGCCGGGTCCTGCTGGAGACGCACCTGCTCGAATGGCCCTCCCACCTCGGCCAGGAGGGGGGCTACGGTAAAATCATCCGCGTGGACCTGTTGCACAAACTGCACGACGAGCTGAAATACGACAGCCTGGATGCGTTGCGCGCCGGCATCGCGCGCGACCGCGACGAGGCCCGCGCGTACTTCGCGTCCACCCGCCGCCAGACCACGCGCGACCGAATTTAGAGGGCGCCCGCCGCTCGCCGCCCTTCGACAGGCTCAGGGCGAGCGGTCACGCGCAACGCCCTTTCGGCCCGATTTCCTTCCGGGCTGAGCTTGTCCCGAGCCCCCAGAGGCTGAACATGTCCGACAACAAAACCGATTACCGCGCGACCCTCAACCTGCCCGACACGCCGTTCCCGATGCGCGGCGACCTGCCCAAGCGCGAGCCGGGCTGGACGAAGCAGTGGGAGGAGGAAGGCCTGTACAAGCGCCTGCGCGACGCCCGCAAGGGCCGCCAGAAGTTCGTGCTGCACGACGGCCCGCCGTACGCCAACGGCCAGATCCACATGGGCCACGCGGTCAACAAGATCCTCAAGGACATGATCGTCAAGTCGCGCCAGCTCAAGGGGCTGGACGCGGCCTACATCCCGGGCTGGGACTGCCACGGCCTGCCGATCGAGAACGCGATCGAGAAGAAGCACGGCCGCAACCTGCCGCGCGACGAGATGCAGGCCAAGAGCCGCGCCTTCGCCACCGAGCAGATCGCCATCCAGATGGCCGACTTCAAGCGGCTGGGCGTGCTGGGCGATTGGGACCACCCCTACCTGACCATGAACTTCAGCAACGAGGCCGACGAGATCCGCGCGTTCAAGCGCGTGATCGAGCGCGGCTTCGTCTATCGCGGCTTGAAGCCCGTGTACTGGTGCTTCGACTGCGGCTCCTCGCTGGCCGAATTCGAGATCGAGTACGCCGACAAGCAGAGCCAGACCCTGGACGTGGGCTTCCTGGCCGACGACCCGGCCGCGCTGGCGCGCGCCTTCGGCCTGCCGAAGCTGCCCCAGTCCAAGGATGCTTTCGCCGTCATCTGGACCACCACCGCGTGGACCATCCCGGCCAACCAGGCGCTGAACCTGAACCCGGAGCTGGACTACTCGCTGGTCGACACCGCGCGCGGCTACCTGGTGCTGGCCAGCTCGCTGGTGGAGAAGGCGCTGGAGCGCTTCCACCTGCAGGGCGGCACCGTGGTCGCCACCGTGCGCGGGCAGATGCTGGACGGCCTGCAGTTCCGCCATCCGCTGTACGAGGTCGACCCGGCCTACCGCCGGCTCTCGCCCGTGTACTTGGCCGACTACGCGACGGCGGAGGACGGCACCGGCATCGTGCACTCCTCGCCCGCCTACGGCCTGGACGACTTCAACAGCTGCGTGGCGCACGGCCTGCAGTACGACGACATCCTGAACCCGGTGCAGGCCAACGGCAGCTACGCCGGCGACTTCGCGCTCTTCGGCGGCCAGAACATCTGGAAGGCCGTGCCCAACATCATCGGCACGCTCGACCAGGCCGGCCGGCTGTTCGCCACCGCGCCCATCACCCACAGCTATCCGCACTGCTGGCGCCACAAGTCGCCGGTGATCTACCGCGCCGCGGCCCAGTGGTTCATCCGCATGGACGAAGGCGAAGGCGTGTTCACCAAGGACAAGGCGCCCGAGACGCTGCGCAAGATGGCGCTGGCCGCGATCGAGGAAACCGGCTTCTTCCCCGAGAACGGCCACGCGCGCCTGCGCGACATGATCGCCGGCCGCCCCGACTGGTGCATCAGCCGCCAGCGCAGCTGGGGCGTGCCCCTGCCCTTCTTCCTGCACAAGGACACGCACGAGCTCCATCCGAAGACGATGGAGATCCTGGACCTGGCCGCCGACATGGTGCAGGCCGGCGGCATCGAGGCCTGGAGCAAGGCGACGCCCGAGGAGATCCTCGGCAAGGTCGGTGCCGCCGCGGACGCGGCCTCGTACAACAAGAGCACCGACATCCTGGAGGTGTGGTTCGACTCCGGCACCACCCACACCACGGTGCTCAAGGGCTCGCATCCCGGCGCGGGCCACGACAACGGCCCCGAGGCCGACCTGTACCTGGAAGGCCACGACCAGCACCGCGGCTGGTTCCACTCCTCGCTGCTCACGGCCTGCGCGATGTACGGCCGCGCGCCCTACCGCGGCCTGCTCACCCACGGCTTCACGGTGGACTCGCAGGGCCGCAAGATGAGCAAGTCGCTGGGCAACGGCGTCGATCCGCAGGAGACCTGGAAGAAGCTGGGCGCCGAGATCATCCGCCTCTGGGTGGCCGCCTCCGACTACTCGGGCGACATCGCCGGCGACGACAAGATCCTGGCACGGGTGGTGGACGCCTACCGCCGCATCCGCAACACGCTGCGCTTCCTGCTGGCCAACGTCAGCGACTTCGACCCGGCCAAGGACGCCGTGCCGTTCTCCGAGATGCTGGAGATCGACCGCTACGCGATGAGCCGCGCCGCGCAGTTCCAGGCCGAGGTGCTGGCCCACTACGAGGTCTACGAGTTCCACCCGGTGGTGGCCAAACTGCAGGTGTACTGCTCGGAAGACCTGGGCGCGTTCTACCTGGACGTGCTCAAGGACCGGCTGTACACCACCGCGCCCAAGTCGCACGCCCGCCGCAGCGCCCAGACCGCCCTCTGGAACATCACGCACGCGATGCTGCGCTGGATGGCGCCGTTCCTCAGCTTCACGGCCGAGGAAGCCTGGAAGGTGTTCGGCACCTCCGAGTCGATCTTCATCGAGGAGTACGCCGAGATCGGCGGGCCCGACGCGGCGCTGATGGCCAGGTGGAACCGCATCCGCGAGATCCGCGACATCGCCAACAAGGAGATCGAGGCGGTGCGTGCGGCGGGCCAGCTGGGCTCCTCGCTGCAGGCCAATCTCACGCTCACCGCGCCGGCCGAGGACTTCGCGCTGCTGCAGGCGCTGGGCGAGGACCTGAAGTTCGTCTTCATCACCTCGGCCCTCACGCTGAAGGCGGGCGATGCGCTGGCGGTGGAAGTCGTGCCCTCGGCCGACCGCAAGTGCGAGCGCTGCTGGCACTGGCGCGCCGACGTCGGCAGCGATCCGGCGCATCCGGAGATCTGCGGCCGCTGCGTCAGCAACCTGTTCGGGACCGGCGAAGACCGGCGCTTCGCCTGATGGCCGCGCGCGGAACGACGGCGGGCGGCGGCATGCTGCCCTGGGTGGGGCTGGCCCTGATCCTGCTGATCGCGGACCAGATCACCAAGACCCTGATCCTGGGCGCGTACCGGCTGGGCGATGCCACCTACATCACCAGCTTCTTCAACATCGTGCGGGTGCACAACACCGGCGCCGCCTTCTCCTTCCTGGCCGCGGCCTCGGGCTGGCAGCGCTGGTTCTTCACCGGCATCGGCGTGGCGGCGGCGCTGTTCATCCTCTGGATGCTGCGAACGCACGCCGGGCAGCGGCTGTTCTCGTTCGCCCTCGCCTGCATCCTGGGCGGCGCCGTCGGCAACGTGGTCGACCGCCTGATGCACGGCTACGTGGTGGACTTCCTGCAGGTCCACTGGGACAACCGCTGGTACTTCCCGGCGTTCAACCTGGCCGATGCCGCCATCACCATCGGCGCGGCCTGCCTGATCCTGGACGAACTGATGCGGGTTCGCCGCAGCCGGTAGTTCTCCCGGGCCCGGCCTGCTCGGCCGGGCGTATCATCGGTTGCCTCAAGCATGAAGCACCTGTTGAATCTGCTGGCGGCCATCGCGCTGCTGGTCTGGGGAACCCACCTCGTCCGCACCGGCATCCTGCGCGTGTTCGGCGCCAACCTCCGGCAGGTCCTGGCGCGCAGCATCAGCAACCGCTACACGGCCGCGCTCTCGGGCATCGGCGTCACGGCCCTGTTGCAGTCGAGTACCGCCACCGCGCTGATCGTCGCTTCCTTCGTCGGCCAGGGCCTGATCACGCTGCCGCTGGCGCTGGCGGTGATGCTGGGCGCCGACATCGGCACCAGCCTGGTCACGGTCGTGTTCTCGTTCGACCTGTCCTGGCTGTCGCCGCTCCTGATCTTCCTGGGCGTGGTGCTCTTCATCTCGCGCTCGTCCACCAACGTGGGCCGCTTCGGCCGGGTGCTGATCGGCCTGGGCCTGATGCTGCTGGCGCTGCGGCTGGTGTCCGAATCGACCCAGATCATGGTGCAGTCGCCCGTGGTCAAGGCGCTGCTCGCCTCGGTCAACAGCGACCTGCTGCTGGAGATCACCCTCGGCGCGCTGCTGGCGCTGCTGTCGTATTCGAGCCTGGCCATCGTGCTGCTCACCGCCACCCTGGCCAGCACCGGCATCGTGCCGATCGAGATGGCCCTGGGCCTGGTGCTGGGCGCCAACCTGGGCAGCGGCCTGCTGGGCGTGCTGACCACGGCGCGCTCGCCGGTGGAAGTGCGCCACGTGCCGCTGGGCAACCTGCTCTTCAAGTGCCTGGGCGTGGTGGTGGCCGCGCCGCTGATCGGCTTCTGGCTGCGCGAGCTGCGGCCCTGGCTGGGCAACGAGATTTCCACGGTGGTGCTGTTCCACCTCAGCTTCAACGTCGTGATGGGCGTGCTGTTCATCGGCCTGGTGCATCCGGTCGGCCGCGCGGTCATGCGCCTGCTGCCCAAGCCGCAGCGCCCGGCCAGCGGGCGTCCCCACCACCTGGACCCTTCGGCGCTGGCCACGCCTTCGCTGGCCATCTCCTGCGCGGCGCGCGAGGCCCTGCACCAGGCCGACATCGTCGAAAGCATGCTGCTGGGCATGCTCTCGGTCCTGAAGAACAACGACCTGCGGCTGGCCGAGGAACTGCGCAAGCTCGACGACACGGTCGACGAGCTCTATTCGGCGATCAAGTACTACCTGACCAAGATCTCGCGCGAGGCGCTGGGCGAGGAGGAAAGCCGCCGCTGGACCGACATCATCAGCTTCACGATCAACATGGAGCAGATCGGCGACACCATCGAGCGCATCCTGATCGACATCGAGGACAAGAAGATCCGCAAGG
>JAEWBU010000212.1 GCA_023390985.1 Pseudomonadota bacterium
GCCCGAGGCCGCCCGCGCGCTGGCGCTGGATGCGGTGGGCCTCGGGCATCGGCTCGGCCTGCTGCGCGCGCTGCTCGATCCCCACCCGCTGGCGCGCACGCTGCTGACCGCGCTGCGCGCGGACGCCACGCTGGATCCGGTGCTCTCCTTCTACGTCGACCGGCTGCTCGCCGCGCCGATCGATCCCGCCGCGCCGGCCCCGAGCACCGGGCCTGCCACGACGCTCGCCGAACCCCTGAGCCAGCGCGAGGAGGACGTGCTGCGCCTGCTGGCGCTGGCCTTGCCGAACAAGAAGATCGCGCGCTCGCTCGGGCTGTCCGCCGAGACGGTGAAGTGGCACCTGCGAAACGTGTACCGCAAGCTCGGGGTGACGGGCCGCGACGACGCCGTGGCGCGCGCGCGCGACCTGGGTCTCGGCGGCTCGTAGCCCCCGGGCGGCCTTCCGGGTCAACCCCACCCCACCCGACGCGGGTTGGCGCGGCCCGCGCCGGGCGCGGCATGCTTCCGGGACACAAGAACACCCGGAGACAAACCGAATGGCCCACCCCGCGCCGACAGGGCAACCGCGCTACCGCGATGCCGGCCTCACCCGCCCGAATGTCGTGCACGAAACACGCGCTGACGGCAGCATCGTGCTGCGCGCGGTCGAAGCGCCGCTGGAAGTGCCGCAGGTCGGCTTCAGCGCCTTCGTGCCGCGCTGGGCGCGCGAGCGCGGCACCCAGCCCGCCTTCAGCGAGCGCGACGGGCCCGACCGCTGGCGCACGCTGACCTGGTCGCAGTTCCACCAGCAGATGCTCGCCGCCGCGGCCAGCCTGCTGGAGCTGGGACTGGGGCAGCAACGGCCGCTGATGATCCTGTCCGGCAACTCGCTGGAACAGGCCGTCCTGATCGCCGCGTGCGACTACGTCGGCATTCCCAGTGCCCCCGTTTCGCCTTCCTATTCCCTGCTGAGCACCGAATTCACCCGCTTGCGCGGCATCCACGAACTGGTGGAGCCGGGCGCCGTGTTCGTGCAATCCGCAGCGCTCTTCGCCAAGGCCCTGCAGGCCATCGGCACGCCCGCGGAGCAGGTCATCGCGGTGCAGGGCGCGCAGCACGCTTGGCAGGCCCTTCTGGACACGCCGCTCACGCCCGAACGCCTGGGCCGCGTGGAAACGGCGCGCGCCGCCATCCAGCCGCACGAGCACATCGCCCGCATCTACCTGACCTCGGGTTCCACCGGCGTGCCCAAGGGCGTTCCCATCACGTACCACAACCTGCGGGCCATGATGGGGCAGATCCTGTACACGCACGGCGGGATGCCTGCCGAGACCATGGTGCTGCTAGACTGGATGCCCTGGAACCACCTGTTCGCGGGCGTCGGCAACCTGGGTCGCGTCTTCACCCTGGGCGGCTCCTACTACATTGACGACGGCCGCCCGCTGCCCGGGCAGTTCGCGCGCACCGTGCACAACCTGCGCGAGATCGCGCCTTCGGTCTTCGCCAGCGTGCCCGGCGCCTGGGCGATGCTCGCGGTCGAACTGGAACGCGACGAACTGCTGGCGCGCCAGTTCTTCTCGCGCCTGAAGTTCGCGGGCTACGGCGGCGCCAGCCTGCCGCGCGACACCTGGCAGCGCTTCCAGAACGCCGCAGTGCGCACCACCGGCGAGCAGATCGTCTTTGTCTCCGGCTTCGGTTCCACCGAGACCACGGGCCTGGGCAGCACCTTCAACCAGCCGAGCGACGACGTCGGCAGCGTCGGTGTGCCGCAACCGGGCATGGAAGTGAAGCTGGTGCCGCTGGACGGTGGCGACGGCCGCTTCGAGGTGCGCATGCGCGGGCGCCACATCTTTCCCGGTTACCTCAAGCGGCCCGACCTCACGGCTGCCGCCGTGGACGGCGAGGGCTTCTACAGCCTGGGCGACGCGATCCGCCTGGTCGACCCGGCCGATCCCGCCAAGGGCATGCGCTACGCCGGCCGCTGCGTGGAGGATTTCAAGCTCTCCAACGGAACTTGGGTGCGCACCGGCAGCGTACGCATCGGCCTGATCGAGCAGTGCTCGCCCCTGGTCCAGGACGCCGTGGTCTGCGGCCACGACCGCGACTACGTCGCGGCGCTGGCCTGGCCCAACGTCGCCGCGTGCCAGCACCTCGCGCCCGAGCTCGCCGGCTTGCCCGCCGAAGCGCTGGTGGCCCATCCGGTCGTCATCGAGGCGATCGCGCGCAAGCTGCGCGCCGGCGACGCCGGCAGCGTGAGCCAGCAGGTGCAGCGCGTGCTGCTGATGGCCGAGCCGCCGCAGCCCGACGCCAACGAGATCGCCGACAAGGGCTACATCAACCAGGCCACGGCGCGCAACCGCCGCGGCCACCTCATCGAACCGCTGTACGCCGAGCCGGCCGGCCCCGCCGTTGCCCGCCGCTGAAGCCAGACCCAAGGAGTTTTCCCCCCATGCAAGTCGAACGCAACGTCTACCGCGAGGACCACGAGCTGTTTCGCACCACCGTCCGCCGCTTCATGGAACGCGAATGCGTTCCGCACCAGGAGCAGTGGAACCGCGACGGCATCGTCAGCCGCGAAGTCTGGCTCAAGGCCGGCAAGGAAGGCCTGCTGTGCACGACGCTCCCCACCGAATACGGCGGCGGCGGCGGCGACTTCGGCCACAGCGCCGTCATCGCCGAGGAGATCGCGCGTGCCGGCGTGGGCGGCCTGTCGATCGGCCTGCACTCCGACATCGTCGCGCCCTACATCAACCGCCTGGGCACCGAGGAGCAGAAGCAGCGCTGGTTGCCCGAGATCTGCCGCGGCGAGAAGATCCTGGCGGTGGCCATCACCGAGCCGGGCGGCGGCTCGGACGTCAAGGCGATCCGCACGACGGCCGTGCGCGACGGCGACGAGTACGTCATCAACGGCAGCAAGACCTTCATCAGCAACGGCTTCCTGTGCGACTACGTGGTGGTGGTCGTCAAGACCGACCCCGCCGCCGGCGCCAAGGGCGTGAGCCTGCTGCTGGTGGAGACGAATCGTCCCGGCTTCCGACGCGGGCGCAGGCTGCAGAAGGTGGGCATGCACGCCCAGGACACCGCCGAACTCTTCTTCGACAACGTGCGCGTCCCGGTGACCAACCGGCTGGGCGAGGAGGGCAAGGGATTCATCTACCTGATGCAGGAGCTGCCGCAGGAGCGCTTCATCATCGCCGTGACCGCCGCCGCCAAGCTCGAGCGCCTGCTGGAACAGACGCTGGAGTACGTGAAGGACCGCAAGGCGTTCGGCCAGACCGTGTGGGACTTCCAGAACAGCAAGTTCAAGCTGGCCGACGTCAAGGCCCAGGCGGTCGCGCTGCGCACGATGGTGGACCACTACCTAGCGCAGCACATGGCGCGCAAGCTTACCGTGGAGGAAGCGGCCATCGCCAAGCTGTACTCCACCGAGACGCTGTGGAAGTGCCTGGACGACATGGTGCAGCTGCACGGCGGCTACGGCTACATGCTGGAGTACCCCATCGCCCGCGCGTTCGTCGACATGCGCGTGAGCCGCGTCTACGGCGGCAGCAACGAGGTGATGCGCGACCTCATCGCGCGCAAGCTCTGATCCCGATCCTGTCACACCCCCAAGGAAAACAACCATGAGCCAAGATGTGTTCGTCGCCGGCGTCGGCATGATTCCCTTCATGAAGCCGGGCACCAACCCGCACTACGACGTGATGGCGTCGCAGGCGGTGAAGGAGGCGCTCGAGGACGCCGGCGTCAGCTACGACACCGTGCAGCAAGCCTACGTCGGCTACATGTACGGCAATTCGACCTACGGCCAGAAGGTCCTGTACAAGTTCGGCATGACCGGCATCCCGGTCTTCAACGTCCACAACAACTGCGCCACCGGCTCGTCGGCCCTGTTCCTGGCCCGCCAGGCGGTGGCCAGCGGCTCGTGCGACGTCGCCCTGGCCCTGGGCTTCGAGGAAATGAGCCCGGGCGCGCTCGGCGGCCTGTGGACCGACCGCCCGGGGTCGCTCGAGGCCTTCAACGAAGTCATGGAGCAGCAGGTCGGCCAGATCGAGATCCCGCCCGCGCTGCGGCTGTTCGGCGCGGCCGGCCAGGCCCACATGAAGAAGTACGGCACGAAGATGGAAACCTTCGCCGCCATCCGCGCCAAGGCGAGCCGCCATGCCGCGAACAACCCGCGCGCGGTGTTCCGCAACGTCGTCAGCGTCGACGACGTGATGAACGAGAAGGTGATGTGGCCGGGCGTGATGACCCGCTCCATGGCCTGCCCGCCCACCTGCGGCGCCGCGGCTGCCGTCGTGGTGTCCGAGGCCTACGCCAGGAAGCACGGCCTGCGCACCGACGTGAAGATCGCCGCCCAGACCATGACCACCGACCGTCCCGACGCCCTGGAAGGCGACCTGCTGCGCCTCGTCGGCTTCGGCATGGCCCAGTCCGGCGCGAAGGCCGCCTACGAGCAGGCCGGAATCGGCCCCGACGACATCGACGTGGTGGAGCTGCACGACTGCTTCGCCCACAACGAACTGCTGACGTACGAAGCCCTGGGCCTGTGCCCGGAAGGCGGCGCCGAGAAATTCGTGCAGGACGGCGACAACACCTACGGCGGCAAGTACGTCACCAACCCCTCGGGCGGCCTGCTGTCCAAGGGCCACCCGCTGGGCGCCACCGGCCTCGCGCAGTGCTTCGAGCTGACCCACCAGCTGCGCGGCACCGCCGGCAAGACGCAGGTCGAAGGCGCCAAGGTCGCCCTGCAGCACAACCTGGGCCTGGGCGGCGCCTGCGTCGTCACCGTGTACCAGAAGAACTGATTCCCACCTCCACGGAGCTCCAACCCATGATCAACCGCGACATCATCGGCCTCGCATTGCCGGCGTACACCTATACGCCCGACGCCAACCAGCTGCGCTTCTTCGCGAAGGCCATCGGCGAGACCGACCCGGTCTACAGCGACGAGTCCGCCGCGCGCGACGCAGGCCACCCCGGCCTGCCGCTGCCGCCGACCTACCTGTTCTCGGCCGAGATCTACCGCCCGGCCAGCCACAGCGAGTGGCGCGAGAAGTCCGGCATCCAGCTGCCGCGCGTGCTGCACGGCGAGCAGTCCTTCACCTACCACCGCATGGCCTATGCCGGCGACACGCTGCGCTTCGAGACGAAGATCGTCGACGTGTACGACAAGAAGGAAGGCGCGCTCACCTTCGTGGTGATGGAGTCGAAGGTGACCAACCAGCGCGGCGAGCACGTCGCCGACGTGCGCAAGTCCCTCGTCCACCGCAACGGCTGATTCCCCAGGAGTTCCACCATGACCAAGCCCCAATACGACAAGATCAAGGTCGGCGACGCCCTGCCCGCGCTGGCCCTGCCCCCGATCAACCGCACGACTCTGTTCCTGTTCGGCGGCGCCTCGGGCGACTACAACCCGATGCACATCGACATCGACTTCGCCCGCAAGGGCGGCATGCCCGACGTGTTCGCGCACGGCATGCTGGGCATGGCCTACCTGGGCCGCCTGCTGACGCAGTGGGTCGACCAGCGCCAGGTGCGCACCTTCAACGTCCGCTTCGCCGGCATCACCCACCTGGGCAACCAGATCACCTGCACCGGCAAGGTGGTGGAGAAGTTCGAGGCCGACGGCGAGAAGCGCGTGAAGGTCGAGATCCAGTCCGCCAACCAGTACGGCGAGACCAAGATCATCGGCGACGCCATCCTGGCCCTCTGACCCGCCGCACCAACACAGCAAAGGAATTCTGAAATGGGAAAACTCGACGGCAAGGTGGCCCTGGTCACCGGTTCCGGCCGCGGCATCGGCCAGGCCCTGGCATTCAAGCTCGCCGCTGAAGGCGCGCGCCTCGTCATCAACGACCTCGACGCCGACCCGGCGAACGAAACCGTCGCGGCCATCAAGGCCAAGGGCGGCGAGGCCGTGACCTGCGTGGGCAGCGTCACCGCCCCCGACTTCGCCGACCGCTTCGTCGGCACCGCGGTGAAGACCTACGGCGGCATCGACATCATCGTCAACAACGCCGGCTACACCTGGGACAACGTCATCCAGAAGATGACGGACGAGCAGTGGTACGCCATCATCGACTGCCACCTGACCGCCCCCTTCCGCATCCTGCGCGCCGCCTACCCGGTGATCAGCGCCGCGGCCAAGAAGGAAGCCGCCGAAGGCCGCGAGGTGTTCCGCAAGGTGGTGAACATTTCCTCCGGCGCCGGCATCAACGGCAATCCCGGCCAGTCCAACTACAGCGCGGCCAAGGCAGGCCTCATCGGCCTGACCAAGACGCTGTCGAAGGAATGGGGCCGCCTGAAGGTCAACGTGAACTGCGTGGCTTTCGGCTGGATCGAGACCCGCCTGACCGAGCCCACCACCGAAGCGAAGACCATCGAGGTGGAAGGCCGCAAGCTGGCCGTCGGCGTGGGCCCGCACATCGTCCAGGCCTTCTCGCAGCGCTGCCCGCTGGGCCGGCCCGGCAACGTGGAGGAAGCCGCCGGCGGCGTCCTGCTGTACTGCCTGCCCGAGTCCAACTACATCTCGGGCCAGACCATCATGGTGTCGGGCGGGACCTGATCCCGCGTGGACGCTGCGATGCCGCAACCGGATGTCACGGCCGTGGTGACGGCGATGTTCTCCGCCTTCGCGCGCGGGGACCTCGACGGCATGGTGGACTGCCTGGGCGAAGACTTCGTCTGGACCCTGCCCACCGGCCACGGCGACCCGCAGGGCCAGGTCGTGCGCGGCAAGGCTGCCGCCCGCGCCGTGCTCGCGCAGCGCTTCTTCGAGGACCGGGCCCATGCGCCCGTGTTCTCGGATACCGCGCTGGAGGTGGCCGGCGAGCTCGCCATCCTGCGCTTCCGCGTGCGCGCCGTGGGGCCCGATGGCGCCAAGGTGGACACGCATGGCGTGGAGCTGTACCGCGTCACCGGCGGGAAGATCCGGTCCAAGGAGGCGTATTGGAAGCTCGTGCGCTGGGACCCGAGCTGACTTGCCTCCCCGGCAAGCCGGTCGCGCCACCCACCCTTCTTCCAATCCGCAAGCCTCCCCGCGCGGCACGCGCACTTCCCCTACGCGCCGTCACTTCTTCCATGGACGCATCCCTCCTGCATTCCCGCTCCGCCTGCCTGCACACGGCATTCGACGGCGGCGTGGCCACGATCACCCTGCACCGGCCCGAAGCGCTCAACGCGCTCGACGTCGAGTTGCTGCGCACATTGCGCACCGCCGTGTCGGCCGCTGCCCGCGACCCCGAGGTCCGCGCCGTGCTCCTGACC
>JAEWBU010000286.1 GCA_023390985.1 Pseudomonadota bacterium
ACCCAGGCCAGCCAGGCCGAGAGAGCGAGCGACATGAGCAGGCCGGCCGCCGCCAGCGCGGTGGAGGCGAGCACCGCGCGATGCGCCTCGGCCGCCGGGATGCCGACCGCCACGGTCCAGCCCAGCCCGGGCACGCGATGGAAGCCGGTGTGCACCGCCTGGCCCTCCAGCGTGCGCGTGCGGCCCACGCCTTCGTCCTCGCGACGATCCAGCAGCGCCCGCAGCGAGGGCGAGGGGCCGCGCTCGGAATGCTCCACCGTGCGCGCGATGCGAACGCCCGAGGGATCGAAGACGGCGACCACGTGGCTGTCGGGCAGGTTCTGCTCGCGGATGAGGTCCAGCACGCGCTCGCTGCCGAGCACGGCGCTGACCACGTGCTGCACCTGGCCGTCGCGCACGATCGGCAGCCGCACCGCGAAGCTGGGCGCGCGGCGGTTGCGGCCGCTCAGCAGGTTGCCGACCACCGGCAGGCGCTCGGCGATCGCCCGGCGGACGCTGGCGGGATCGACCGGCTCGGTGAGCTCGGGGGAGTTGCTGCTGAGCACGAGGCGGCCCTGCCCGTCGGTGACGGTCAGGTTGCGCCAGCCGCGCGTCTCGACCATCTGCCGGGCGCGCTCCTCGAAGCGGGACAGGCGCCCGGTGCGCAGCGCTTCGGAAGTGGCCAGCGCCTCCAGCGTGCCGACCGTGCCGTCGATCTCCGCGCGCAGGGCCACACTGATCGCACGCGCCGTGTGCAGCGCGGTGCGCTGCACCTCCTGTTCGCGCACGTGCATCTCGTACAGCAGCGAGGCGCTGGCCGCGACCAGCACCGGCAGCAGCACCGCGAGCGCCAGCAGCATCAGCCGGCGCTGCAGCGGCCGGCGCGTGGGCGTCGGCACGGGCGGCGGCGCGCTCGCGGGGGGATCTAGCGGGAGGTCGGGGGCGAGGGTGTTCAAGGGGGCCCCGGAAAGGACGCGAGGCGGGACGCGGGCGCGACCCACAAGCTCATGCAAGGGTCAGGTTATTGTCCTGCAGTTGCCCTTGGGTTGCACTGTTTTTACAGGCGGGAGGGGAGCTCAACCGTGGCGCGCGAAGGTGCCGTGCGGCTAGTCGCGGCGGATCACGTACCGCACGAAATCGTCGGCTGTCGTGAAACGGTCATAGAGCGCGCGTGCGGCGGTGTTGTCGCGCCGGGTCATCCAGTAGAGGCGCGCCCAGCCCTCGGCGCGCATGGAATTGCGCAGCCACTCGATGATCGCCGTGCCGATGCCGTGGCCGCGCGCCGCGGGTGCGACGAACAGGTCCTCGAGGTAGCAGACCGGCTGGGTCTCCCAGGTGTTCTCGTGCACCACGCAATGCGCGAAGCCGTACACCTTGCCATCGACCTCGGCGACCAGGCACATCACGGCCGAGTCGGGGTCGAGGATGCGCTTCCAGGTGCGCTGGGTGACCTCCTCGGGCAGGGAGGTCTCGTAGAACTCGCAGTACCCCTTCCAGAGCTTGCGCCAGGCGGGTTCGTCGCTGGGCAGGGCGGAGCGGATCAGGGCGGGCATGGAGCCATTCTGCTCCGCCGTTCCGTCATCCCCGCGAAGGCGGGGATCCAGTGCTTCCAGGGGGCGTCGCAGGGGGCGGAAGCCCTGGATTCCCGCCTTCGCGGGAATGACGAGGTCTTATTGGAGTTGCTTCGCCAACAGCGCCACCGCGTGCACCGCCTCGCGGTCGGCGCCGTCGCGGATCTGGTGGCGGCAGCTGGTGCCGTCGGCGACCACGATCGCGTCGGGCGACTGGCGCACCGCGGGCAGCAGGCTGAGTTCGGCCATCTTCATCGACACCTCGTAGTGGCTCGCCTCGTAGCCGAACGCGCCCGCCATGCCGCAGCAGCTGCTCTCGATCAGCGAAGGCCTGGCGCCCGGGATGAGCTGCAGCAGCCGCAGCACCGGCGACACCGCATCGAACGCCTTCTGGTGGCAGTGGCCGTGGACCAGGATCGGTTGCGCGACCGGCTGGAGCTTCCCGCGCAGTGCTTCCAGGCGGCCCGCATCGAGCTCGCGCGCCAGGAACTCCTCCAGCAGGAAGGCATGGGCGGCGATGAGCTTGGCGGGCTCGCCCAGGCCGAGCGACAGGTGCTCGTCGCGCAGGGTGAGCAGGCACGAGGGTTCCAGGCCGACGATGGCGATGCCGCGCTCGGCGAAAGGCCGCAGCGCCTGCACCACCTCGCCCGCCTTGCGCCGCGCTTCCTCGACCTGGCCGGTGGCGAGGTAGGTGCGGCCGCAGCACAGGTGGCCATCGCCGTCCTGCTTGGCGGCCAGGTGCACGGTGTAGCCCGCGGCCCGCAGCACGCGCAGCGCGGCCTCGCCGTTCTCCGATTCGAAGAAGCCGTTGAAGGTGTCGACGAACAGCACCACCGGTTTCGCCGCGGCGAGGACCTCCTCGCGCGTGGCGGTGCCGTGCGACTTGCCGAAGAAATGATCGCCGCGCCACTCGGGCAGGCTGCGTTGCGCCGAGAAGCCCAGCAGCTTCTCGCCGATGCGGGCGAACAGCGGGACCCGGTTGCGCAGGTTCAGCAGCGGCGCGAAGCGGGCGGCCTTGCTCGCGTAATCGGGCAGGCGGGCGATCAGCCGGTCCTTCCAGCTCGGGCCGTGCTTCTGGTGCCAGTGATGGAGGAACTCCACCTTCATCTTCGCCATGTCGACGCCGGTCGGGCAGTCGCGCTTGCAGCCCTTGCAGCTGACGCACAGGTCGAGCGCTTCGCGCACCTCGGGGTTCACCAGCCCCTCGGGGCCGAGCTGGCCCGACAGCGCCAGCCGCAACGTGTTGGCGCGGCCGCGCGTGAGGTGCTTCTCGTCGCGCGTGGCGCGGTAGCTCGGGCACATGGTGCCGGCGTCGAACTTGCGGCAGTGCCCGTTGTTGTTGCACATCTCCACGGCCTTGGCGAAGCCGCCGGCCGGGTCGCCGCCGGTGCCGGGCGTGGTGGTGCGTTCGGTGGCCGGGTCGTTCTGCACGTTCCAGGCGCTCCAGTCCAGCGCCGGCTGCAGCGGGATGACGCGGTAGCCGGGCGGAAAGCGCATCAGGCGCGTGTCGTCCATCCGCGGCGCCTCGACCATGCGGCGCGGGCACAGCAGCCGCTGCGGATCGAACAGCTGCTTGATGCGCCCGAACGCCTCGGTGATCCGCGGGCCGAACTGCCACTGGATCCATTCACCCCGGCACAGGCCGTCGCCGTGCTCGCCGCTGTAGGCGCCCTTGTACTTGCGCACCAGCTCCGAAGCTTCCTCGGCGATGCGGCGCATCTCTGCGGCGCCGTTGCGGCGCATGTCCAGGATGGGACGCACGTGCAGCGTGCCGACCGAGGCGTGGGCGTACCAGGTGCCCTTGGTGCCGTGCCTGCGGAACACCTGCGTCAGCGCATCGGTGTATTCGGCCAGGTGCGGCAGGGGCACCGCACAGTCCTCGATGAAGGAGACCGGCTTGCCGTCACCCTTCAAGCTCA
>JAEWBU010000254.1 GCA_023390985.1 Pseudomonadota bacterium
GGTGCGAGGTGGAGCCGTTGCCCTGCGATGCGTACGTCACCTTGCCCGGATTGGCCTTCAGGTAGGCCAGGAACTCCTGCAGGTTCCTGGCCTGCACCTTGGTGCTGACCGCCAGCACGTTGGGCACGGTGGCCAGCACGGTGACCGGCACCCACTTGGTGGGATCGAACTGCAGCGACTTGTAGAGGTGCTGGTTGATCGCGATCGGGCCGGGCGGCGACACCAGGTAGGTGGTGCCGTCGGCCTCGGAGCGCGCCACTTCGGCGGCGCCGATGTTGCCGCCCGCGCCGGATTTGTTCTCCACCACGATGCCGGCGGGGAAGGCGCCGCGGATCTTCTCGGCCACCAGGCGCGGCAGCACGTCGGCGGTGCCGCCGGCGGGGAAGGGCACGATCAGGCGGACGGGCTTGGCCGGCTGCTGCGCCAGCACGGGTCCGAAGGCCGGCGCGAGGGCGCCGCCGGCGGCGAGCGCGAGCGCCTGCCGGCGCGTGAAGCGTTGGGTCATGGACATCTGTCTCCTGTGGAAGTGCGGCCCCTGGGGGAATCGGGCAGTTTCGGCCGACGGGCGCCTGCGTCCAAGCGAAAATTGCGCGATGCGCACAAATGCCCCGGCCGCCGCCCCGGAAGACAAGAGCTTCGTCACGGCCCTGCAGAAGGGCCTGGACGTGCTGACCTGCTTCAGCCGCCAGGCCACGCGCCTGACGCTGACCGAGGTGGCGCGACTGACCGGCAGCACGCCGGCCTCGGCCCGGCGCTCCCTGCACACGCTGCAGGCGCTGGGCTACCTGGACACCGACGGCAAGCGGTTCTGGGTGGCGCCGCGCACGTTGCTGCTGGCGCATTCGTACCTGGCCTCGCGTCCCATCCCGCAGCTGGCCCAGCCGCTGCTGGACGCGCTGGCCGAACGCACGCGGCAGTCGGCCACCTTCGGCACGCTGCTGGGCGACGACGCGCTGATCGTGGCCCGCTCGACGGCGCGCCGCAGCCTCTCCACCGGCCTGGCGATCGGCTCGCGCCTGCCGGGCTACTGCTCGGCGCTGGGCCGCGTGCTGCTGGCCAGCCTGCCGCCGGACGAGTCGCGCCGCCGCATCGAGGCGATGCCGAAACCGCCGCTGACCGAACGCACGATCTGGCGCACGCGCGAGGTGATCGCGCTGGTCGAGCGCTGCCGCGCCGAGGGCTGGACCGGGAGCGACGGCGAACTCGAGGTCGGCGTGCGCTCGCTGGCCGTCCCCGCGTTCGACCGCGAAGGCCGCACGGTCGGCGCCATCAGCATGGCGGTGCGCGCCGAGCGCATGACCATGGCGGAGTTCCGCGAGGCGATGCTGCCGGTGCTGCAGCGGGCGCGGGATTCGCTGGCCCAGCGGTTGCCGCGCGAATAGCCGTCATTCCCGCGAAGGCGGGAATCCAGTGCTTCCGCCTTTTCGACCCAGGGAAGCACTGGATCCCCGCCTCCGCGGGGATGACGAGGTCGGGGTAGTCCATCGCCTACGTCCTCTGCCTCCGCCATCCACTCCCCACCCGCCACGCATCGGCCTACACCCGAAGGCAAGCCAGCGAGAAAGGAGTACCTCATGCACACCGCCATCTGCTCTTTCGAACACCGTGACATCGCGTTGCGCGCCCGCACCCGGTTGATCGAGTCCGGCTTCGCCGAGCAGGACATCCACCTGCAGCACCGCGGCCCGACCGACTCCGACGCGATGGGCGAGGACCCGCGCGCCTGGGAGGGCACCGACCGCGAGATCGCCGCCAGCCGGGACATGGTGGACAAGGTGGCCGGGTTCTTCGTCCACCTGTTCGGCGCCGACCGCAATCCGCGGGAACACGAGGTCTACGAGACGGCCGTGGACCGCGGCTTCACCGTCGTGGTGGTCGACACCGAGGACGAGGCCGAAGCCGCGCGGGCCCGCGCGCTGCTGCACGACCTGCAGGCCGCGGACCTGAACGTCATCCACCGCCCGGACCAGCGGCGCGTGCACGAGATCGTGGGCGAGCGGATGCCGCACCGCTCGGGCGGCCTGGGCGGCAGCTACCAGGATCGCAGCAGCGCTTTCGACACCGAGTCGCGCACCTCGGCCGAGCGCGAGCGGGCGATGGCCGCGCGAGGAGCGGCGGACAAGGCGCAGGCGCCTTCCTCGCCGCGCAGCGAGGACACCGACCTCGACAAGGTCGGGCTGCGCTACGCCGACAAGGACAAGCCGGGCAGCTGAGCGCCGGGCCGCCGAGGTCGAGGGCCGGGGTCACGTTGGCGCCACAATAAGGCGACCAACGACCCCGTCCTCCCATGTCCCTGCCATTCGCCTCCCGCCTCGACAACGTCGAAACCTCCGCCATCCGCGAGCTGTTCAAGCTGCTGGGCAAGCCCGGCATCATCTCCTTCGCGGGCGGCTTTCCCGACAGCGCCATGTTCGACGTGGAGGGCCTGCGCGAGGCCAGCCAGAAGGCGCTGGCCGAGGAGCCGGGCGCCGCGCTGCAGTACGGCGCCACCGAGGGCTTCGATCCGCTGCGCGCGCAGCTGGCGGCCTTCGAGCAGCACAAGGGCGTGCAGGGCCTGGAGCCGAACCAGCTGATCGTCACCACCGGCAGCCAGCAGGCGCTGGACCTGATCGGCAAGACGATGATCGATCCGGGCAGCAAGGTCATCGTCGAAGGCCCGACCTTCCTGGCCACCATCCAGTGCTTCCGCCTGTACGGTGCCGACCTGGTGTCCGCGCCGATCGACGCCGACGGCGTGCAGGTGGACAAGCTCGAGGCCCTCATCCGCGAGCACAAGCCGAAGTTCGTCTACCTGATCCCCACCTTCGGCAACCCGAGCGGCGGGCTGCTCTCGCTGGAGCGGCGCCGCAAGGTGCTGGAGCTGGCCGTGAAGTACCAGACGCTGATCGTGGAAGACGATCCCTACGGCGACCTGTACTTCACCCCGCAACCGCCGCCGCCCTCGCTGCTGGCGCTCTCGAAGGAAGTGCCCGGCTCGCGCGACTGGCTGGCGCACTGCGGCAGCATGAGCAAGGTGCTCTCGCCCGGACTGCGCGTGGGCTGGCTGGTGGCGCCGCAGGAACTGCTGGCCAAGGCGACGATGTGCAAGCAGTTCAGCGACGCGCACACCAGCACCTTCGCGCAGGCGACCGCGGCGCAGTACCTCAAGAGCGGCCGCATGCCCGACACGCTCAAGCGCGTGCGGCAGGTGTATGCCGAGCGCGCCCAGGCGATGGGCGACGCGCTCAGGAGCGAACTGGGCGACGCCATCGAGTTCACGCAGCCGCAGGGCGGCCTGTTCTTCTGGGCGCGGCTCACGGGCCAGGGCGGCAGGATCAGCGACGCGGGCGAGTTCGCGAAGCGTGCGATCGAGAAGGGCGTGGCGTTCGTTCCGGGGGCGCCGTTCTTCGCGAAGGAGCCGGATCGGAGTTCGCTGCGGTTGTCGTTCGCGACGGCGGATGTGGCCAAGATCCGCGAAGGCGTGGCCCGCCTCGGCTCGGCGCTGTAACGCTTGCCCCATGCGCGCCGACGTCGCCCGTTCCTGGCTGGCGTTCAGCGCGCCGGTGGCCGCCGCGCAGGCGGCCGGCCGACCCGTCGTGGCGCTGGAGTCGACCATCATCGCCCACGGCATGCCGTACCCGGAGAACGTGCGGACGGCGCGCGAGGTCGAGGCGATCATCCGCGGGCTGGGCGCGGAGCCGGCGACGATCGCGGTGATCGGTGGGCGAATCCGCATCGGGCTTTCCGACGATGAACTCGAGCTGCTCGGCCGATCAGGCCAGGCGATGAAGGTGAGCCGGCGCGATCTGCCGGCGGTGCTGGCGAGTGGCGGGCTCGGCGCGACGACGGTGGCGGGCACGATGATCTGCGCGGCGCTGGCGGGGATCGAGGTCTTCGTCACCGGAGGGATTGGCGGCGTGCATCGTGGGGCTTCGGAGTCGTTCGATATCTCCGCTGACCTGCAGGAGCTGGCGCGGACGTCGGTGGCGGTGGTCTGCGCGGGGGCGAAGTCGATCCTGGATATCAGCCTCACGCTGGAATACCTGGAAACGCACGGCGTGCCCGTCATCAGCTGCGGGCAGGACAACTTCGCGGCGTTCTATACGCGGGACAGCGGGTTTCGCGCGGATTTCCGGTTGGACGAACCGGAGGCGCAGGCTCGGTTCATTCGGACGAAGCGGGACTTGGGGTTGGACGGCGGTGTGGTGGTGAGCACGCCGGTGCCGGAGGCGGCAGCGATGCCGCGCGAGGAGATCGATCGGATCACGGAGCAGGCGCTGGCGGAGGCTGAGGCGCAAGGCGTCACGGGGAAGGCGGTCACGCCGTTCCTGCTTTCTCGCATCAAAGCATTGACGGGAGGCCGGAGCCTGGCGACCAACATCGCACTGGTGAAGCACAACGCGGAAGTCGGGGCGCGGTTGGCGGTGGCGCTGGCGGGGGTGGCGGCTCGTGGGGATCGTTCCGTTCCATGAGGGCGGCGAGCGAAACCGGGAGCCGCGCGATCGACGCGATCGCCTTCTTTGAAGCCTTCAAGGGAGCGGTCGTCCTCGTGGTGGCGTCCGGCATGACGCTCCTGATCCACAAGGACCTCCACGCCCTCGCCGAGCGCCTCGTCGCCCACACGCACCTGAACCCGGCCTCGCGCTACCCGCACATCTTCCTGGACGCGGTCGACCACCTGCAGAACACGCACTTGTCGATGCTCGCACTGGGCGCCGCCGCCTACTCCGCGCTGCGCTTCCTCGAGGCCTACGGCCTGTTCCGACGGGCGGCGTGGGCGGAGATGCTGGCCGCGCTCAGCGGGGCGATCTACGTGCCGTTCGAGATCGCCAACCTGCTGCGGCATTTCACGTGGCTCAGCGCGGGCGCGCTGGTGCTCAACGTTCTGGTCGTGCTGATCATGGTTGCGGCTCTGGTGCGTCGCCGGCGATCCGCGCCTCAGACATCGAAATACAACTGAAACTCCCACGGATGCGGCCTCAACCGCACCGGATCGATCTCCTTCTTCCGCTTGTAGTCGATCCACGTATCGATCACATCCCGCGTGAACACATCCCCGCTCAACAGGAACGCCTGGTCCTTCTCCAGCGCAGCGAGCGATTCCTGGAGCGACCCCGGCACCTGGCGAATGTCCTTCGCTTCCTCCGGCGGCAGGTCGTAGATGTTCTTGTCGAGCGGCTGGCCCGGCTCCGTCTGGTTCGCGATGCCGTCCAGCCCCGCCATCAGCATCGCCGCGAAAGCGAGGTACGCATTTGCCGAAGGATCCGGGCAGCGGAACTCCACCCGCTTGGCGTTCGGCGACGATGAATACATCGGGATGCGCGCGGCGGCCGACCGGTTGCGCTGCGACATCGCCAGGTTGACCGGCGCCTCGTAGCCGGGCACCAGCCGCTTGTACGAATTGGTGGAAGGTGCGCAGAAGGCCATCAGGGCGGGCGCATGCTTCAGAAGCCCGCCGATGTACCAGCGGCAGGCCTGCGAGGTGAGGGCCCAGCCTTCCGCGTCGTAGAAGAGGTTCTTCTCGCCGTTCCACAGGCTCTGGTGGCAGTGCATGCCGCTCGCGTTGTCCGAGAAGATCGGCTTGGGCATGAAGGTGGCCACCTTGCCGTGCAGCCGCGCGACGTTCTTGCAGATGTACTTGTAGATCATCACGTTGTCCGCCATGCGCGTGAGCGTGGTGAACTTCATGTCGATCTCGTTCTGCCCCGCGGTGGCCACCTCGTGGTGGTGGATCTCCACCTGGATGCCGGCCTGCATCAGCGCCAGCACGATCTCCGAGCGGATGTCCTGCAGCGTGTCCTGCGGCGGCACCGGGAAGTAGCCTTCCTTGTAGCGCGACTTGTAGCCCAGGTTGCCGCCGCCGTAAGCGCCCTCGTCGGCACCCGTGTTCCAGGCGGCCTCGGCCGATTCGACGTGGTAGTAGCCGCTGTGCTCGTCCTGGCCGAAGCGGATCGAATCGAAGATGAAGAACTCCAGCTCGGGGCCGAAGTAGCAGGTCTGGGCGATGCCGCTGTTCTTCAGGTGCAGCTCGGCCTTGCGCGCGATGTGGCGCGGATCGCGCGAGTACGCCGTGCCGAGCACCGGGTCGTGCACGTCGCAGATCATCGAGAGCGTGGGCACCGAGCAGACCGGATCGACGAAGGCCGTGGCCGGGTCGGGCTTGAGCAGCATGTCCGACTCGTGGATCTCCTGGAAGCCGCGGATCGACGAGCCGTCGAAGCCGATGCCCTCGCTGAACAGGCCCTCGTGCACCTCCGGCAGCGTGATCGAGAAGTGCTGCCACTGGCCCGGCAGGTCGGTGAATTTCAGGTCGACCACCTGGATGCCGGTGTCCTCGATCAGCGAGATGACGTCGCGCGGCCTGGCCGGCCGGTCGACGCGATAGCTGCCGGGCGCGATCGACACCGCGCCCGTTTTCGTTGCGGCTGGCTGAGCAGGCATGGCGCCCTCCTGGACGAGGTGGACACCCGATCAAGCATAGATCGCGTCGTGGCAAAGGCAATCGCCGCGACGCCGCTCAGCTACGACGTGCCCAGCGCCGCATTGCCGTCGGCCCGGCGTCCGGCCGCGCCCCAATCGGTGAGGCGGACGGCCAGCGCCAGCCCCGCGCCCATCACGAACAGGCTCAGCGCGATGACCCCATAGAGCGCCTGCGGCGAGCCGCCCGCCGCGTGCACCGCGAGCCCTCCGCC
>JAEWBU010000287.1 GCA_023390985.1 Pseudomonadota bacterium
ATTCCCTCCCTGCTGCTGCAGGCGGCGGCGGTCGAGCGGCAGCTGGGACGGCACGAGGCTGCGCGCGCGCGGGTGCGCGAGGCCCTGCGCCTGGGCCATGCGCTGGGCCTGGTGCGCACGATGCTGGACGCGCACGAGGACGTGCGGTCGCTGTTGCGCGAAGCCGTGCGCGATGCGGCGCTCGACCCGGTGCTGGTGTTCTATGCGGAACGCCTCGAGGCGGCGGCCCGCGACGCGGAACCCGGCGCCGCGCCCGCTGCGGCTGTCGCGGGCCCGGGGCTGGAGGTGCTGAGCCCGCGCGAGGCCGAGATCGCGCAACTGTTGCTGCAGGCGCAGTCCAACAAGAAGATCGCGCGGGCGCTGGACCTGTCGCTCGACACGGTGAAGTGGCACCTGAAGAACATCTACGCCAAGCTGGACGTGAGCGGGCGCGACCAGGTGTTGGAGCGCTTCCGGCGCTGAGCGCCTGCGGGTTTTCCAGGCCCGCCCGCCGTGGGTGGGGGCGGGGTGGCGGGCAGGGGCGAAGATGCCGGCATGCAAACGCACGGCTTCAGTGAATCGCGCCTGCTCGTCCACGAGGACGGCGTGGCGGTGTTCGAGCACCTGCGCCCCGAGGCGCGCAACCCGCTGTCGCTGGCGCTGCGCGCCGACTACGCGGCGATGCTGGACGTGGTGGAAGGCAGCGATGCCGTGCGCGCGCTGGTGCTGGCCGGCGGCGGTGGCGCCTTCTGCGGCGGCGGCGACGTGAAGGCCATGCACGCACGCCTGGCCGACGGCTCGCAGGCGGCCGGCGTGCGCCGGCGCATCCTGGAACTGCACGGCTGGCTCGCGCGGCTGCGCGACCTGGAGATCCCGGTGATCGCCGCCGTGGATGGCCCGGCCTGGGGCGGCGGCTTCGCCATCGCCCTGTGCGCCGACTTCGTCCTGGCAACGCCCCGCGCGAGTTTCTGCATGGTGTTCCTGCGCATCGGCGCCCTGCCCGACATGGGCGCCATCCACATGCTGCCGCGCGCGGTGGGCCTGCCCAAGGCCAAGGAACTGCTGATGACGGGGCGCAAGGTCGGCGCGCAGGAGGGCGAGCGGCTGGGCTTCGTGCATGCGCTGCATGCGCCCGAGGTGCTGCAGCAGGAGGCGCTGGCGATGGCGCGGCGCTTCCTGCCCGCGCCGCGCGTGGCGCTGGGCCTCACCAAGCGGTTGGCCAATCGCGCCTACGAGCTCGATGCCCACCAGCTGGCCGAGCTCGAATCCACTGCGCAGGCCGCTTGCCTGGCGGAGCCGGACCATGCGCAGGCGCTGGAGCGCTTCGTGCGCAAGGAGCCGACGCGCTTCGACTGGGACCGCAGGTCCTGAACCCGGAGGAGGAAAGCATGCAACATGGAACGCGACTGCGCCGCCGCGCGCATCTGGCCCTGCTGGCGGCCGCGGCGCTCGCGCCGTTCGCAGCCGCGGCACAGACCTGGCCGGCCAGGCCCGTCACCTTCGTCGTCCCCTTTCCCGCGGGTGGGCCGACCGACATCGTGGCCCGCGCCGTGGCGCAGCAGATGGCGGCGACGCTGGGCCAGCCCGTTGTCGTCGACAACAAGCCGGGCGCGGGCGGCAACGTGGGCGCGGCGCAGGTGGCGCGCGCCGCGCCCGACGGCTACACGCTGCTGGTGGGGGCTGCGACGCTCGTGACCAGCCCCCATCTCTACAAGCTCACGTACGATCCGCTGAACGACCTGGCACCGGTCGCGATGCTGGCGACTGCGCCCGTGTTCATCTGGGTCGATGCGGCTTCTCCCGTGCGCTCGGTGGCGGACCTGGTGGCGCAGGTCAAGGCGAAGCAAGGGACCTACAACTACTCCTCGTCGGCGCCGGCGACGATGGCGCACCTGGGAAGCCTGCGGCTGTTCGAGGCCGCGGGGGTGCGGGCGACGCACGTGAACTACAAAGGCTCGGCGCAGGCGATGAACGATTTCCTGGGCGGGGTCTTCCCGGCGTACTTCGAGGTTGCGCAGCCCGTGGTGCCGCACTGGAAGGCCGGCAAGGCGCGGGCCATCGCGGTCGTGGGCAGCAAGCGCACTCCGCTGATGCCGGACGTGCCGAGCCTGGCGGAGTCGGGGTACCCGGGGATCGATGCCCAGCCCTTCATCGACCTCATGGCGCCGGCAGGAACGCAGGCAGCGGTGGTGGCGAAGTTGAACGAGCATGCGCGCAGAGCGTTGCAGTCGGCCGAAGTGAAGGCGAAGCTGGGCGCGCTGTACTTCGACGTGGCCGAGGGAGAAGATCCCGCGACCCTGGGCGCCTGGCTGAAGGCGGAGTCGGCGCGCTGGGGCGAGGTGATCCGCAGGAACGGATTGCGGGTGGACTGAGTTTCGGGCTCGCCGCGCGGCTGTCGAAAAATGGATTCGGTCAGAGGCGAAGGTAAATGCGGCGAGGGAAATGTCGTTCCAACCGCTGCGACTCAGTCCACCTTGATGTTCAACGCCCGCAGCAGCTTCTCCTGCACCGGGAAGATGGTGTCGTAGTTCGCGCGGGCCTGCTTGCCCGTGAGGCCCAGCGGAACGAAGCTCACCACTTGCAGCCGCGCCCGCACCTGGGGCGTGGCCAGCGCGTCGAGGGATGCCTTCTCCAGCCGCGCCAGCACGGCCGGCGGCGTTGCCGCGGGCGCCACCAGCAGGACGCTGCCCGTCACCGTCAGCTCCTTGTCGTCCAGGCCGGCCTCTGCGAACGTGGGTACGTTCGGCAGGGCGTCGCTGCGCTTGCTGCCGGTGATCGCCAATGCACGCAGGCGTCCCGACTCGATGTTGGCCCGGGTCGAGGCCAGCGAGGCCATCGCCCAAGGCAGCTGATTGCCGAGGATGTCCTGCACCATGGGCGCTTCACCTTTGTACGGCACGTGCACCATGGCAACGCCGCGCGAATTGCCGATGTGGGTGCCCGCGATATGCCCGTAGGAGCCGGGACCCCAGGAGCCATACATCGCCTTGGACGGGTTGGCCTTCATCCAGGCGATGAGCTCCTTCACCGACGTGGCGGGGATGGCGCTGTTGGCCACCAGAACGACCTGCGCCGTGCAGATCTCGCTGACGAAGGCCAGGTCGCGCCGCGGGTCGTAGGGCAGGTGCGCCATGAGGAACAGGTTGTTCAGGACCGATTGCGTCAGCGCCAGCCCCACGGTGTGGCCATCCGGCTGCGCTTTCGCCACCACGTTGGCGGCGAGCACGCCGCCGGCGCCCGGCCGGCTGTCGACCACCACGGGCTGCTTCAGCGTCTTGGTCATCTCGTCGGCCAGCGCGCGGGCGATCAGGTCGAGGCCGCCGCCGGCCGGCGCCGGCGCCAGCAGCGTGACCGGTCGCGAGGGGTAGGACTCCGATGCGGCGAACGCGCAGCCGCCGGCACCGGCCAGCAGTGCACCCACGGCCTGTCGTCTGTTCAACATGCTGTTGTCTCCTTTTATTCGTGGGCAAAGCATCGCGCGCCGACCGGCCCCCGACACCCCTCCGCGGCGGGTGGGTCGGACCAATCCCGATGGGGTTTACCCCGCCCTGCCCCTCCATGGCGGGGGGGCGCCAACGGGCGTGGCCGGGCGTCTAATCCAGCCATGATGTATTCACCGCCCGCCCCAGGAGGGCGCGGGCTCGAGCCCGTTCCCAGCACGAAGCTGCTGCCGCCGCGAACGGCGCGCCGGCTGGTGCCGCGCGAGGCTCTGGTGGCGCGGCTGCTCGACGCCAGGCGCCAGCGCTGCGTGCTGGTCCAGGGGCCCGCCGGCAGCGGCAAGACCAGCACGCTGGTGGCGTGGCGCCAGGCGCTGCTGCCGCTGGATTTCGACGTGGCCTGGCTGTCGCTGGCGCCGGAGGACAACGACCTGGAGCGGTTCTTCACCTGCCTGCTGGCCAGCTTGGCCGAGGTCGACCCGCAGGCCGTGCGCGAAGCCGCGCTGCTGATGGGGCGTGGCAGCGGGGAGGCCGCGGCCGAGCACTGGGTCATCAGCCTGGTGCAGGGCTTGGCGCCGCGCCCGCGCGAGCTGGTGCTGATGCTCGACGACGTGCAGTTGCTGGACGACCCGCGCATCTTCCAGGCGCTGCAGTTGCTGCTGGACTATGCGCCGCCGAACCTGCACCTCGCGCTGGGCTCGCGCAACGCCGTGCCGCTGTCGATCGGGCGGCTGCGCGCCCAGGGCCAGGTGAGCGAGTTCGACCTGCGCGACCTGCGCTTTTCCGCCGAGGAGTCGGAGCGCTTCCTGCGCGAACAGTTGGGCGCGATCAGCGCGCGCGAGGCCCGCACGCTGCACGACCTCACCGACGGGTGGGTGGCCGGCCTGCAATTGTTCGCCGTGGAATTGCGCGCCAAGGAGGGGGCCGGCTTCGCGCCGGTGGCTGTGCGCGACCCCCAGGCCTTCACTCGCTACTTCGAAAGCGAAGTGCTGGCGCACCTTGCGCTGGATGACCTGGAGCTGCTGACGCAGGTGTCGGTGTGCAACCGCTTCTGTGCTTCGCTGTGCGCGTCCTTGCTGGGACAGCTGCACGCGGTGGCGGCGATGACGTCGCGACTGGCGAAGCTCGATGCCGGCAACCTGTTCGTGAGCCAGGTGAGCGCGCACGACCGTGAATCCTGGTACCGCGTGCATCCCCTGCTGCGCGAGATCCTGATCACGCGGCTGCGCAAGGAAGACCAGCGCCGGTTGCACGGCATTGCCTGGCGCTGGTTCGATGCGCACGGTTATGTGGACGAGGCGGTGCGCCACGCGGTCCTGGCCGGCGAAGCCGAAGCGGCGGCCGACGTGGTGGAAGCTTGCGCGACGGACCTGATGGGCAAGGGCGAGCTGGCCCAGCTCGCCGGTCTGATGGCGCGACTGCCCGCAACGCAGGTGCATGCGCGCACCGGCTTGCGCCTGGCCGCAGCCTACCTCAAGCTGTATGCGCGCGACCTCGACCGCCTGGAGGAGGAGCTGCGGGCGCTGGAAGCCGATGCGCCCGCCTTGGCCGGAGGGCAGGGCGAAGGCTTGCTCACGCTGCGCGCCGGCCTGGCGCTGCAGCGCGACGACACCGAGATGGCGCGCGCCCTCCTGCCGCGGCTGGAGGCCGTACCCGACGACGCGCAGGCCTTCGTCTTCGCCGGCAGCGCCACCACCAAGGCCTGGCTGGCCATGTACGACGGCGAGTTCGAGCACGCCCGCGCCATGCTGGCCGAAAGCGAGGAGCGCGGCCTGGCGCCGCCGCGCCGGCTGGTGGCGCAGGCGCTGCGCGGCCTGAGCTATTGCCTGGAAGGTCGCATGGCGCAGGCGGATACCGTGCTGCGCGCCGTGCTGCAGGAGGCCGATGGCCACGGCGCGGCCCGCATCGGCGTGGCCGCTGTCGCCGCAGGCCTGCTGGGCGACGTGCTGTACGAAGGCAATGAACTGGAGGCCGCCTGCGCGCTGCTGGCGCCGCGGCTGGACGTGCTGGAACGCGTCGCCATCCCGGACGCCGTGCTGCGCGCGCTGCTGGTGCTGGCGACGAGCCAGTGGCTGGCCGGGCGCGAGCTGGAGGCGCTGGCGAGCCTGGACAGCCTCGAGGAGTATGCGCTGCGCGATGGCCTGGACCGCATGCTGGCGCACGTACTGGCCTTGCGCCTGCGGCTGCATTTCAGCAAGCGCGAGACCGTGCAGGCCACGGAAGTGATGGAGCGCATCGAAGCGCTGGCCGCACGCCACGCGCAGGATCGGCGCGGCACGGGCGGCGAGGTCCGGCGCCTGCTGGCGCGCTCGCGCGCCGACAGCCACCTGCACTGGCACGACTGGGATGCCGCGGCGCGCGAGCTGCGCGCGCTGCTGGACGAATCGCTCGCGGTCGGGCGCCAGCGCAACGCCGCCACCGTGCACCTGTTGCTGGCCGTGGCGGAAGAGGGGCGGCGGCAGCCTGCATCGGCGCGCGAGCACGTCCTCGCGGCCCTGCAACTGGGGCATCGCCTGGGCCTGGTGCGGTCCCTGCTCGACGCAACGCCGCGCACGCCTGCCCTGGTGCGCGACCTGCTGGAGGCGCAGGTCCTCGATCCGGTGCTGGCCTTCTATGCGCAACGGCTGCTGGCCGCCGACGCCGCCACCCGGGCGGCGCGCACGTCCGCGCCCGCGGCCGTGCAGCCTGCGGCGGACGAACTGCTGAACGCCCGCGAGCGCGAAGTGCTGGAGCTGGTCGCGCAGGCCATGCCCAACAAGAAGATCGCGCGGGTCCTGGGCGTGACGCCGCACACCGTGAAGTGGCACCTTCGCAAGATCTACGCGAAGCTGGGCGTGTCCGAGCGCGACGAGGCGGTGGCGCGCATGCGTGACCGCGAACGGCCCGCCGGCGCCTGACGCCGGCCGCGGGTAATCCCCAGCCCGCCCCCGGCCCCGGCTAGCCATCCCGGCTAGTCCGCCGTTCCCCTCGATTGGCGACGATTCGAACGCCCCGCGCGTCACCGTGCGGCGCAAATGAATCCAGTGAATCCGAGGACATCCGACATGCAGCTTTGCAAAGACCGCGTGGTCATCATCACCGGCGCGGGCCGCGGCCTGGGCCGCGAGTACGCGCTCGAGTTCGCCCGCCAGGGAGCGAAAGTGGTCGTCAACGACCTGGGCGCCCGGCCCGACGGCACCGGCGACAGTGCCGGCCCCGCCAACGAGGTCGTCGCCGAGATCCGCGCCCTCGGCGGCCAGGCCGTGGCCAACGGCGACGACGTCTCCGACTGGGAGGGCGCGCAGCGGCTGGTTCGCACCGCCATCGACACCTTCGGCGGCCTCGACACGCTGGTGAACAACGCCGGCATCCTGCGCGACAAGACGCTCGTCAACATGGACATCGCCGACTTCGACGCGGTGATCCGCGTGCACCTGCGCGGCACGTTCGCGCCGCTGCGCCACGCCGCGGCGTACTGGCGCGACGAGGCCAAGGCCGGGCGGCAGCGCGTCGCCCGCGTCGTCAACACCAGCTCGTCCTCGGGCCTGTACGGCATCGTGGGCCAGACCAACTACGGCGCGGCGAAGGCCGGCATCGCCAACATGTCGATCGTGGCCGCGCGCGAGCTCGAACGCTATGGCGTGAACGTCAACGCGATCTATCCGACCGCCATGAGCCGCCTGACCGAAGACCTCTTCAAGAGCGGCCAGCTCAACCCGCAGGCGCAGGGCGCGCCGGGCTTCGACCCGCTGGACGCGGGCAACGTCGCGCCGCTGGTGGTGTGGCTCGGCAGCGCGGCGTCGGCGGGCGTGAGCGGACGGGTGTTCGGCGCCAAGGGCGGCCGCATCACGGTGGCCGAGGGCTGGCATGCGGGGCCCCACGTGGAGAAGGAAGGCCGCTGGACGGTCGAGGAATTGGGCGAGGTGCTCCCAGACCTGGTCGAACGCGCCGCGCCCAATGCCGAACTGAACGGCTCCATTCCCACCCGGAAGAAGGTGCCGGCGTGAAGGTGCACGTTGCC
Organism: Pseudomonadota bacterium; assembly: GCA_023390985.1. Lineage (GTDB taxonomy): Bacteria > Pseudomonadota > Gammaproteobacteria > Burkholderiales > Burkholderiaceae_C > Ramlibacter. The sequence goes on from JAEWBU010000287.1 coordinate 7,417, forward strand.
GCCGACGGGCAAGGCAAGCCCGGGCCGCAGCCGACGCCGGCCAGCCAGCCGTTCTGGGATGGCACGCGCGCCGGCGAACTGCGCCTGCAGCTGTGCGCGGGTTGCGCGCGCCACGTGCTCTATCCGCGCCCGCGCTGCCCGCACTGCCACAGCGACCGCCTGAACTGGGTGCGGGCCAGCGGCAGGGGCCGGCTCTACTCGTACAACATCAGCCACCTGGCCGCGCCGGGCTGGGAGGGCGAGACGCCCTACGTGATCGCAGTCGTGGAACTGGAGGAGGGGCCGCGCATGCTGTCCGGCCTCGTCGGCGTGGCCGCCAAGCCGGAGCTGCTGCCGCTGGACCTGCCGCTGGAGGTGGTGTTCGAGAAGCGCGGAGAACAGGTGCTGCCGATGTTCCGGCCGGCGGAGAGCGCGCGATGAGCCGGAAGATGGACATCGTCATTGCCGGGGCCGCCGAGACCGAGCTGGGGGCCTTGCCGCACCTGTCGGAGATGGACCTGCGGCTGGACGCCGCGCAGCGCGCGCTCGACGACGCGGGCCTGACGTTCGACGACGTCGACGGCATCACCAGCGCCGTCGACTCGCCGATCGACGTCGCGCACTACCTGGGCGTGACGCCCCGCTGGTACGACGGCACGTCCGTGGGCGGTTGCTCGTTCATGGTCCACGTGCGCCACGCGGCCGCGGCCATTCGCGCCGGGCTCTGTTCGACGGTGCTGGTGCTGCATGGGCAGTCGGGCCGCTCGCGCGTGGGATGGGTGCGCCGGCCGCCGGCGCCGATCAGCGTGCAGGGCCAGTTCGAGACGCCGCATGGCGCCGCCGTGCCGCCGCAGTACTTCACGCTGCCGGCGCTGCGCTTCATGAAGGAGCACGGCGTCACGCAGGAAGGACTGGCCGAGGTGGTGGCCGCGCAGAGCCACTGGTCCGAGGGCAATCCGCGCGCCAGCCGCGCGAAGCGCCTCACCGCGCAGGACGTGATGGCCGCGCCCATGGTGTGCTATCCCTTCACCAAGCTGGAATGCTGCGTCGTGACCGATGGCGGCGGCGCGCTGGTGATCACCTCGGCCGACCGCGCGCGCGACCTGAAGCGCAGCGATGCGCCGGTGTACCTGCTCGGCTCCGGCGAGGCCTGCGACAGCCCCCTGGTGTCGATGATGGACGACTTCACGTCCTCGAAGGCCTTCCGGCTCTCCAGCCGCGACGCCTTCGCCGAAGCCGGCATCACGCCGGCCGACGTCGACCACCTGATGGTCTACGACGCGTTCGCCCACGTTCCGCTGTATGGCCTGCAGGACCTGGGCTTCGTGGACCGCGGCGGCGCGGCGGACTTCATCGCGGCAGGCCACACGCGCCCGGGCGGCAAGCTGCCGATGAACACCAACGGCGGCGGGATCCTGTACACGCACACCGGCATGTACGGCATGTTCGCCATCCTCGAAGCCGTGCGCCAGCTGCGCGGCGAGGCCTTCCGCCAGGTCGACGGCCTGCGCACCAGCGTCGTCCAGGGCGTGGGCGGCTTCTTCACGGCCGCCTCCACGCTCGTGCTGTCCAACCGCAACTGACGACAAGAAAAGGAACGGGCGGGCCCGCAGGCCTGCCCGCAGGAGACAAGATTGGCAGAGCCCTGCTACCTCGGCGACTTCGCCGCCCTCACGCCCGACAAGCCCGCCGTCATCCAGGGCACGACCGGCATTTCCCTCAGCTACCGTGAGCTGGACGAACGCTCCAACCGGCTCGCGCAGTACCTGCATGCGCAGGGCCTGCGCCGTGGCGACCACATCGCCATGCTGCTGGAAAACAATATCCGCTGCTTCGAGATTGCCTGGGCCTGCTACCGCTCGGGCCTGGTCTTCACCGCCGTCAATCGCTTCATGACGCCGGACGAAGCCGCGTACGTCATCGACGATTGCGACGCACAGGCGCTGATTTCATCGCAACGCATGGTTGAGACCGCAGCGAAGCTGACCACGCGCGTGCCGGGTTGCCGCCTGCGCCTGTTCATGGACGGCCAGCTGGCCGGCTGGGACAGCTACGAAGAGGCGCTGGCAGGCGCTTCGCCCGAACCGCTGGCCGAGCAGTGGCTGGGCAACACCATGCTGTACAGCTCCGGCACCACCGGCCGGCCGAAGGGCGTGCTGCGCGCCTTGAGCGGCGCCCGCGTCACCGACGGCCTGGAGCCGCCGCGCCGCGTGCTCGCGCAGCGCTACGGCTTCGGGCCGGACACGGTGTACCTGTCCACCGCGCCCCTGTACCACGCCGCGCCCCTGGGCTATGCGATCAGCGTGCAGTTCTGCGGCGGCACCGTCGTCTACATGGACAAGTTCGAGCCCCTCGCCGCGCTGGCCCTGGTCGAACGCTATCGCGTCACGCACAGCCAGTGGGTGCCGACCATGTTCATCCGCCTGCTGAAGCTGTCCGAGCGCGAGCGCAACGGCTACGACCTTTCAAGCCATCGCGCGGCCATCCATGCCGCGGCGCCCTGTCCGGTGGAGGTGAAGCGCCGCATGATCGAGTGGTGGGGTCCGATCGTGCACGAGTACTACGGCGGCACCGAAGGCAACGGGCTCACGGCGATCACGCCGCAGGAAGCGCTGGCGCGTCCGGGCTCGGTCGGCCGCGCCATCCTGGGCACGCTGCGCATCTGCGACGACGACGGCAACGAGGTGGCGGTGGGCACCGATGGCCTGGTGTATTTCGAGCGCGACGCGATGCCGTTCCAGTACCACAAGGATCCGGCCAAGACCGAGCAGGCGCGCCACCCGAAGCATCCCGACTGGACCACCATCGGCGACATCGGGCACGTCGATGCCGACGGCTACCTGTACCTGACGGATCGCCGCTCCTTCATGATCATCTCGGGCGGCGTCAACATCTACCCGCAGGCGATCGAGGACGCCCTGGCCCTGCATCCCAAGGTGGGCGACGCCGCCGTGATCGGCGTGCCGGACGAGGAGATGGGCGAGTCTGTCAAGGCGGTGATCGAGCCCGCGCCCGGCGTGGCGCCCACACCCGCCCTTGCTGCGGAGCTCACCGAGTTCCTCCGCGGCAAGGTGGCCCGCTACATGGTTCCGAAGTCGGTCGACTTCATCGACCGCATGCCGCGGCTGCCCACCGGCAAGCTCTACAAGAAAGCCTTGCGCGAACGCTACGCCGCACAGCCGGTGGCCGTGGCCGCGCCCTGATCCCATCCCCCAACGCATCGAGGAGACAACCCATGCGCCTGCAGACCCTCATGGCCCTTGCGGCCGCGGCATTCGCCGGCCTCGCGGGCGCGCAGCCTGCGCCCTGGCCCGGCAAGCCGATCACCATCATCACGCAATCGCCACCCGGCGGCGCCGGTGACGTCATTGCCCGCACTTTCGCCGACCAGCTGTCGCGGGCGGTGGGCCAGCCCGTGATCGTCGACGCGCGGCCCGGCGCGTCCGGCATGATCGCCGTGCAGGCCGTGGCGCGTGCGCCGGCAGATGGCCACACGCTGGCAATGGTCACCTCCACGCCGCTGTACTACGCGCCCTACACGTTCAGCAAGCCGATGCCGTACGACGTGCGCAAGGACCTGGCGCTCGTCACGCAGCTGTGCGACGCCACGCTGGTGCTGGCCGTGAACTCCAGCGTGCCCGCGAAGAACATGAAGGAGTTCGTCGCCTGGGCCGCCGCCAACAAGGGCAAGGTGAGCTATGGCACTTTCGGCATCGGCTCTTCGGTGCACCTGGTGTCCTCGTACCTCAGCGAGTCGCGCAACCTGGGGATGACCCACGTGCCGTACCGCGGTGAGCCTCCGATCATCCAGGACCTGATCGCGGGGCAGATCCAGTGGACCATCCTCACGGTGGGCAGCATGTTGCCGCACTTCCAGAGCGGCAAGCTGCGCCCGCTCGCCGTCATGGGCGACCAGCGCCTGCCCGACCTGCCGGACGTCCCGACGCTGGCGCAGGCCGGCATCACCGACCCGGAGATGCGCGTCATCGGCGGGTTCTTCCTGCTGGCCCCGGGTGGCACGCCCGCGCCCATCCTCGCGCGCCTGGAAAAGGAATCGCGCGCCGCCGTGCAATCGACGCCGATGAAAGCGCGCTTCCAGGCCTTCGGCCTGCCCGCCGTGGGCAACAGCGGCGAGGACGCGCGCCGCACCCTCGAGGCCACCGGGCCCGTCATCGAGAAGCTGGTGAAGATTTCCGGCGCGAAGATGGACTGAGGCGTCAACAGCCAAGGAGACGAGAGATGGACATGCAAAGGCGGGACGTGCTGCGCAAGCTGGGCGGGGGCTTGGCGGGCACCACCCTTGCGCTGGCGGGCGCGCGGGCGCAGGGAGCCCCCTACCCCGCGCGCGTCGTGAGGATCATCAATCCGAACGCCGCGGGCGGCAGCACCGACGTTTTCATCCGTCCCGTGGCGGAGGGCCTGTCGCGCCTGTGGGGCCAGCCGGTGATCGTGGAAAGCAAGCCTGGCGCCGGCGGCATGATTGCGGCGGAGTATGTGGCGAAGCAGCCGGCAGACGGCTACACGCTGTTGATGGTGATCGGCGGCTTCGTCCAGGCGCCGTTGCTATATGGCAAGGCCAACTACGATCCCGTGCGCGACTTCGCTGCCGTCTCCCAGATGGGCGCGGCGCAGATCGCGCTGGTGTGCGGCAACGAATTCCCGGCGCGCAACCTCCAGGAGCTGGTGGCGCATGCCAGGGCGCTGGGCAAGCCGCTGCCCTATGCCAGCTACGGCCTGGGCTCCTCCGCGCACGTGCAGATGGAGATCTTCGGGCGGGGAGCCAGGCTGGCGTTGATCCACGTGCCTTACCGGGGCGAGGCGCCGGTGTTGCAGGACCTGATGGGCGGGCAGGTGCCCCTTGGCTGGCTGGCCGCCGCCACCGCGCGCCGCCAGCTCGCCAGCGGCAAGCTGCGCGCCCTGGCCGTGGCCGGCCCTACGCGCTCGGAACTGTTGCCCGACGTCCCGACCTTCGGCGAGGCCGGCTTCGCCAACATGGACCGTGCGGGCTGGTGCGGGCTGGTGGCGCCCACCGGCACGCCGCAAGCCATCGTGGGCAAGGTCAGCGCCGATGTGGCGCGCGTGCTGGCGCCGGTGGAGCTGCGAGCGCGCCTGCTCGAGGGAATCGGCTTCACGGTGACCGCGGGCACGCCCGAGGCCTTCGCCGATGCGATCAAGGCCGACCAGGCGTACTGGGGCGACGCGATCCGCCAGGCCGGCGTGCGGCTGGAACTCTGACCCCGGCCGCCAACGGATCGACAGGGATAACCAACACAAGGAGACAACATGGACGCTTCCGTCATCGACCCGCAGACCCGGGCACCCCTGCCTGCCAGCTTCAGCGTGCGCCAGGTCACGCCCGCCATCGGCGCCGAGATCGGCGACATCGACCTGCGCCAGCCGCTGGACGATGCGACGTACAGGGCGCTGCGCGCCGCGCTGGTGCAGTACAAGGTGCTGTTCTTCCGCGACCAGGACATCACGCCGGCCCAGCACATTGCGCTGGCGCGCCGCTTCGGCGAGCTGGAGGTGAATCCGGCGATCCCGCACCACCCGGACCACCCGGAGCTGGCGCTGCTGGGCGGAGACAGCAGCCAGAAGGCTCGCGAGAACGCCTGGCACACCGATACCTCGTGGCGCGAGCGACCCTCCATGGCGTCCATGCTGCGCTGCGTGGAATGCCCGCCGCTGGGCGGCGACACGCTGTGGGTCAACATGGCCGCGGCGTACGAGAACCTCCCGCAGGAGTGGAAGGACCGGATCCAGGGCCTGGTGGCGGTGCACGACATCATGCCGTTCCTGGGCCAGCGCATGGCGCCCGAGCTGCGCGCCGCCAACCGCGCGAAGTTTCCGCCGGTGGAGCACCCCGTGGTGCGCACGCACCCGGAAAGCGGCGAGAAGATCCTCTACATCAGCCGCGCCTTCGTCACCCACCTGATGAACTGGTCGGAGCTTTCCAGGTCGCGCAGCGGCATCGACATGATGCTGCGCGAGCAGCTGATCGACTACCTGTGCAACCAGGCGATGGTTCCGGAGTACCAGGTCCGCCTGAAGTGGCGTCCCAACACCATCGCCTTCTGGGACAACCGCGCGACCCAGCACTACGCGGTGTCCGACTACTACCCGCAGGTGCGTCGCATGCAGCGCGCGACCATCGTCGGCGACCGGCCCGTCTGAGAAAGACCATGACCATGCACAAGATCAACCAGTTCTACATCGGCGGCCAATGGGTGGATCCGGCGCCCGGCGCCGGCCGCTTCGAGATGGTGGACCCGGCCACCGAGCAGGCCAGCGGGCACGTCGCCATGGCCACCGAGGCCGACGTGGACCGCGCGGTGGCCGCCGCACGCGCTGCGCTGCCTGCGTGGTCGCGCAGCAGCCGCGAGGAACGGATGGCGCTGCTGGGGCGCGCGGCTGCGCTCTACCAGGAGCGCATGGGGGAAGTGGCGCAGGCCATCACCGATGAAATCGGCGCGCCGGCGTGGCTCGCCAGGGAATACCAGGCGCCGATCGCGCTGGGCCAGATCAAGCACATCGTGGAGGCGCTGCGCGGGTTCCCCTTCGAGTCCCTGCAGGGCACCACCCGCATCGAGCGCGAGCCGGTCGGCGTGGTGGCGCTGATCGCCGCCTGGAACTGGCCCTCCGAGTTGTTCTGGGGCAAGGTCGCCCCGGCCCTGGCCGCCGGTTGCACCATGGTGCTGAAGCCCTCGGAGTTCGCGGCGCTGGACGCGCGCATTTCGGCGCAGGTGCTGCACGACGCCGGCGTGCCGGCCGGCGTGTTCAACATGGTGTTCGGCGAAGGCCGCTCGGCCGGTGCCGCCCTCACGCGCCACCCGGACGTGGACATGGTGTCCATCACCGGTTCCACCCGCGCCGGCGCCGAGGTCGCGGCCAACGCCGCGGCCGGCATCAAGCGCGTGGTGCAGGAACTGGGTGGCAAGTCGGCCAACGTGATCCTCAACGACGCCGACCTGAAGGCGGCGGTGTCCAACGGCGTCATCAGCTGCATGCTCAACTCCGGCCAGACCTGCGTGGCCCCCACCCGCATGCTGGTGCCGCGCGCACTCTATGCGACGGCGGTTGCGATCGCCCAGGCCACGGCGGCGGCGCTGCCGGTCGGCGATCCGCGCCAGCCCGCCACCAAGGTCGGCCCCCTGGTCAACCGCGCGCAGTTCGAACGGGTGCAGGCCCTGATCGAGGCCGGCATCGCCGAAGGCGCGCGCGTGGTGGCCGGCGGGCCCGGCCGGCCCGAGGGCCTGGAGCGGGGCTTCTTCGTCAAGCCCACCGTGTTCGCCGACGTGCGCAACGACATGCGCATCGCCCGCGAGGAGATCTTCGGCCCGGTGCTGTGCCTGATCCCCTACGACAGCGAGGAAGAGGCGATCGCCATCGCCAACGACTCGCCCTATGGGCTGGCAGGCTACGTGTGGTCGGGCGACACCGCCCGGGCGCGCAGCGTGGCCAGCCGCCTGCGCGTCGGCACGGTGCGCATCAACGGCGCGGCGATGGACTTCTCCGCCCCCTTCGGCGGCTTCAAGGCCTCGGGCAACGGGCGGGAACACGGTCCCGTGGGCTTGTCCGAGTACCTGGAAACGCGCGCGGTGATGGGCTGAACGGGCGGCCACGATGACCTGTACCCCCTCCCGCTTCGCGCGGGCGGGCAGCGCCGCGTGCGCCGCTGCCCTGCTTGTGCTTGCCCTGCCGTTGCACGCTCTTGCCCAGGGCGGCGGTGCCGCCGCGCAGCAACGCATTCGCGCGGCCATCGCCCGCATCGACGGCTCCGCCATCCGCGCCAACGAGGCGCGCACCGAGGCCTGGCCCAGCCACGGGCTGGACTACGCCGAGACCCGCCACAGCAAGCTCCGGCAGATCGATGCGTCCAATGTCGGCCGTCTCGGCCTGGCCTGGAGCTACAACCTGGAATCCAGCCGCGGCATCGAGGCCACGCCGCTGGTGGCCGGCGGCGTCATGTACGTCACCGCATCCTGGAGCGTCGTGCATGCCATCGATGCGCGCAGCGGCAAGCGCCTGTGGACCTACGACCCCCACGTGCCGCGCGAATACGGCATCAAGGCATGCTGCGACGTGGTCAACCGCGGCGTGGCGCTGTGGAAGGGCAAGGTCTTCGTCGGTTCGCTCGATGGCCGGCTGCTCGCCCTGGACGCCGCCACCGGCAGGAAGCTCTGGGAGCAGGACACCATCGTCGACCGCAGCCGCGCCTACACCATCACCGGCGCGCCGCGCGTGGTCAAGGGCCGCGTGGTGATCGGCAATGGCGGCGCCGAATACGGCGTGCGCGGCTACGTCACGGCCTACGACGCCGAAACCGGCAAGCAGGCGTGGCGCTGGTACACGGTGCCGGGGGATCCGGCGCAGCCTCCCGAGAACGAGGCGATGGCCCGCGCCGCCACCACCTGGGACCCCTCGGGCCGCTACTGGGAAGCCGGTGGCGGCGGCGGCACGGTGTGGGACAGCATGGCCTTCGATCCCGAACTGAACCTGCTGTACATCGGCACCGGCAACGGCGCGCCCTGGAGCCACCGGCGCCGCAGCCCCGCGGGCGGCGACAACCTGTACCTCAGTTCCATCGTCGCGCTCGACCCGGACACCGGCAAGTACGTGTGGCACTACCAGGAGACGCCGGCCGACAACTGGGACTACACGGCCACCCAGCACATCATCCTCGCGGACCTGGCCATTGAGGGCCGCCCGCGCAAGGTGATCCTGCATGCGCCCAAGAACGGCTTCTTCTTCGTGATCGACCGAAGCAACGGCCAGTTCATCTCGGCGAAGAACTACGTGGACGTGAACTGGGCCACCGGCTACGGCGCCGATGGCCGCCCGGTCGAGACCGCCAACGCACGGCCCGAGGGCAAGCCCGAAGACGCGATTCCCGGCCCGCTGGGCGCGCACAACTGGCAGCCGATGTCGTTCAACCCGCGCACCGGCCTGGTCTACATCCCGGCGCAGACCCGCGCCACGGCTCTCGCCGACGATCCGCAGTGGCAGCGCGACAAGGCGCTGCCGGGGCGCGTGGGCTCAGGCAACGGCTGGAACCTGGGCGTGCTGTACGGCAGCGCCAAGGCTAAGCCCTTCGGCCGGCTGATCGCCTGGGACCCGGTGGCGCAGAAGGAAGTGTGGCGCCAGGAGCATCGCGCGTACTTCAACGGCGGCACGCTCAGCACGGCGGGCAACCTGGTGTTCCAGGGCACCGCCGACGGGCGCTTCGTGACCTACGACGCGGCGACCGGCGCGCCGCTGTGGGAATCGCCCGTGGGCCTGGGCATCATCGCCGCTCCGGTGAGCTACGAGCTCGCTGGCCGGCAGTACGTTTCAATCGCCGCGGGCTGGGGTGGCAGCATGGGCCTGGGGTATGGCATCGCACCGAAGGTCGGGCCCGGCACGGTGTTCACCTTCGCGCTGGACGGCAGGGCGGCGCCCCCGGCGTTCGCCGATGCCCGACCGGGGCCATTGCTGCAGGGCGTGCCCTACGACCCGGCGCAGGTGCGCGAGGGCGCCGCGCTGTGCCTGAGCCACTGCATCATGTGCCACGGCGTGCCCGCGGCTGAAAAGGGCGGCAGCCTTGCCAACCTTGGCTACGTGTCGCCCGAAATCATCTCGAACCTGGACAAGTTCGTGTTCAAGGGCCCGTTCATGCCCCTGGGCATGCCCGACTTCACTGGCCGCCTGAAGCCGGACGACGTGGACAAGCTCAAGGCGTTCATCCAGGGCACCGCAGACCAGGTCCGCGCGGCTGCCGCCGCGAAGAAGTAGCGCGTTCGTATTGCCCCGGGCCCTGGCGGCCCGGGGTGACCGCGCGTCGCGGCGCCGCACTCGCCATTGCGGCTAGTGCTTTCCGGGCCGCCGCCGGCCACCATGGCGTCACGACCGGAACGACATGCATGGCGATCCTGAGACAAGCCCTCTACGAACTTCGCACGCTGCAGCGCACGCAGCACGCGCCCGAGCACGCCGCGCCCGCCTGGGACGTGCAGTCGCTGCGCCAGCTGGAGGCCTCCCTGCCCGCGCAGCGCCCCCTGCAGGCGCCCGGCGCGCAGCTGCAGGCCGTGCGGCAGCCCGGCTAGACGATCGCCCCGAAAAGAAGGAACCCCTTGGACATCGAACGCAAAGTCTTCCGTGAAGACCACGAGATGCTGCGGCCCAGCGCCCAGCGCTTCTTCGAGCGCGAATGCGTGCCGCGCCAGGCGCAGTGGGACGCAGCGGGCCGTATCGACCGCGAAACCTGGCTGAAGGCCGGCCGCGAAGGCCTGCTGTGCGTGGCCGTTCCCACCGAATACGGCGGCGGCGGCGGCGACTTCGGCCATGCCGCCGTGGTGATGGAGGAGATGCATCGCGCCGGCGTGTCCGGCGGCGGCTTCTCGCTGCATTCCGACATCATCGCGCCCTACCTGGTGCGCCTGGGCACCGAGGAGCAGAAGCGGCGCTGGCTGCCCGGTGTGTGCGCCGGCGAGACCATCCTGGCGGTGGGCATCACCGAGCCGGGCGGCGGCTCCGACGTCAAGGCCTGCCGCACGACCGCCGTGCGCGACGGCGACGAGTGGGTCATCAACGGCAGCAAGACCTTCATCAGCAATGGCATGAGCTGCGACATGATCATGCTGGTCTGCAAGACCGACCCCGCGGCCGGGGCCAAGGGCGTGAGCCTCATCATGGTGGAGGCCGACCGCCCGGGCTTCCGGCGCGGGCGCAAGCTGCACAAGGTCGGGCAGCCGGCCGCCGACACGGCGGAACTGTTCTTCGACGACGTGCGCGTGCCGGCGTCCAACCTGCTGGGCGAGGAGAACAAGGGCTTCGGCTACCTGATGGAGGAACTGGCGCAGGAGCGGCTGCTGATCGCCATCTACGCCGCCGTCGCGCTCGAGCGCGCGCTGGGCCTGACGCTGGAGTACGTGAAGGAGCGCAAGGCCTTCGGCCAGACGGTGTGGGACTTCCAGAACACCAAGTTCAAGCTGGCCGATGCCAAGGCGCAGGCCGTGGCCACGCGCACGCTGATCGACTATTACATCGGCGAGCACATGCGCCGCCGCATCAGCGTGCAGGAAGCGGCCATCGCCAAGCTGCACGCCACCGAAACGCTGTGGAAGTGCCTGGACGACATGGTGCAGGTGCATGGCGGCTACGGCTACATGCTGGAGTACCCCATCGCCCGCATGTTCACCGACTACCGCGTCTCGCGCGTGGTCGGCGGCGCCAACGAAATCCAGCGCGAACTCATCGCGCGAAAACTCTGATCACCCAAGGAAAGAACACCATGAGCGAAAAAGTCATCGTCGGCGGCGTCGGCATGATCCCCTTCAGTAAGCCGGGCGCGAGCCCCAGCTACACCGACATGGGCGCGGAGGCCGTGCGCCTGGCGCTGAAGGACGCCGGCATCGGCTACGAGCTGGTGCAGCAAGCCTACGTGGGCTACGTCTATGGCGACTCCACCTGCGGCCAGACCGCGCTGTACGAGGTGGGCCTGACGGGCATTCCGGTCGTCAACGTCAACAACAACTGCTCCACCGGTTCCACCGCCCTGTACCTGGCGCGCCAGGCCGTGGCGCTGGGCGATGCCGAGTGCGTGCTGGCCCTGGGCTTCGAGCAGATGCAGGCGGGTGCGCTGAAATCGCACTGGGACGACCGCCCGCGCACCCGCGCCCGCTTCGTGCACGTGATGCAGGACCTGACCGCCGACGTGTCCGAACTGCCGCAGGCCCTGCGCACCTTCGGCGGTGCCGGCCGCGAGCACATGCAGAAGTACGGCACGAAGATGGAAACCTTCGCCGCGATCCGCGCCAAGGCCAGCCGCCACGCCGCCAACAACCCGCTGGCGCTGTTCAAGAACGTCGTCACCACCGAGGACGTGATGAACGACAAGGTGATGTGGCACGGCGTCATGACCCGCCTGATGGCCTGCCCGCCCACCTGCGGCGCGGCCGCCGCGATCATCTGCACCGAGGCCTTCGCGAAGAAGCATGGCCTGCGCAGCGACGTGCAGATCCTGGCCCAGGCCATGACGACCGACCCGGTCGCTTCCTTCGACCCGCCCTCGGCCATCGCCTACGCCGGCTTCTACATGGCCCAGGCCGCGGCCAACAAGGTGTACGAGAAGGCGGGCGTCGATCCCAAGGACATCAAGGTCGCGGAACTGCACGACTGCTTCGCCCACAACGAACTGCTCACGTACGAGGCGCTGGGCCTGTGCGAAGTGGGCGGCGCCGAGAAGTTCGTCATGGATGGCGACAACACCTATGGCGGCCAGGTCGTCACCAACCCCTCGGGCGGCCTGCTGTCCAAGGGCCACCCGCTGGGCGCCACCGGCCTGGCGCAGTGCTACGAACTCACCAACCAGCTGCGCGGCACGGCGGACCAGCGCCAGGTCGCGGGCGTGAACCTCGCGCTGCAGCACAACCTGGGCCTCGGCGGCGCCTGCGTCGTCACGCTCTACGGCAAGAACTGACCAAGGAAGTACAAGACATGAACCGCAAGCTCGAAAACAAGGTTGCCTTCGTCACCGGCGCCGGCCGCGGCATCGGCCGCGCCCTGGCGCTCAAGCTGGCCGCCGAAGGCGCCAAGGTCGTCGTCAACGACCTGGACGCGGCGCCCGCCAACGAAGTGGTGGCCGAGATCAAGGCGGCCGGCGGCCAGGCCGTCGCCTATCCCTGCAACGTCACCGCCGCCGACTTCGGCGCGGGCGGCGTGAAGCTGGCGCTGGAGACCTTCGGCGCCCTGGACATCATCGTCAACAACGCCGGCTACACCTGGGACAACGTGATCCAGAAGATGAGCGACGAGCAGTGGGACGCCATCATCGACTGCCACCTGAAGGCCCCGTTCAACCTGCTGCGCGCGGCCCAGCCGTACTTCCGCGAAGTGAGCAAGGCCGAAGCCGAGGCGGGCAAGGAGGTGTTCCGCAAGGTCGTGAACGTGTCCTCCATCTCCGGTACGCAAGGCAACGCGGGTCAGGTGAACTACTCGGCCGCCAAGGCCGGCATCGTCGGCATGACCAAGACGCTGGCCAAGGAGTGGGGCCGCATGAAGGTCAACGTGAACTGCGTGGCGTTCGGCGCCATCGACACCCGCCTGACGCAGCCCACCACCGAGGAGAAGACGGTCAGCGTGGAAGGCCGCGACATCAGGGTCGGCGTGCACCCGGACCGCATTGCCGCCGCCGGCCGCGACACGCCCCTGGGCCGCTTCGGCACGGTGGAAGAAGCCGCGGGCTCGATCTACATGTTCCTGATTCCCGAATCGAACTACGTGACCGGCCAGACGCTGATCTGCGGCGGCGGCCGCGGCGGCTTCTGACGACGGCAACCCCGAGGAGACAAACAATGCAATTCGAATTCATTCGCCGCTGCGGGGCGTCCCTGTTCGGCGCGGCCCTGCTGGCCGCCCTCCTGCTGGGTGGCACGGCCATGGCCCAGGGCTACCCGGATCGGCCCGTCAAGATCGTCTCGGTGACCAGCGCCGGCACCGGCGTGGACGACTTCACGCGGCTGATGGCCAATGACATGGCGAAGAGGCTGGGCCGCAACTTCTTCGTCGAGAACAAGCCCGGCGCCAACACGATCATCGCCTGCGACGCCGTCGCCAAGGCGCCGCCGGACGGCTATACGCTGCTGCTGGCGTCCGGCAGCTCGATCGCGGCCAACCCCTACCTGTTCAAGAACCTGCCCTTCGACGTGAACAAGGACCTGGTGCCCGTGGCGCGCCTGGCGGCGCTGCCGGTCACGGTGGTGGTTCCAGGCAACTCGCCGTACCGCACGCTGGCCGACCTGTTCGCGGGCGCCAGGGCCAAGCCGGGCAAGCTGAACTACGGCACCAGCAGCGCGGGCTACCGCACGATGCTGCGCGCGATCAACGGCGTGGGCAAGATCGACGCCGTGGACGTGCCCTACAAGGCCATGAGCCAGCTGCTGCCCGACCTGATGGTGGGCACGCTGGACTACAGCATCCTGGAAGTGGCCGCTGCGGTGCCGCACGTGCAAAGCGGCAAGCTGCGCGCGCTGGCCATTTCCAGCCCCGCCCGCGTGCCGGCGCTGCCCGACGTGCCCACGCTCGCGGAAGCGGGCGCCGGCGAGGCCACGCTGGTGAGCTGGATCGCGCTGATGGCGCCGGGCGGCACGCCCGCGCCCGTGGTCGACAAGCTCGCCAGGGCGGCCAACGAGTTCCTGGCCACGCCGGAGGCGGCAGCACATTTCGTCGCGCGCGGCACGCTGGCGTTCCCGGCGACGGGCCGGGACTTCACCCGCTTCATCGCCGAGGACCAGGCGAAGTGGAAGCACTACATCGCCGCCGCCGGCATCCAGCCCGAGTGACGCTGCCGCCATGCCTCGCCTGACCCGCCACTTCGACCACTGGCCGCCGGGCGTCCCGCGCACGCTGGACGTCGCGGACCGCAACCTGTTCAGCAACCTCGAGCGCGACGCGCAGGCAACGCCGGAGAAGACCGCCATCTTCTTCTACGGCCGCGCGATCTCCTATCGCGAGCTGCACGAGGCCACGCTGGCGCTGGCGGGCTACCTGCAGCAGCGGCTCGGCGTGCGCCGCGGCGACCGCGTGCTGCTGTTCATGCAGTCCTGCCCGCAGTTCGCGATCGCCTACTACGCGGTCCTGCGCTGCGGCGCCGTGGTCGTCTCGATGAACGCCATGAGCACGGCCGATGAAATCGCCTACTACGCCGAGGATTCCGGCGGCCGCGTGCTGGTCACCACGCAGGAACTGCTGGAGCGGGCCCAGCCGCTGCTCGATGACGCCAGGCTGGAGGGATGCATCGTCGGCGCCGCCTGCGACTTCGCCGGCACGCCGCAGGACGTGCCGTTCCTCGAGATTCCCGACTTCGTGCGCGAGCCGCGCCGGTCGCTGGCCGGCGAGCGCCTGCACGGGTTCGCCGGCGCGCTGGCAGCGGGCATCGCGCCCACGCCGATGCAGGGCGGCGGGCCGGATCTCGCCGTGATCGCCTATACCTCGGGCACCACGGGCAAGCCCAAGGGCGCGATGCTGACGCACCGCAACTTCGCCCACGCATCCGGCCAGCGCGCGCTGTGGCTGCAGGAACGCGCGGAGGATGCGGAGCTGGTCGTCCTGCCGTTGAGCCACCTCGCCGGCATGAACATCATGAACCAGGGCGTGCTGGTCGGCCGCACCATCGTGTTGCTGGCGCGCTGGGACGCCGCCGCCGCCGTGGAGCTGATCGAGCGCATGCGCATCTCGAACTGGGGTGCCGTGTCGCCGATGCTGGCGGAAGTCTTTTCGCGGCCCGAGCTTTCGGCGCGCGACCTGTCCTCGCTCAAGCGCGTCTACGGCGGCGCCACGGCCATGCCCGAGGCGCTGATCCGCACCCTCGAGCAGCGCCTGGGCCTCTCGTTCGTCGAGAGCTACGGCATGACGGAGACCTGCGGCGCCAGCCACATCAACCCGCCGCAGGCGGCGCGCCGACAGTGCGCGGGCCTGCCGCACATCAATTGCGATTCGCGGGTGATCGACCCGCAGACCGGCGCCGAACTGGGCGCCAACCAGAGCGGCGAGATCGTCTCGAGCGGCCCGACCGTGATGCAGGGCTACTGGAACAAGCCGGAGGCGACGGCGCAGACCTTCATCGAGATCGACGGCCAGCGCTTCATGCGCACCGGCGACATCGGCCACCACGACGAGGACGGCTACTTCTACGTGACCGACCGCCTCAAGCGCATGATCAATGCCGCGGGCCTGAAGGTGTGGCCGGCCGAGATCGAGAGCACCCTGTACGGCCACCCGGCGGTGCAGGAGGCATGCGTGATCTCGGCGCGCGACGCGCGGCGCGGCGAGACCGTCAAGGCGTTCGTGGTGCTCAAGCCCGCATCGCGCGGCGGCGTGGCGCCCGAAGTCATCACCGCTTGGGCCCGCGAGCGCATGGCGGCCTACAAGGTGCCGCGCATCGTGGAGTTCGTCGAGACCCTGCCCAAGACCGCCACCGGCAAGCTCCTGTGGCGCGAGCTGCAGGAAGAGCAGGATCGGCGCGACGGCGAGCGGGCCGCGGCCCTGGAGCATTGAAGAGCATGTCCACGATCGAGATGTCCCCCCTGGCCGCGCCGGCTGCCGCCGTTACCCGTGAACTGGTTCATACGCGCCAGGTCCGGTTCGACGGCTACCTGCGCAGCGATGGCCTGTTCGAGGTCGAGGCCCGGATCCAGGACATCGCACGCGTCGCGACCGAGCTGCCTTTCGGGCCCATCGCGCCCGGGCAGTCCATCCACGACATGCGGATGGTGATGGTCGTCGACGGCGACATGGTGATTCGCGACATGCGGGCGTCGACCGACTCCGGCGCGACGCCCTTCTGCGCCGAAGCCAACCCGGCCTATGCGTCGCTGGTCGGCCTGAAGATCGGCCCCGGCTTCAAGAAGCAGGTGAAGGCGCGCGTGGGCGGGGCGCTGGGCTGCACCCACCTGACCGAACTGGTCGAAGGCATGGGCACGGCCTTCATGCAGACCTGGTTCTATCCGCGGCGCGCCAAGATGGCGCGCATGCGCAAGGAGCAGCCCGACGCACTGCTGCCGCGCCCGTGGGTCATCGACACCTGCCATGCCTACCGCTCGGAGGGCGAGGCGGTGAAGATCGTCTGGCCGGCGGGACGTCGCGCCCCGGCACGCTGACGAAAAACAATTACGAAGGAGACAAGGAATGAAGAAGAGAGATGTACTGGGACTGATGGCGCTGGGACTGGCACTGCCTGCCCTGGCGCAGACCGAGGCGGGCTTCCCCTCCCGGCCCATCCGCTTCATCGTCCCCATCGCACCGGGCAGCAGTGGCGACACCCTGACCCGCGCCGTGGCGGAACAGGTGCGCATCGCATCCGGCGCAGCCACGTTCGTCGAGAACCGGCCCGGTGCCGACCTGGTGGTGGGCACGCAGAACCTCGTCGCGTCGCCGGCCGATGGCCATTCGGTGCTGCTGGTGAGCACCAGCAGCATGATCATCAATCCCCTGGTGCTCAAGGACCTGCCCTACAAGGTGGACGACCTGATGCCGCTCGCCAACTTCGTGAGCATTCCTGCGGTGGTGGTCACCGCGCCGGGCAGCCGCTTCAAGACCATGGCGGAACTGCTGGAAGCGGCGCGCCGCCAGCCCGGTTCGGTCAGCGTGGGTGTCTACGGCAACAGCTACCGCCTGGGCATGCTCGACCTCGCGCGCCGCGCCGGCGTGCAGTTCAACATCATCCCGTACAAGGGCGCCGCCCAGGCCATGACCGACGTGATCGGCGGTGCCGTCGATGCGGCACTGACGGACGTGGGCGGCGCGGCGCCGCAGGTGGCCGGTGGCAAGGTGCGGGCCCTCGCGGTGGCCGCCGAGAAGCGCCAAGTGGCGCTGCCGGGCGTTCCCACCGTGGCCGAAAGTGGCGTGCCGGGCTACACGCTCAACGTCTTCATCGGTTTCGCCGTGCATGCGAAGACGCCGGCACCGGTCTCGGCCAAGCTGGAAGCCATGCTGCTCAAGGCCATGGCGCAGCCGGAGCTGCGCGACCTGGTGCAGAAGCAGACCGGCGCCGAGGTGGCGGGCACGCCGCGCCAGGAGTTCGCTGCCATGGTGGCCGGCGAGTCGCGGCGCCTGCAGGAACTGGTGAAGCTGGCGGGGCCGGAACTGGGCGCCGCGCGCTGAGGGAGGCGCGGCCCGCCGTACCTCCTAGGCGCGCATGGAATCGAGCGCCTCGCCGCTCTTCGCCACCTCCTGGGCCTTGGAGTGGCTTTCGATCAGCAGCTGGTAGGCCGGAAAGATCCGGGTGTAGATCTGTGCCCACTGCAGGGCGTCTTCGCGATGCCAGGTCTTCTGCAGTTCGGAGGCGACGGCCGCCGTGTCCATCGGAACGACGCCGGCTTGCACCACGCGGGCCAGCGTGATCTCCTGGGCCATCTTGCTGTAGGTGCCGGAGGCATCGACCACGGCGAACACCTTGTAGCCCTCGGCGGCGGCGGCGACGGCGGGGAAGGCCATGCACACGCTGGTGATGGTGCCGGCGATGATCAGCGTGCGGCGGCCGGTCGCCTTCACCGCGGCGACGAAGTCCGCGTTGTCCCAGGCGTTGATCTCGCCCTTGCGCGCTACGTACTGCGCGTGCGGCGCGTTCTCGTGGATCTCCGGGATCAGCGGGCCGTTGGGGCCTTGCGGGACCGAGGCGGTGGTGATCACCGGCAGCTTCGCCAGCGTGGCCATGCGGGCCAGCGCGGCGGCGCGGGCACGCAGCTCGGGCATCGGCATGTCGCCGACCGTCTGGAACAGGCCGCTCTGGTGATCGATCAGCAGCATGACGGCGTCGTCGGCGTCGATGACGGGACGCTGGCCGTTGAAATTCGCGGGAGTGCTCATGGTTCGTCCTTGGTGGAAGGGGTGGGGAAGCCCGGGCACGCGGCCCGGGGAAAAGAGCTTCAGGCGGGCATGCGCCCGAAGCGGCCGGCGTTGAAATCCTCGATCGCCTGCACGATCTCCTGCCGGGTGTTCATCACGAAGGGGCCGTGGCCGACGATCGGCTCGTCGATCGGTTCGCCGCTCAGCAGCAGCACCGTGGCGTCGCTGTCGGCCTGGATGGAGAGGCCCTCGCCTGCGCGGTCCAGGACCACCATCGGCGCTTCGCCTGCGGCCGTCCCCCCGTTCACCCGCACGCTGCCGTGCAGCACCACGAGAACGGTCGTCCAGCCCTCAGGCAGCGCCAGTTCGCTGCTGTGGCCTTGCGCCAGCCGCAGGTCCCACACGTTCATGGGCGTGAAGGTGCGGGCCGGCCCGCGCTGGCCGCCATGGTCGCCCGCGATCACGCGCACCGTCCCGGCCCCGCCCGGAAGGGCAAGGGCGGGGATGTCGCTGTCCACGATGGCCTGGTAGCCAGGCTCGGCCATCTTGGCGCGCGCCGGCAGGTTCACCCACAGCTGCACCATGTCCAGCACGCCACCCGCGCGGCTGAACGCCGGGGAGTGGAACTCCTCGTGCAGGATGCCGGCGCCGGCCGTCATCCACTGCACGCCGCCGGGGCCGATGGTGCCTCCCTGGCCGGTGGAGTCGCGGTGCGCCACCTCGCCCCGGTAGACGATGGTCACGGTCTCGAAGCCACGATGCGGATGCTGCCCGACCCCGCGCGGCGCGCCGGCCGGCGGGAAGGCGGCCGGGCCAGCATAGTCCAGCAGTAGGAAGGGGCTGAGCTGCCGGCCGTGGCCGTCGTACGAAAAGAGCGAGCGCACCGGGAAGCCGTCGCCCACCCAATGGGGCCGGGGTGCGCTGTAAACGCCAAGAACCTTCTTCATGCCGTCCTCCGGTTTCCGTCGCCGAGGGTGGCGACCGTTGCAATGAGTATGGTTGCGGAACGATTGGCTGGGTAGACTGCGGTTCTGGGGCTCACAGTCCTATTTTTTGAACGATGATTGCCGGCCATGCAGGACTTGAACGACCTCTACTATTTCGTGCAGTCCGTTGACCACGGCGGTTTCGCGCCCGCCGGCCGGGCCCTCGGCCTGCCCAAGTCCAAACTCAGCCGCCGCATCACGCTGCTGGAGGAGCGGCTGGGCGTGCGGCTGATCCAGCGCTCGACGCGCCGGTTCGCCGTCACCGACATCGGCCGCTCCTACTACGAGCACTGCAAGGCCATGCTGGTGGAGGCCGAAGCGGCGCAGGAGGTCATCGACGCGTCCCGCGCCGAACCGCGGGGTGTCGTGCGCCTGGCCTGCCCGGCCGCCCTGCTGCATGTGCACGTCGGCGCAATGGTCGCTGGCTTCATGGCGCGCCACCCGCACGTGACGGTGCAGCTGGAGGCGACCAACCGGCGCGTGGACGTCGTCGGCGAGGCCGTCGACGTGGCGATTCGCGTGCGGCCCCCGCCGCTGGATGACAGTGAGCTGGTGCTGCGCGTGCTGGCGGACCGCGGGCAGTGCCTGGTTGCCAGCCCGGCGCTGGTCGGGCGGCTGGGTCCGCCTGCCGGGCCCGCCGACCTCGCTGGCTGGCCCAGCCTCGGCCTCGGCACACCGCAGCAGGCGCACACCTGGACGCTCTACGGCCCCGGCGATGCCCGGGCGGCCGTGCAGCACGCACCGCGCCTGGTGACGGGCGACATGATCGCGCTGCGCAGCGCGGCCCTGGCGGGCGTGGGCGTGGTGCAGTTGCCGCTGCTCATGGTGCGGGAGCAGCTGGCGCAGGGCTCACTGCTGCGGGTGCTGCCCCACTGGCAGCCGCGCCGCGAGATCATCCACGCGGTCTTCCCCTCGCGTCGCGGGCTGCTGCCGGCCGTGCGTCTCCTGATCGACGAGCTCGCGCAGCGCTTCGGCGCTTTGAACGAGGACTGAGCGCGGCCGCAGACCGGCAGGCGCCACCGATTCAGATGTCGTCGCCGCCGATCTCCGCCACCAAGGCGCGGTTGCGCTCCGATTCGGCCGCGATCTCGCTGGCGAAGGCCGCACCCGGCAGCGGCAGCAGTTGCATGTTGCCGAACGCGGCCACCTGGTCTTTGATGCGCTGCGTCCCGAGGGCGTCGAGGAATTCCTGCTCCAACCGGCGCGCGAGGGGCTCGGGCGTCTGGGCGTGGATGCCTGCGCCGAACCACAGCTGGAGGTCGAACGCGGTTCCGGTCTCCATCACGGTGGGCACTTTGGGAAGACGCGCGAAGCGCTCCCTGGCGGTGACCGCCAGCGCGCGCAGCTTGCCGGCCTCCACCAGCCCCACGGTGGTGGCGGCGTCGATCAGCGCGGTGTCGATCACGCCGCCCACCAGGTCGGTCACGAGCTGGTTGTAGCCCTTGTAGCGCACGTGCCGGAAGTTGGCGCCGGCCTTCCGGCCCAGCGCGATCGCGGGGATTCGATAGGAGGGACCGTAGGAGCCCAGGGTGACGGTGTCCGGCTGCTTGCGGGCCGTCCCCAGCAAGTCCTGGAGGCTCGTGAAGCACGAGCTGGCGCCGGTGGCCACGCAGGTGATGCCGGCAGCAATCCTCGCGAGCGGCCGCACGTCCGCCGTCTTGTAGCTCAGGTTCTTCACCACCCAGGGATTGATCGCCATGATCCCCGGGCTGATCAGCCCGAAGGTGTAGCCATCCGCCGGTGCCGAGAGCAGTGCCTGCATCGCCAGCTGTCCCTCGGCCCCGCCGCGGTTGTCCACCACCACGGGCTGGCCCAGTTGGGAGCCGAGCTGTTCGGCCAGCGCACGGCCAAGGGTGTCTCCGCTGCTGCCCGGCCCCAGGGGCAGGATGAAGCGCAGCGGGCGGTTCGGATACGCGTTGGCGGCCCAGGCGTTGCCCGCCAGGAGGGCGGAGCCCGCCATCAGGAAATGGCGGCGGTCGATGCGATGCTTCATGTCGTCTCCTTCATTGCTTGTCGTGGGAACGGAGCGCCAACGTCTTCCTAGCGCCCCGTCCAGAGCGGTGCGCGCTTCTCGAAGAACGCGCGGATGCCTTCCTTCATGTCCTCGCTGGCGCGCACGGTGGCAAGCGCCGCTTCGGTCGCCTGCCATCCTGCGGCGTCCTCGCGCGCGAGGACGCCGTTCATGGCTTGCAGCGTGGCCTGCACCGCCAGCGGCGCATTGCCGGCGATGCGCCCGGCCAGCGCGATCGCCTCGTCCAGGGCTGCGCCCGGCGCGGCCAGGCGGTTCACCAGGCCCATGGCGTGGGCCCGCGGCGCCTGCATCGGCTCGCCGACGAGCGCGAGTTCACGCGCGATGTTGGGCGGCAGCAGGTCCAGCGCGCGAAACAGCGCGCCGCACGCGGGCAGCACCCCGCGCACCACCTCGGGCAAGCCCAGGCGCGCGTCCTCGGCCGCCACCACCAGGTCGCAGGC
>JAEWBU010000269.1 GCA_023390985.1 Pseudomonadota bacterium
CCGCCACCAGGTACCAGACGCCGGCCTTGAGCACCAGCCCCAGGGGATGCACCACCTGGCGCGTGGACCGCGTCCAGCTCGCGTAACGGATCGCGAGTTGCCGCTCGTCCCACACCGCGCCCGCGACCGCGGACAGGAATCGCGGCGGTTCCGATTCGCGGTACCAGTCCACCGGGTCCAGGTGCAGCCGCCCGCTCACGCGTTCGGCCTGGCCGCGCCAGTCGGCCGGCAGCGCGGTGAGCACCTTCAGCTGCGCGCTGCGCACCTCGCCGCCCAGCCCCAGTTCCGCCGCCGGCCCGGCCAGTCCGCCCAGGAACACGGCCTGCGCCTCCTGCGGCGTCAGGCCCGTGAGCGTGGTCTTCCAGCCGGGCAGCAGCTGGAAGCCGCCCGCGCGCCCGCGCTCGGCATAGACCGGCACGCCGGCGGCGCTGAGCTGGTCCACGTCGCGGTACAGCGTGCGCACCGACACCTCCAGCGTGCGCGCGAGCTCCGTCGCGCTCATGCGGCCGCGCGACTCCAGCAGCATCTGGATGTTGAGCAGGCGGGAAGCACGCATGCGGGCAAGTCTAGGCGGAAAACATGACACGCCTTGTCAGGTATGGACAAGCAGACTGCGGGCCTTCGATTCATCAGGAGAACCCATGGAAGCCCTCTGGTTGTTCGCAGCGCTCGCCTTCGGCATCGTCATCCTCCCCGGCATGGACATGGCCTACGTACTGGCCAGCGCTTTGTCTCGTGGCCGTTCCGCGGGATTCGCGGCCGTCGCCGGCATGGTGACGGGCGGAGCGGCGCACGTGGTCATGGGCACGCTGGGCGTGGGCCTGGTGCTGCAGCTGTTCCCGGCGGCGTTCAACGCCGTGCTCGTGGCGGGCGCCGCTTATGTCGGCTGGATGGGCTGGACGCTCTGGCGATCGCCGGCCACGTTCGGCGGCGCCACGGCTTCGACGCCGAACGGCTTGGCCCCGACCTTCCTGCGCGCCACGGCCACCTGCCTACTCAATCCCAAGGCCTATCTGTTCATGGTGGCGGTGTTCCCGCAGTTCCTGCGCCCGGACCAGGGGCCGGTAGTGCCGCAGGCGATCGTGCTCGGCGCCATCATCGCGACGGCGCAGGCGCTGGTGTACGGCGGCGTGGCGGTCGGTGCGGCCGGACTTCGCGCGAAGCTGGCGGGCAGCGATTCGGCCCAGGTGGTGTTGTCACGCGGGGTCGCGGCGCTGCTCATGGCCATCGCCGCCTGGTCGCTGCTGCAGGCGTGGCGAACCTAGCCCGTCATTCCCGCGAAGGCGGGAATCCAGTGCTTCCGCCTTCGGGCTCCAAGGGAAGCCCTGGATCCCCGCCCTCGCGGGGATCACGACGGCGGGCGGCCGCCTGCTCCATCGCCTTCGCCACCCCCCGCAGGATGTGGATCTCCTCCGGCGTCGGCTGCGCGCGGTTGAACAGCCGGTTCAACCGCGGCATCAGCTTCTTGGGCGCGGCGGGGTCGAGGAAGCCGATGTCGACCAGCGCGCGCTCCCAGTGCTCCAGCATGCCCGCGACCGCCTGCGCGTCCGCGAGCTGCGAATCCGCCACCGCGGGCTCGACCGCGAAGCCGCCCAGCGCCTGCCGCCATTCGTAGGCGACGAGCTGCACCGCCGCCGCCAGGTTGAGCGAGCCGTAGTCCGGCGCGGTCGGAATCGTGAGCGCGACATGGCAGCGGTACACGTCCTCGTTGCGCATGCCGTAGCGTTCGGAACCGAACAGGAAGGCGACGCCCTGGGAACGCGACGCCAGCGGCGGCAGGAACTCACGCGGGGTCGAAGTGGGCGGACCGAAGTCGCGCGGCGTCATCGCGGTGGCGCACAGCGTGTCCACGCCGTCCAGCGCCTCTTCCAGCGTGGCCACGATGCGGGCGCGCTCCAGCACGTCGGTGGCGCCGCTGGCCCGCTCGACGGCCTCGGGCCGGGTCAGCACGTCGGGCCAGCGCGGAGCGACCAGCACCAGGTCGTCGAAGCCCATCACCTTCATCGCGCGCGCGGTGGCGCCCACATTGCCCGCATGGCTGGTCTGGATCAGGATGAAACGAGTCTTCACGAGGGCGAGGGCCGGTAAAATCGGGTGCATTGTCGCGCCCCGCATCGTCGGGGCCTTTCGCACCCCGGTGCCGCGCTCTTAACAACCCATGTCGTCCAACCTGCACCCCATGCTGAACGTGGCCATCAAGGCCGCACGCGCCGCCGGCGCCATCATCAACCGCGCCGCGCTCGACATCGAGGCGGTCCGCGTCTCGCAGAAACAGGTCAACGACTTCGTGACCGAAGTCGACCACGCGAGCGAGAACGCCATCATCGAGACCCTGCTCACCGCCTACCCCGACCACGGCATCCTGGCCGAGGAATCCGGCCAGCAGCATGGGCGCCAGGGCTCCGACTTCACCTGGATCATCGATCCGCTGGACGGCACCACCAACTTCATCCACGGCTTCCCGGTCTACTGCGTCAGCATCGCGCTGCGCGTGAAGGACCGCATCGAGCAGGCCGTGATCTACGACCCCACGCGCAACGACCTGTTCACCGCCACCCGCGGCCGCGGCGCCTACCTGAACGAGCGGCGCATCCGCGTGTCCAAGCGCACCGAGCTGTCGCGCTGCCTGATCTCCACGGGCTTCCCGTTCCGGCCCGGCGACAACTTCAACAACTACCTGCGCATGATGGCCGACGTGATGCAGCGCACCGCGGGCCTGCGCCGCCCCGGCGCCGCCGCGCTCGACCTGGCCTACGTGGCCGCGGGCTACACCGACGGCTTCTTCGAAACCGGCCTGTCCCCGTGGGACGTGGCGGCCGGCTCGCTGCTGGTCACCGAGGCCGGCGGCCTGATCGGCAACTTCACCGGCGAGTCCGACTTCATCGAGCAGCGCGAATGCGTCGCGGGCAACCCGCGCGTGTACGGCCAGCTGGTGGGCCTGCTGGGCAAGTACAGCAAGTTCGCCTCGGCCGGCGAAAAGGCCCAGGTGCGCGCCGCCGAGAACCTGGTGGCGCCCGAGACCAGGCCCACCACCCACGCCACCCACGCCACCGACGCGCCCGACGACCGCACCGACGACTGATGACGGGTGCGCTCGCCGACTTCCTGAACCAGGACCCCTGGACCGCAACGACCCTGCTCGCGCTGGCGGCGGTGGTGGCCGCGCTGATCGTCCACCGCGTGGCCGGCTCGCTCCTGCGGCGCGCGACGCGTGGCGCGCCGGTGCTCAACCGCGTCGTCGTCGAGGTGGAGCGTCCCGCCGGCCTGGCGCTTCCGCTGCTGGCGCTGCAAGCCGTGTGGCAGGCCGCGCCCAACACGCTGCCCCTGATCGACAACACGCGCCACTTCAACGGCCTGCTGCTGATCGCGGCGCTCACCTGGCTGGCCAGCTCCGCCATCCGCGGCCTGGCCAAGGGCGTGATCTCGCAGCACCCGGTGGACGTCGAGGACAACATGCAGGCGCGCCGCATCCACACGCAGGCGCGGGTGCTGGCGCGCAGCGCGATCGTGGTGGTCTTCCTGGCCGGCCTGGCGATGGCGCTCATGACCTTCCCGGGCGCGCGCCAGGTCGGCGCCAGCCTGCTGGCCTCGGCCGGCGTGCTGGGCATCATCGGCGGCCTGGCCGCGCGGCCGGTGTTCAGCAACCTGATCGCCGGCCTGCAGCTGGCGCTGGCGCAACCGATCCGGCTGGACGACGTGCTCATCGTGCAGGGCGAATGGGGCCGGGTCGAGGAGATCACCGGCACCTACGTGGTGCTGCGCATCTGGGACGAGCGGCGGCTCATCATCCCGCTGCAGTGGTTCATCGAGAACCCGTTCCAGAACTGGACGCGCAGCAGCGCGCAGATCCTGGGCACGGTGTTCCTGAACGTCGACTACTCGTTGCCGCTCGACGCCCTGCGCGCGGAAGCCAAGCGCGTCGTGGAACAGACGCCCGAGTGGGACGGCCGCGTGTTCGTGGTGCAGGTCACCGACGCGACCGAGCGCACCATGCAGGTCCGCATCCTGGTCTCGTCGTCCGATTCAGGCCGGGCGTTCGACCTGCGCTGCAAGGTGCGTGAAGGGCTGATCGCGTGGATCGCGCGGGAGCATCCGGATTGCCTGCCGAAGCTGCGACACGAGACGGAGATGACCCGGGAGCGTCATTCCCGCGAAGGCGGGAATCCAGAGCGCCCGCCTTTCGGGGCCGTACTGGGAAGCACTGGATCCCCGCCTTCGCGGGGATGACGGGACGGACTCAGTTCCCGTCCCAGGCCAGCGAAGGCCCCTGCGGCGGATGCCGGCGGAAGGCCGACACGTACAGCTGCCCGAAGAACAGCACGATGTTCATCTTCTGGATCGCCTCGCGGTGCAGCCGCCACACGTGCTGCAGCTGGGCGGGTTGCAGGCCGGTGGCGACGGCGTCGGCGAGTTCGGCGCGCGCGGCGGTCGCGGACTCCTGGGCCTTGGCGGCGGCGCGGCTGGCGGCGCCGCAGATCACCTTCAGGTAGCCCAGCTGGTGCTCCGGCACCACGACGAATTCGGCTTTCTTGCCCGGCATGTTGGAACGCCTCCCTGCGCTGCGATTTCCGAATGGATGAAGCATCGTGGCAAGCGTGCGCGCGCCCTCATGTAGGACGTGCACCACGGGCGCTGTGGGCACGGGTCAGCGCAGTCCCACTCGCGCAAGGCCCGCACGCCTACGCCGCCACGGGCTGGCCCAGCAGGACGGGCCCCGCTGCCCAGCCCCAGCATTGCCGCGCGGCGCATGGTGCGTCGGGAGAGCCTCTTGAAAGTTCGAATCCATGCGCTGCGGCCGAAGGCCGTGGTGCTCGCCACGCTGACCACCCTGTTCCTGGCTGCCTGCGGAGGCGGCGGCGACGGTGGCGGCGCGGCCGATGCCGTTTCCCCGCCTTCCGCCGGCGCCGGCCCCGCGCCCGTCGCCACCGGCGCGCAGATCAGCTCCAGCCTCACCGCCACGCCGAACACCCGCTACACCGTGGTCGCGAACGGCACGTCCCCGATCGACGTCTCGCTCGAGATGCCCGACCCGCTGCAACTCGGCGACACGGTCGGCGTCGCCGGGTCGGGTACCGCGCCCTGGCGCCTGACGACGGGCTGGCTGCCGAACTCGGCCACGCCGGTCGTCGTCGACACGCGCAACCTGGCCGGCAATCCCCCACCCGGCCAGCAGTGGACGGCCCGCCTCGCGCCCATGGAGTGGCACTGGATCGCCTCCGACCGGCTCAGCCGCGTGCTCGTCGCGATGGACAACCCCGGCCAGATCCACGTCTCGCGCGACGGCGGCCAGAGCTGGGATCCGGGCAACAGCCCGGTGGAGAACTGGGTCGGCGCGTCGGTCTACCACACGACCAGCCCGACCGACCCGCACGGCCTGCGCAACGTGAACGTGCTGGCCGCGGGCTTCGGCGGCGGGCTCTTCGAGACCGATGCGAGCGGTGCCTGGGTGCCGGTGCAGTCGGGCATCCCCGGCGTGTCGTTCGCCCCCCGCGACTGGGAATCGGTGTCCGCCATCGACAACGGCGTGGCGATCGTCGCCGCGCTGGGCGCGCCGATCTACTACCGCGCTTCGGCCACCAGCCCCTGGGTGGAGACCGTGTTCCAGGGCACGTCCCAGCGCACCGTCAGCGGCTGGCGCGGCATCGCGCTGGCGCAGAACGGCGTGGCGGTGGCGGGCTCGCAGGACGGCGACCTGGTGGTGTCCACCAACGTCGCGAACGGCTGGGTGCGGCGGCCGGTGATGGTCAACGGCGCCGAGCTCCGCGATACCTGGTACCGCGCCGCGATCAACCGCGACGGCAGCCTGATGGCGATCGCCGGCCGCTTCAACTCGGGCCTGTACCTGTCGCGCGACCGCGGCGTCACCTGGACCCGCGCGAACACGCCGACCGGCGACTACACGGCGGTGTCGATCAACGGGGACGGCAGCGTGATCGCCGCGACGATCACCAACGCGACGACCGGCGCCGGCGCCCCCACCGGCAGCGTGCAGGTCTCGCGTGACGGCGGCGCCAGCTTCGCCCCGCTGGCGATGCCCGGCACCGACACCAACTGGCGCGCCGTTGCGCTGTCCGAAGACGGCAACGCGCTCACCGTGGCGGCCGGCACCTTCACCGCCGTCACCGGCCAGCTCTACACCTCGGTCGGCAACCGAACCAGCTACGGCGCGGGCAACCTGTCGGGCGGCCAGGGCGCGTCGGTGGACCTGGTCTACGAAGGCACCACGCCGGAAGGCGCCGCGCGCTGGAGCGTGCGCTCGTCCGGCGGCAGCATCACCGTCCGTTGAGGCGACGCAGCGTCCGGCTCAGCTGCCGGACGCTGCCCGGATAATCGGGGGAACGAGAAGCGGGGGCGCAGCGCGGCCCGCAGGAGAGTCCCCTGAGCACCGAAGAGATGGCCCTCAAGGCCGACGGCCACACCCCCATGATGGCCCAGTACCTGGCCATCAAGGCCCAGCATCCGAAGACGCTCGTCTTCTACCGGATGGGCGATTTCTACGAGCTGTTCTACGCCGACGCCGAGAAGGCCGCGCGGCTGCTCGACATCACGCTCACCCGCCGCGGCAATTCGGCCGGCCAGCCGGTCGTCATGGCCGGCGTGCCCTTCCATTCGGTCGAGAACTACCTCGCGCGGCTGATCAAGCTGGGCGAGTCGGTCGCCATCTGCGAGCAGGTGGGCGACGTCGGCGCCAGCAAGGGACCGGTCGAGCGCAAGGTGGTGCGCGTGGTCACGCCGGGCACGCTGACCGACACTGAACTGCTGTCCGACAAGACCGAGGCCGTGCTGCTGGCCGTGCACCAGGGCTCGCGCCATCGCTGCGGACTGGCCTGGCTGTCGGTGACCCAGGGCGCGCTGCAGCTGGCCGAATGCGCGGGCGACGAGGTCGAGGCCTGGGTGGCGCGCATCGCGCCCAGCGAGCTGCTGTTCAGCGCGGACACCACGCCCGCCTTCAACCAGCGCCTGAACGCGCTGCGCTTTTCCACCAGCGTGTCGCTCACCGAGCGCCCGGCCTTCCAGTTCGATGCCGGCCTGGGCCTGCGCAAGCTGCTGGAGCAGCTGAACACCGCCACCCTGGCCGCCTGGGGCGCCGAGGAGCTCGCGCACGCGCATGCCGCCGCCGCCGCGCTGCTCGGCTACGCCGAGCACACGCAGGGCCGCGCGCTGTCGCACGTGCAAAGCCTGCAGGTGCAGCGCGACGACGAGCTGATCGACCTGCCGATCACCACCCGCCGCAACCTCGAGCTGGTGCAGACCCTGCGCGGGGAGGATTCGCCCACCCTCTTCTCGCTGCTGGACACCTGCATGACCGGCATGGGCAGCCGCCTGCTCAAGGGCTGGCTGCTGGAGCCGCGGCGCGACCGCACGCAGGCGCAGCAGCGGCTCGATGCCATCGAGCTGCTGCGCGGCGGCGCCTGGCAGCGGCTGCGCACCGAGCTCAAGGGCACCAGC
Source organism: Pseudomonadota bacterium (assembly GCA_023390985.1). Classification (GTDB taxonomy): domain Bacteria; phylum Pseudomonadota; class Gammaproteobacteria; order Burkholderiales; family Burkholderiaceae_C; genus Ramlibacter. The sequence goes on from JAEWBU010000269.1 coordinate 7,450, forward strand.
GACGTCGAGCGCATCACCGCCCGCACCGCGCTGCGCCAGGTGCGCCCGCGCGAGCTGGTCGGCTTGCGGCAATCGCTCGAGAAGGCGCAGCAGCTCGCCGGCGCGCTGCAAGGCGGCACCGACCTGCTCGCGCGCCTGCGGGCCGACTTGGCGCCCCCGCCCGGCTGCGCGCAGCTGCTGGCGCGCGCCCTCCAGGAAGAGCCCGCCGCGCTGGTGCGCGACGGCGGCGTGATCGCCCTCGGCCACGACGCCGAGCTGGACGAGCTGCGCGCCATCCAGGAGAACGCCGACGGTTTCCTGCTCGAGCTGGAGCGGCGCGAGCGCGAGCGCACCGGCATCGCCAACCTCAAGGTGCAGTTCAACCGGGTGCACGGCTTCTACATCGAGGTGAGCCAGGGCCAGCTGGACAAGGTGCCCGACGACTACCGCCGCCGCCAGACGCTGAAGAACGCCGAGCGCTTCATCACGCCCGAGCTCAAGGCCTTCGAGGACAAGGCGCTGTCGGCGCAGGAACGCGCCCTGGCGCGCGAGAAGTTCCTGTACGAGCAGCTGCTCGACCAGCTTCAGCCGCACATCCCCACCCTCACCCGCCTCGCGCGCGCGCTCGCTTCGGTCGATGCGCTGTGTGCCCTGGCGGAGCGTTCGCTCACGCTGAACTGGTGCCGCCCGCAGTTCACGAAGGAACCGGGCATCGAGATCGTGCAGGGCCGCCATCCGGTGGTCGAGGCGCGACTGGCCGAGACCTCGGGCGGCAGCTTCATCGCCAACGACACGCGCCTCGGCCCGAAACAGCGCATGCAGGTGATCACGGGCCCCAACATGGGGGGCAAGAGCACCTACATGCGGCAGGTGGCGATCATCTGCCTGCTGGCGGCGATGGGCTCGTACGTGCCCGCCTCGGACTGCCGGCTGGGCCCGATGGACGCGATCCACACGCGCATCGGCGCCGCCGACGACCTGGCCAACGCCCAGTCCACCTTCATGCTGGAGATGACCGAGGCGGCCCAGATCCTGCATTCGGCCTCGCCGCAGAGCCTGGTGCTGATGGACGAGATCGGCCGCGGCACCTCGACCT
>JAEWBU010000288.1 GCA_023390985.1 Pseudomonadota bacterium
GCTCGTGGCCGTGCGAGTGGCCGTGATCGTGATCGGTGTGCGCGTGGTGCGCATGGGCGTCGTGCGGATGTTCGTGCCCATGGTGGTGCTCATGCCCGTGGTGCCACAGCTCCGCCTTGTCCAGCAGGAAGAAGAAGACCACGCTCACCAGCAGCGTCGCGAACAGCGCCTTGGGGCCGGCCTGGCTCTCGAAGGCCTCGGGCAGCAGGTGCATGAAGGCGGTGGCCAGCAGCGCCCCCGCGGCCAGGCTGAGAAGGTGCTGCGCGCCGGTGCGCCGCTCGCCGCCGGGGGACTGGCCGAGCACGCCGACGCTCATGAGGCCGGCGGCGATCCAAACGCTGCCGATGCCGGCGATCAGGGTGGCGGCGAGGATGGCGATCAGGGTCATGTCTTCTTTTGTGCGGGCAAAACGAAAGCCGCCCGCGGGCGGCTTTCTCCATCGGTACTGGCGGGACCTCAGGCCACGCCGTTGGCCTTGAACCAGGCCAGCGCCCGTTTCCAGCCGTCTTCGGCCGGGCCCTGGCGGAAGCTGGGGCGGTAGTCGGCATGGAAGGCGTGCGGGGCGTCGGGGTAGACCACGAACTGCGAAGCCTTGGCGGCCGGTGAACCGGAGGCCAGCGCAGCCTTCATCTTATCAACCGTGTCCAGCGGGATGCCGGTGTCGGCCGCGCCGTAGAGACCGAGCACGGGCGCCTTCAGCTGCGCCGCGAGGTCCACGGGGTGCTTCGGCGTGGCTTCGGTGCTGTTGCCGACGAGGCGGCCGTACCAGGCCACGCCGGCCTTCACCGGCGCGTGGGCGGCATAGAGCCAGGTGATGCGGCCGCCCCAGCAGAAGCCGGTGATGGCGGCCCTGTTCGCGTCGCCGCCGTTCGCCGCCGCCCACTTGAGGGCACCGTCGAGGTCGGCCATCACCTGCGCGTCGGGCACCTTGGACACGATCTCGGCCTGCAACCTGGCGATCTCGCCGTAGCCGGCCGGATCGCCCTGGCGCGCGTACAGCTCCGGCGCGATGGCCAGGTAGCCGGCGCGGGCGAAGCGGCGCGCGGTGTCGGCGATGTACTCGTGCACGCCGAAGATCTCCTGGATCACCAGCATTACCGGCAGGCCGGTCCTGCCGGCGGGCGCCGCGCGGTAGGCCGGCACCTTGAAGCCGCCGACGTCGTAGGTGATCTCGCCGACGGTGAGCCCGTCGGAAGGCGTCTTGATGGCGGTCTGCGCCATCGCCGTCCCGGCGGCCGCGGCGTAGCCCACGCCCAGGGCCTTCAGCGCCGTGCGCCGGGAAGGGCCCGCTTCGCCGGTGGCGCCGGGCAGCAGGGCATCGAAGTCTTTCCTGAGATCGTCATGCAGCATGGTGGGATGTGAACTCCATGGGATGGACATGCAAACGGGATGCGACTATAGGCGCGAAACCATAATCCCGTGCTTCCACCGATCATTTCAAGGAGAGAACCCCATGCCCACGCTGCGCGTAGAACTGATGGAGGGCCGCACGCCCGAACAGAAGAAGGAACTGGTCAAGGCGCTCACGCAGGCCGTCGTCGACACCCTGGGCAGCAAGCCCGAGTCGGTGGACATCCTGCTGTACGACATCAAGCGCGGCGACTGGGCGACCGGAGGGGTGCTCTGGTCGGAACGCCAGTGACCGACGGCAGAAGAGGCCGCAGGCGGCCTCTTCTGCTGGAGGGTCGGCGCGGAATAACATGCAGCGCCGACGCCCTTCGAGTGAGGATCCGGCTCCGCCGGTCCTCGCTCGACTGATCAAGTCCCACTTGAGAAACGCGCAGCGTTTTTCAGGTGAATCAATCAAAGTGGTGCCAGTGCTCTTCCGGGAGCCTGGCGAGGAAGTCGTGGGCCTGCTGCAGCACGCCGGCGCGGTCGGCCCACTCGATCTGGTCGCGCAGGCGCAGGCGCTTGTGCATCGCCGAACTCTTCCCCCAACCCTGGCGGTCCACCGGGGGCGGCGCCTTGGCGCCGTCGCTGACGCGCGCAGGCAGCAGTTCGTAGAACACCGCCCACGGCGCGGGCAACGGGCACGACCGGTTGTTGCGCCGCGTCAGGGCCATCACCTCTTCCAGGGTCGCCTTCGGCTGCGATGCGGCCGCCACACCCGGGGCGCCGGCCAGGCCCAGGGGCTCGGTCGGCTCATATCCCGGCGCGGGGGTGGCCTTGGGCGGGGCTTCCTCGCCCTTGCGCAGCGCCTCGAACAGCGCCCAGACCGACTCCGTGTTGTGCTCCAGGCCCGCCGGCGCGGTCGCGCGGTCCGCAGGGAACTGCGGCTGCGGAAGCGCTCCGGGCTTGGTGGGTCGGTCGGTGGCCATGACGGCGCCGATTATCGGCGCACGGACGCTTTTTCAGTGCGCCTTCTCCCAGTTCGGCCCCGCGCCGAACTCGGCCAGCAACGGCACCCGCAATTCCGCCACGCCGGCCATCAGCCGGGGGATCTCGGCACGCGCCCAATCGAGCTCCGCCTCGGGCACCTCGAACACCAGTTCGTCGTGCACCTGCAGGATCATCTTCGTGCCCCGCCCTTCCCGGTCCAGCACGTCCTGCACCTTCACCATGGACATCTTGATCAGGTCGGCCGCCGTGCCCTGCATCGGCGCGTTGATCGCCTGCCGCTCCGCGCCGCCCCGGCGCGGGCCGTTGGGCGAGTTGATCTCGGGCAGGTAGAGGCGCCGGCCGAACACGGTCTCCACGTAGCCGCGGCTCTTTGCCGACAGGCGCGTCTCGTCCATGTAGTGCTTCACGCCGGGATAGCGCTGGAAGTAGCGGTCGATGTAGCCGGCCGCCGCCTTGGTGTCGATGCCCAGGTTGCGCGCCAGGCCGAAGCTGCTCATGCCGTAGATCAGGCCGAAGTTGATCACCTTCGCGTAGCGGCGCTGCTCGCTGGAGACCTCGTCGGGCGGCACGCCGAACACCTCGCTGGCTGTGGCGCGGTGCACGTCCAGCGACTCGCGGAAGGCGCGCAGCAGCGCCTCGTCCTCGCTGATGTGGGCCATGATGCGCAGCTCGATCTGGCTGTAGTCGGCGCTGGCGATCACGTGGCCCGGCGAGGCGATGAAGGCCTCGCGGATGCGCCGGCCTTCCGCGGTGCGGATCGGGATGTTCTGCAGGTTGGGATCGTTGCTCGACAGCCGCCCCGTCACCGCGACCGCCTGCGCGTAGTGCGTGTGCACCCGGCCGGTTCGCGGATGCACCATCTGCGGCAGCTTGTCCACGTAGGTGCCCTTGAGCTTGGACAGCCCGCGGTGCTCCAGGATCTTGGCCGGCAGCGGATAGTCCTCGGCCAGCTTCTCCAGCACTTCTTCGTCCGTGCTGGGCGCGCCGCTCGCGGTCTTGCGCACCACCGGCAGGCCCTGCTTGTTGAACAGGATCTCGCCGATCTGCTTGGGGCTGCCCAGGTTGAACGGCTGGCCGGCCAGGTCGTGCGCCTCCTGCTCCAGCCTCAGGATGCGCTGGCCCAGCTCGTGGCCCTGACGCGAGAGCTCCTGGGTGTCGATCAGCACGCCGTTGCGCTCGATGCGGTACAGCGTCTCGCTGCTCCTGATCTCCAGGTCGTAGATGAAGCGCAGCCTGGCGTCGCGCTCCAGCTTGGGCCAGAGGTTCAGGTGCTCGTCCAGGGTCTGGTCGGAATCCTCGCAGGAGTACTCGGCCGCCTTGTCGATCGGCACCTGCTGGAACGGGATCTGGTGCTTGCCGCTGCCGGCGATGGTCTCGTAGTCGATGCCGCTGCGGCCCAGGTGCCGCTCGGCCAGGCTGGCCAGGCCGTGCGGCTTGTGCACTTCCAGCACGTAGCTCTCCAGCATGGTGTCGTGCACGTAGCCGCGCGCCTCGACGCCGTGGTTGGCGAACACGTGGCGGTCGTACTTCACGTGCTGGCCCAGCTTGTGCCGCCCCGGGTTCTCCAGCCAGGGCTTCAGGCGCGCCAGCACTTCCTCCCGCGGCAGCTGCTCGGGCGCGCCGGCGTAACTGTGGGCCAGCGGCAGGTAGGCGGCCACGCCCGGCTCCGTCGAGAACGACAGGCCGATGATCTCGGCCCGCATCTCGTCCAGCGAATTGGTTTCGGTGTCCACCGCCACCAGCGGCGCGGCTTCCAGCCGGGCGACCAGCGCGTCCAGCTGCTCCCACGTGAGCACGGTCTCGTACTGGAGGTTGGTGACGCGGGAAAGGCCGGAGAGGTCCGGCTCCTCGAACAGCCCGCCGGTCGCGGGCGCCGATTTCTCCTTGCGCTGCTGCTCCTCCAGTAGCTCGGGCGGCACGTCGTGCATCTCAAGCTGCCGGACCAGGCCCTTGAACCCGTAGCGGTCGTAGAAGACCTTGAGCTTCTCGGTGTCCTGGCCGTTGATGACGATGTCCTCCAGCGACGGAAAGCCGGGGATGTGGTCCTTCAGGTCGCAATCCTTGCGGATGGTGAGCAGCTCGCGGCCCTTCGGCAGCCACTCGAGCGCCTCGCGCAGGTTGTTGCCGACGGCGCCCTTGACCTCCTGGGCGCGCGCGATCAGCTGGTCGAGCGAGCCGTACTCCTGCAGCAGCTTGACGGCCGTCTTGGGTCCGACCTTGTTGACGCCCGGCACGTTGTCCACGCTGTCGCCCACCAGCGACTGGTAGTCCACCATCAGCGAGGGCGGCACGCCGAACTCGGCCTCGACGCCGGCGACGTCGCGCACCCGGTCGTTCATGGTGTCGATCACGGTCACGTGCTCGTCCACCAGCTGCGACAGGTCCTTGTCGCCCGAGGAGATGACCGTCCGGATGCCGTGCTCGCGCGCCATGCAGGCCAGCGTGCCGATCACGTCGTCGGCCTCCACGCCGGGCACGTTCAGCACCTTCCAGCCGAGCAGGCGCACCACCTCGTGGATCGGCTCGATCTGCGCGCGCAGGTCGTCCGGCATCGGCGAGCGGTTGGCCTTGTACTCGGGGTACAGGTCGTCGCGGAAGGTCTTGCCCGGCGCGTCGAACACGCAGGCCGCGTAGTCGGCGCGCACGTCCTTGCGCAGCTTCTGCATCATGTTGATCATCCCGCGGATGGCCCCGGTGGGGGGGCTCGCGGGATCGCCCGGCACGGCCCGCAGGTCGGGCATGGCGTGGTAGGCGCGGTACAGGTAGCTGGAGCCGTCCACCAGCAGCAAGGTCTTCTTCTGGGGCGAGGCGTCGTTTTCACTCATGGCGGGCGATTGTGCCCCTTGCCCCCTCGTCATCCCCGCGAAGGCGGGGACCGCCGTCCTACAATCCCACCCATGTTCCGCGCCGCCGTTCCCGCCCTCTTCCTGCTCGCCTGCGCCGGCTCGTGGGCCCAGGTGCCCGCCCCGCAGGCCGGGGCGCCCGAGGACGGCCGCCGCAACCAGAAGGTCGAGCGCCTGGTCCACGAGGACAAGGGCAACCGCATCGAGGAAGTGCGCTACGCGGGACAGACCCAGAGCATCAGCGTGCAACCCAAGTCCTCCGAGATGCCGGCCTACGAGGTGACGCCTTCCACGCCCTCGCGCGGCAAGGTGGCGGACGAGCGCACCAATGGCGCCGGCGGCGGCCAGCGCTTCTGGAACGTCTTCAACTTCTGACGCGGAGCCTGGGATGGCGGTCTTCACCGAAGTGGCGGAGGAGCAGGCGCGCGAGCTGGCGCAACGGCTGGGCCTGGGCGAATTCCGCGAGCTGCGCGGCATCCAGGGCGGCATCGAGAACACCAACTACTTCCTGACCACGGTGCAGGAAGGCGAGCAGGCCGAGTGGGTGCTGACGCTGTTCGAGCGCCTCACCGCCGAGCAGCTGCCGTTCTACCTGCACCTGATGAAGCACCTGGCCCATCGCGGCATCCCGGTGCCCGACCCGCAGGCCGATCGCGACGGCGACATCCTCCACCACCTGTGCGGCAAGCCCGCCGCGGTGGTCGACCGGCTGGCCGGCCACAGCGAGCTCAAGCCGATCGCGGCGCACTGCGCCAGCGTGGGCGAGATGCTGGCGCGCCTGCACCTGGCCGCGCGCGACTTCAACCGCAGCCAGCCCAACCTGCGCGGCCTGTCCTGGTGGAACGACACGGTGCCGGTGGTGCTGCCCTTCGTCGGGCCCGAGCAGGCCGACCTGCTGCGCAGCGAACTGGCGTACCAGAACCACGTGGCGGCCTCCTCGGCCTACGCCGCCCTGCCGCGCGGCCCGATCCACGCCGACCTGTTCCGCGACAACGTGATGTTCCAGGACGGCGCGCTCACCGGTTTCTTCGACTTCTACTTCGCGGGCGTGGACAGCTGGCTGTTCGACATCGGCGTGTGCCTGAACGACTGGTGCATCGACCTGGCCACCGGCGCCCACGACGAGGTGCGCTGCGCGGCCTTCCTGCAGGCCTACCAGCGCGTGCGCCCGCTGGCCGCCGCCGAGCGCCAGCTGCTGCCCGCCATGGCGCGCGCCGGCGCGCTGCGCTTCTGGATCTCGCGCCTGTGGGACTTCCACCTGCCGCGCGAGGCGGCGCTGCTCAAGCCGCACGACCCGACGCATTTCGAGCGCGTGCTGCGCCAGCGCATCGCGCACGCGGTGCACGCCTGAAGGCGCCGCCCGAGTGCGCCAGCCGTTGCGTTAAATTCCCCACGCGCCCCCGCGCGCTCGCGCGCGGCAATGGCGCATCCGCCACGAAAGCCCCCACGTAGTTGCCATGAAACTCAACGTCGTCCCGCCGCGAACCGGCCTGCTCTGGGTCCGCCTGGGCATCCGGACCTTCCTGCGGCAGCCGCTGGCGCTGGCGGGGCTCTTCTTCATGTACATGGCGGTGGTGCTGGTGGTGACGCAGATTCCCGTGATCGGCATCGTGGCCGGCGGCATCCTGGTGCCGGCCTGCACGCTGGGCCTGATGGCCGCCACGGCCGAGGCGTCCAACGGCCGCTTTCCCATGCCCACGCTGCTGGTCAGCGCCTTCCGCGCCGGCCGCGAGCGGCTGCGCTCCATGCTGGTGCTGGGCGTCATCTACACCGTGGGCTCCGTCGTCGCCACCGGCCTGGCGACGCTGATCACGGGCAGCGGCCCGGCGCCGCAGGCGGGCGAGGTCGATGGCGCCATGCTGCTCACGCTGGCGCTGCACACGCCGCTCTTCCTGATGTTCTGGCACGCGCCCGCCCTGGTGCACTGGCACGGCGTGACGCCGGCCAAGAGCCTGTTCTTCAGCGTGGTCGCCTGCTGGCGCAACCTGGGCGCCCTGCTCGTCTACGGCCTCGGCTGGATGGGCGTGTTCCTGGGCGTGGGAACGGTGCTGAGCCTCATCGGCGCGCTGGCCGGCGGCCCCGGCCTGGCACGTGCCGTCATGCTGCCCACCGCGCTGCTGATGGCGGCCATGTTCACCAGCTCGATCTACTTCACCTTCCGCGACAGCTTCAGCGCGGACGAGGAACCCGAACCCGCCGCCCCGCCGGCCGCCTGAGGAGAGCCCATGCCCCAGCACCACCTGCAAGGCCGCCGCGAGGACGAAGTCCTCTGGTTCCGGCGGCGCGGCTTCCTGCAGGCCGCCGCGGGCTGGACTTCGATGGGCGGATTCGCGAGTGCATGGGCGCAACGGCGCAGCAACATCGTCGAACTGCGCGGCGACGCCCAGGTCAATGGCACGCGCCTCCTGCCGCAGTCCTTCATCCAGACGGGCGACGCCATCGAGACCGGGCCCGACTCGCACCTCGTGTTCGTCATCGGCAACTCGGCCTTCCAGGTGCGGCGGAACAGCCGCCTGGTGGTGGAGCGCGGCGCCAGCCTCAACGCCGTCGGCGTGCTGCGCCTCCTGACCGGCGCCGTGGCCGGCGTCTGGGGCAAGGGCGCCAGCCGGCAGATCGTCACGCCCACGCTCACCGCCGGCATCCGCGGCACCGGCGTCTACACCGAGGTGTTCCCCCAGCAGGCGCTCCGCAGCTACCTCTGCAATTGCTACGGCGTGGTGGAAGTGGGCGCGGGTCCCGAGCGGGCCTTGTCGCGCGCCGAGTACCACCAGGCCTTCTGGGGCGAGCCGGAGCCGAGGAACGGCCGCTTCCTCACGCCCGCCAGGGCGATCAACCACACCGACGAGGAGCTCGAGCACCTCGCGCAGCTGGTGGACCAGCGCACCGCTTGGCAGGTGCTGGGACGCAAGGGCGTCAAGGACGGCCAGGGCTACATGGAGGAGCGCCCCGCCGGCGCCCATCCCGCGACGCCTCGCTGAAGTCGCCGCAACGGCCGTGTTGCCGTTTGTTCACGAGGCATTGGCTGACATCCACGGATCAGTGCGCCCGCTGAAATGAACGCTGGACTGACGAAAGGAGTACGCCATGTCCCAGCACGCCATCATCCGCGGCGAAGTGAGTTTCCGGGTGGGCGACGGCATGCTCATGCCGATCCCCGATGGACCGGTCGATATCGAGCTGGCGGACGACAGCGTCACGCTCGGCTGGATGGAGGGCAAGGATCCGGGCTCCGCGGCCATCACCCGCGACGAGTTCGACCGCTACGTCCGCGAAGGCAAGATCCGCCTGGACTGACAGCGGCGCGCAGCGCCCATGAAAAAGGGACCCGGATTGCTCCGGGTCCCTTTTCCTTCGCGAGCCGCGTACGCGCGCTCAGCGCATGAACAGCTTGGAGAAGATGATGCCGACCGCGAAGGCCACGCCCACGGCCGCCAGCGGGCTGGTGCGCACCTGCTCGCGTGCCATGTCGCCGTACTCCTGCTGCC
>JAEWBU010000318.1 GCA_023390985.1 Pseudomonadota bacterium
GCGCCTGGCGCGCTGGCTGCGCGTGCTGGGCTGGGACACCACGTTCCAGCCCGAGCTCGCCGATCCCGACCTGGTGCTGCTGGCCAACGAGCAGCGCCGCATCCTCCTCACGCGCGACCGCCACCTGTTGCGCGAGCTCAGGCCGATCCGATCGCACGAGGTGCGCAGCGACGATCCGCTCGAGCAATTGCGCGACGTCGTCCTGTCGCTGCACCTGCCGCCCCCGACCGAGCTCTTCACCCGCTGCACCGTGTGCAACAGCCCGCTGTCGGATCCCCTGTCCGCTGAAGAGCGTCACGCGCTGCTGCCCCCCGACGTGCGCGACCTGCCCGGTCCCGCGAGGCGATGCCCTGGCTGCGGACGGACCTACTGGCCGGGCTCGCACGCCCGGCGGATGAGGTCCGCGCTGGAGCAAACGTTGCCGGGATGGCTGGCACCGTGAATTGCTTCGCGATTACGGCTGCCCAGCTGTAAGACCCCCGACCTCTTCTTTGCGTCTCGACACGGTTGTAAGCCGCGTGCGGCGGAGACGATCCCGGCTCGAACTGTCGAGTCAGGAGAAACAAGATGAAGAAGAACCTTCGACGGGGCGCGCTCGCCCTGCTGACGACGGCCGGGGCCGTCGCCACCCTGATCGCCTGCGGTGGCGGTGGTGGTGGAGGCGGCAGTGCCGCCACACCCACCGGCGCCTCGCCCGAACTGCCCGCCGGCAGCACCATCGCCGGCACCCATTCGGCCAACGGCGTCGCCCAGCTGGGCAACTGCGAGATGTTCCCGCCCGAGGCGGTGTTCAACACCCGCATCGACGACACCAGCCGGTTCCCGGCGCATCCCCGCAGCGCGGCCTGGATCGCGTCGGTGGGCTCCGGCACGCCGTTCCGCGCCGACTGGTGGCGCGGCGAGGACCCGACCCGGCGCGACGCCTACTACGGCATGCCCTACAACGTCGTGGACGGCAGCGCCGCCACCACCGACTGGGCCAACGTGCTCTACGACTTCAGCTCGTCGGGCCTGACCAGCCAGGCCGGCTGGCCGCACGAGAGCGACTGCGCGGTCGACGACGGCGCGGGCGGCCACACGCTGCAGCGCAACTGCAGCGCCGTGCCGGTGAACCAGCGCCGCTTCCCGTTCCCCCGCAACAACCTCAAGAACGAGGGCGGCACCTGCAACGACCCCAACAGCTGCGGCGACCACCACGTCCTCGTGGTGGAACAGGGCGCCTGCCGCCTGTGGGAGGGCTACGCCACCTACCCGATCAACGGCCAGTGGTACACGATGTCCAGCGCGGCCTGGGACCTGAAGTCGCTGTCGCTGCGGCCCTCGGGCTGGACCGCGGGCGATGCCGCCGGCCTGCCGATCACGCCGTTCGTGGCCAAGGTGGCCGAGGCCGACAGCGGCGAGATCCGCCATGCGCTGCGCGTCACCTTCCGCGACGAGGTGCTGGCCCGCGAGTTCTCCTGGCCCGCACGCCACTTCGCCGGCGGCGACACGCCCGGCGGCATCCCGTTCGGCGCGGTGCTGCGCCTGAAGGCCAGCTTCGTCATCCCCGACCACTGGACGCCGCAGGCCAAGGCGATCGCGACCGCGGCCAAGCGCTACGGCCTGTACGTGTCCGACATCGGCATGGACTTCTACGTGCAGGGCGAGCCCAGCGCGGCCTGGAGCGAGCAGATGTTCCGCGACGTGAGCGGCATCCCGCTGTCGGAGATGGAGTTCGTCGACCTGGGCTCGGTCACGCGCGACGCGCGCTTCTCGGCCGACTCCATGGCCGCGCGCTGGAACTGACCCGGCCCCGCGAACGCTCGAGCAGGCGGACAATGCCGCGGTGGCATCCAAGCTCCGCCGGTCCCGCCTCGACGTGCTGCGCCGGCTCGGCCCCGGCCTGATCACGGGGGCCGCCGACGACGACCCGAGCGGCATCGCCACCTACTCGCAGGCCGGCGCGCAGTTCGGCGACTCGATGCTGTGGACCATGGTGTTCACGTTGCCGCTGATGACGTCGATCCAGAACATCAGCGCGCGCATCGGCTACGTCACCGGCCGCGGACTCGCCGCCAACATCAAGCACGCCTTCCCGCGCCCCGTGCTGCTGGGCGTGGTGGGCCTGCTGCTGCTGGCCAACACGCTGAACATCGCGGCGGACTTCGCCGCCATGGCCGAGGCGCTGCGGCTGCTGCTCGGCGGCTCGGCGCACGTCTACGCGGTCGCCTTCGGGCTGGTCTGCCTGATGCTGCAGGTGTTCCTGCCGTACCGCACCTACGTGGCCGCGCTCAAGTGGCTCACGCTCGCGCTGCTCGCCTACGTGGGCGTCGCGTTCATGGTGCACCTGGACTGGGGCGAGGTGCTGCGGCGCATCGCCCTGCCGCAGCTCGCCCCGGACCGCGACACGCTGCTGATGGTGGTGGCGGTGTTCGGCACCACCATCAGCCCCTACCTGTTCTTCTGGCAGGCGGCGCAGGAGGTCGAATCGAAGGGCGCGGGCCGGCACCAGTCGCGCGCCGAGGTGCGCCGCCACCTTCGCAGGATGAAGTGGGACACGGCGATCGGCATGCTGTTCTCCAACCTGGTCGCGTTCTTCATCATCCTGGCGACGGCCGCCACGCTGCACGCGGCCGGTGCGCACGAGATCCAGACGTCGGCGCAAGCGGCCGAGGCGCTGCGGCCGGTGGCGGGCGATGCCGCCTTCTTCCTGTTCGCGCTGGGGATCATCGGCACGGGCCTGCTGGCGGTGCCGGTGCTCGCCGGCTCGGCCGCCTACGCTTTCGCCGAGGCCGCGGGCTGGGACGGCAGCCTGTCGCTGCGCCTGGACCAGGGCGAGGGCCGCGGCTTCTACGGCGTGATCGCGGTCGCGACGCTGGGCGGCGTGGCGCTGTGCTTCACCGAGGTCGATCCGGTGCGCGAGCTGTTCTGGTCGGCGGTGCTCAACGGCGTCATCGCCGTGCCGATCATGGCGGTGATGATGCTGCTGGTGACGCGCGAGTCGGTGATGGGTCCGCACGTGATCGGCCGCCGGCTGCGCTGGCTCGGCTGGGCCGCGACGGCGACGATGGCCGCGGTGGTGCTGGCGCTCGGCGTCGCCAGCCTGGCCTGAGGGCTCTCAGGCGACGATGACGCGGCAGCGCCGCGATTCGGCCAGCAGGTGCCCCACCTGTTGCGCCATCGAGCCGAAGATCCCGCCTTCGGCGGCGCCGAGGATGATGCGGTCGCAGCCCATCTCGCGCGCGGTATTGGCGATGGTCTCGGCGCGGCGCCCCACGCGCACCACCACGCGGTGCCAGACGCCCGCGGCGTCGAGGATGGCGCGGGCCGGCGCCAGTTCCTCCAGCCCCGCATCCTGCTGCAGCTGTTCCAGTTCCGCGCGGCCGAAGTAGGAGGCCACCAGAGGCGAGACCTGCGGCTGCACGCTGAGCAGGAACACCGGCACGTTCTCCTGCCGATGGATGCGGATCGCCTCGGCGACGGCGCGCTGCGTGCGCGCGCCGTTGCCATCGACGGGCAGCAGGATCTGCTGCGGGCTCATGTCAGTGAGCGGCGCGGCCATCACCGGCCTGGGCCGTCATCCGTGCCATGTACTTGCCGGTGGCGATCACCAGCAGCGCGCCGAGGACGGGCGCCAGCATGTGCAGGGTGCGCTGGTGCTCGGCCCAGTTGTGGATCGCCGGATCGGACAGGGCCATCTCGCCCGCCACCCAGCCCAGGAGGCCGGCGCCCAGCGTGATGATGATCGGGAAGCGCGTCATCAGCTTCAGGATCAGCGTGCTGCCGAAGATGATCAGCGGGATGCTGATGATGAGGCCGATGGCCAGCAGGGGCACGTTGCCCTTGGCGGCGGCGGCCACGCCGATCACGTTGTCCAGGCTCATGACGAGGTCGGCCACCACGATGGTCTTGATGGCGGCGATCAGGTTGGAATGGCCTTCGAGCTCGCCTTCGTCGTCGTCGCCCTTGAGCAGGCCGATGCCGATCCACAGCAGCAGGGCCGCGCCGATCAGCT
>JAEWBU010000391.1 GCA_023390985.1 Pseudomonadota bacterium
GGCACGGATCGGCTCTATATCAAACACCTAACCTGTTGACTCATAATGATTTTCGGCACAAAGTTGGGTATCATGAAAACGTACCGAGATGACTGAGCTGTCGCCCGACCAGGCGCGGCAGTACATAGACGCCGTAGCCACCTTCGAGGCCCTGGAGGACGCCAAGCGCGAAGCTCGGAGCACCGAGGGCGGCATGTACTGGCACGCCGGCCCGGCCTCGAATCCGCTCGCGCGCTACCTGGTTCGCACCAGCCGCACGGGAGCGGAGCGCAGCCTCGGTCCCCGCAGTCCGGAAACTGAACAGGCGTTCGAGAGCTTCACGCGCCGAAAGAAGGAGAACGAAGAACGGGTGAAGTCCCTGCAGGCACGACTCGAACAGGATCGCCGGGTCAATCGCGCCTTGCGCGTCGGCCGGGTCGAACCTCTGGTCGCGAGGCTTCTGAATCGCCTGGCAGACACCCAGTTGGCCGAGCACTTCCGGATCGTCGGCACGCACGCCCTCTATGCCTACGAAGCTGCCGCCGGCGTGCGGCTGGACGCCGACGTGCTCAGCACCCGCGACATCGACCTGCTCTGGGATACGCAGAAGCGCGTGACCTTCGCGACCCAACTCGCGCGCGTGGACAGTTCCATGCTCGGCGTGCTGCGCAAGGTCGATCCGTCGTTCCGCCTGCGCAGCCGGCAGCTCTACACGGCGGTGAACAAGGACGGCTTCGAAGTGGACATCATCCGCCGCGTGAAGACGGGCGACGACGATCACCCGATCAAGCTCAGTGAAGCCGAGGAGGATTTCTACGTGGTGCAGGCGCCGCAGGCGCACCTGCTTCTGTACTCGGAAGGCTTCTCGCAGGTGGTGGTCGCCAGCGATGGAACGATGGCTCGCATGAACACGCTGCACCCGGCGACGTTCGTGAAGTTCAAGCTGTGGATGTCCGCGCGCAGCGATCGCGTTCCGCTCAAGGCGCGACGCGACAAGCTGCAAGCAGAGGCTGTCCGGCAACTGCTGGACAACCACCTCCCCCATCTCGGGCAAGCCCCCGCCTGAAAGCAAAACGCCGGCACGAAGCCGGCGTTTCTTCCCCGAGCGATCCCGCTCAGAGCTTCACGTACTCGTACTCCACCGGCTGCGCATTGATGCCGCGGTCCGGCGGGGCGATCCAGGCGGCCATCTTCCCGGGCTCGGTGACGCGCTGCATCAGGCTCTTGACGAACCGGATGTCGTCCTCGGTCGGCAGCCACTCGGCCTTCTTCGCCTCGAACTCGGCGGCCGTGATCGGGTTGCCCTGCGGATCGGTGTGCAGCCCGGCCCAGGCGCCCACGTTGCGGCGGAAGCGCGTGGAGGGCAGCTTGAACTCGAAGGGCACGCCGGCGCGCTTGACCGCCATGTTCCAGCGCGTCACGCCGATGTTGCAGTCCTTGGCGTATTCCAGCCGCGTGATCTCGTTGATGCCGTTGCGCACCGAGACGCTCTCGTCCTTCACGCCACCCTTGCCGTCCGGCACCTGGATGGTCATGGTGGTGTCCGCCTCCACGTGGTCGGCGAACTTGGCCTCGTCGGGGCGGCCCTTGATGCCGTTGCTGAAGTAGTTGGCGGCGTTGGACGAAGCCTCCGAGCCGAACAGGTCCAGCGAGCTGGAGAACCAGAAGTTCATGAACCGCTGGATGGTGGGCAGGTCGATGGCGCCGGCGTTGCGCACCTGCTTCCAGTCGTCGGTGTCCAGCTCCTTCATCACCTCCAGCGTGCGCTTGATGACGCGGCCGACGCCGGTCTCGCCCACGAACATGTGGTGCGCCTCTTCCGTCAGCATGAACTGGCAGGTGCGCGACAGCGGATCGAACGCGCTCTCGGCCAGGCTCTTCAACTGGAACTTGCCGTCGCGGTCGGTGAAGTAGGTGAACATGAAGAAGGACAGCCAGTTGTCCATGGGCTCGTTGAAGGTGCCCAGGATGCGCGGCTTGTCCGGGTCGCCCGAATGGCGCTCCAGCAGTTCCTCCGCCTCCTCGCGGCCGTCGCGGCCGAAGTAGGCGTGCAGCAGGTAGACCATGGCCCAGAGGTGGCGGCCCTCTTCCACGTTGACCTGGAACAGGTTGCGCAGGTCGTACAGCGACGGCGCGGTGTGGCCCAGCAGGCGCTGCTGCTCGACCGACGCGGGCTCGGTGTCGCCCTGGGTGACGATCAGGCGGCGGAAGGTGGAGCGGAATTCGCCGGGCACGTCCTGCCAGGCGTCCTGGCCCATGAAGTCGCCGAATCCGATCTTGCGGCCTTCCTGGCGGTCGGCCAGGAAGATGCCCCAGCGGTACTCGGGCATGGGCGTGTAGCCGTACTGGGCCCAGCCGGAAGCGTCCACGCCGACGGCGGTGCGCAGGTAGACGTCCTTGGCCTTGAAGTCGCTCGGGCCCATCTCGTCCCACCAGCGCAGGAAAGCGGGCTGCCAGTGCTCCAGCGCGCGCTGCAGCTGGCGGTTGTCGGCCAGGTCGACGTTGTTGGGGATCAGGGCTTGCAGGTCGATCGTGCTCATGGTGTGTTCCTCGGGTCTTGGTTCGTCATCCCCGCGGAGGCGGGGATCCAGCGCTTTCCTTCGGCTGCTGAAGACGGAAGCTCTGGATTCCCGCCTTCGCGGGAATGACGGGGAATCTCGTCAAACGCGCTTCCAGTCGAACCGGGCCTTCTTGCCCGTGCCGAACAGCTTGAGCGCGCCCTCCTCGCCCACGGCGTTGGGGCGGATGAAGATCCAGTTCTGCCAGGCCGACAGGCGGCCGAAGACGCGCGTCTCCATGGTCTCCTTGCCGGGGAAGCGCAGCGAGGCTTCCATGCCGGTCAGGGCGTCGGGCGAGAGCGATGCGCGCTCTTCCAGCATCAGCCGGATCTCGTCGTCCCAGTCGATGTCGTCGGGCGTGAGCGTCACCAGGCCCAGGCCCAGCGCCTGGTCGGCGCGCAGCGGGCTGTCGCCCAGGCCGCGCAGCTGCTCGATGGTGGCCGCGTCCTCGTTGAAGCGCGTCTGCAGGCGCGTGAGGCCGTTCACCTCCGGGTAGCGGCCGAAGTTGGCCGCCGACAGTCGCAGCGCCGGGGCGGCGTCGGGCGAATCGGGCAGGTCCAGCATGTAGATGCGGTCGCAGGCCAGGGCCAGCTCGTAGAAGGTGCCGGCGAAGCAGGAGCCTTCATCCACCAGCGCGATCAGCGAGCGGCTGGTGACGTCCAGGCGCGCCAGCGTGCGGCGCAGCAGGCCCAGCGTCTCGCGCACCAGCCAGTGCGACTTGTGCTGCTCCAGCACCTGGTCCATCTGCAGCACGCGCTGCGCGTCGCCGCGGGTCTTGATGACCCAGGTACCGATCTCCAGCTCGTTGGTGCGCAGCTGCAGGATGGCGTCGTCCAGCTCGCGGGCGAACTTCAGCGGCCACCAGTTGGCGCCGGCGGCAACAATGGCGTCGGGCGTGGTCTCGATGGCGCCGGCGGGCGCGTTGACGGTCAGCGTCGCGATGCGCGTGGCGCGGTCGATGGCGACGTCGATGACGGAATAGTGGTAGCCCTTGTCGTCGATGGTCGCGTCCACCGGCGTGAGCTCGATGCCCTTCTGCGGACCCTGGCGGTCGGACTGCCTGCGCAGCGCCTCGACCTCGTGATCGACCAGCTGGCCGAACTGCTGCGGCTTGGCGTAGGCGTCGATCAGCTTCCAGTCGCGGGCGCGGTCGGCGCGCACGCCTTCGCTGGTGGTGCAGAAGATGTCGGCCAGGTCGCGGCGCACCTTGCGCTTGTCGGTCACGCGCGTCAGGCCGCCGGTGCCGGGCAGCACGCCGAGCAGCGGCACCTCGGGCAGGCTGACGGTGGAAGCCCGGTCGTCCACCATCACGATGCGGTCGCAGGCCAGGGCCAGCTCGTAGCCGCCGCCGGCGCAGGCGCCGGTGACGGCGGCGACCGACTTCAGGCCCTCGTTGCGCGAGGAGTCTTCCAGGCCGTTGCGGGTCTCGTTGGTGAACTTGCAGAAGTTCACCTTCCAGGCATGCGTGGACAGGCCCAGCATGTAGATGTTGGCGCCGGAGCACCAGATCTTTTCCTTGCCGGACTCGAACACCACCACCTTCACGGCTGGATGCTCGAAGCGGATGCGATTGAGCGCGTCGTGCAGCTCGATGTCCACGCCCAGGTCGTACGAGTTCAGCTTGAGCTTGTAGCCCGGCTTGATGCCGCCGTCCTCGTTGATGTCCAGCTTGAGGCGAGCGACGTCGCCTTCGACGCTGAGCGTCCAGTGCTGGTACCTGGCCGGGTGCGTGGAAAAGCGCACCAGCTCGCGGTCGCCCTGCTGGAACAGCAGCGGTTCGGTCATGGCATTCATCAGGCGGTCTCCTTGTCCTTGCTGGCTTTGTCCGGGGCCGGAACGGCGCGTTCCAGGTCCCGGAGCGATTGCTTCACCGAGCGCGCGGCGGTATCGACCACCGCATCGGCCCGGGCGTAGAGGGGTTCGCGGCTGACCAGGATGCGGCGGAGGTCTTCCATCGCTTCATGGGTGGCGCCGCGCGTGGTGTCGAAGGGGCGCATGTCGCCCTGCGCCACCACGCGGCTCATGTGTTCTTCCGGGCTCGCCTTGAGCCACACGCAGTAGAAGTGGCTCTGCAGCAGGTCGAACGTCTCGCGTTCGCTCACGATGCTGCCGCCCGTGGTCATCACCACGCCTTGCGCGTAGTCCTCGGCGATGCGCAGCAGCGCGCGGCGCTCGTAGCGGCGGTAGCCGGCCTGGCCGTGCAGCAGCAGGATCTCGTTCATGCTGGTGCCGGCCTCGCGCTCGATCTCGCGGTCGAGCTCCACGAACGCGACGCCGCGGTCGGCGGCCAGCTGGGCGCCCAGCGTGGACTTGCCGGCGCCGCGCAGGCCGATCAGGGCGATCCGACGCTCGCGGCCGCGCTCGTCCGCCATGCCGAACGCGCCGGCCAGCAGCGCATGGGCCTGGTCGAGCTGCACGTCGTCCAGGCGGCCCAGCAGGTGGTGCAGGCGGGCGAGCGCCGGACGCGGCGCGTCCTGCAGCAGCTCGAGGATGCTGATGTTGAGTGCGCGGGCGGCCGCTTCCAGAGAGTTGATGGAAACGTTGCCCTTGCCCGACTCGACATCGGCGAGGAAGCGCTCGGACAGGCCCGAGTCGCGGGCCAGCTGCTTGCGCGTCATGCCGCGGCGGGCACGCCAGGCCCGAACGCGCGGCCCCAGCTCGGCCAGCGTGGTAGTGCGGATGTCCTGTTCGGGCGTGGTTTGCATTTACGGTTTGACCTGCGTCAGGATTGCAGTATACTTCCGTCCAGCGACATGTCAAGCAGTTTAGTGCATGTCGGATCAACCAGGAAAACCGCATGAAGCTCAAGATCCTCGTCGGCACCATGACCAGCACCGCCGACTATGTCGCGCAGGCCATCCAGATGGATTGCGCCGATCTGGTGGACGACATCGAAGTCGTCCTGATGGACGGCCTGGACATCTCGGTTTTCCAGGAAGATGCACTTTATCTCATCTGCACTTCGACCTATGGCTCGGGCGACGTGCCGGACAACGCGCGCGGCCTGTACGACTCCCTGGACAACGAACCCGCCTACCTGGGCGACGTTCGCTACGGCGTGATCGCCCTGGGCGACCGCACCTACCTGCAGACCTTCTGCTTCGGCGGCAAGAAGTTCGACGAGCGCCTGCAGGGCCTGGGCGCCCGCCGCATCGGCGAGGTGTGGTGCCACGACGCCAGCGCGGGGACGATGCCGGAAGAAGAAGGCACCGCCTGGT
Source organism: Pseudomonadota bacterium (assembly GCA_023390985.1). GTDB lineage: Bacteria > Pseudomonadota > Gammaproteobacteria > Burkholderiales > Burkholderiaceae_C > Ramlibacter. Next base: position 5,756 of record JAEWBU010000391.1, read on the forward strand.
GCCGGCAGTGGCTCACGCAGGCGCTGGCCGACGAAGACCAGCAAGCGGCGGCCTGACGCGGGCCCCGCTTCGCGCGGGGAATGACGGACAGAGAGAGAGAACGAGGAGACCCCATGCGCCTGAGCCAAGCCGACCACAGCACGCGCCCGCCCCGCGTCGAGATCCCGCGCGAGTACAACGCGGCGCACGACCTGCTGGCGCGCAACGCTTCGCGCGCCGCCAAGCCGGCGTTCATCGACGCATCCACCGGCAGCGCCCTCACCTACGGCGAGCTCACGGCGCAAGCGCACCGCTTCGCCAACGCGCTGCGCGCCCGCGGCTTCCAGCCCGAGTCGCGCGTGCTGATGGCGATGCTGGACACGCCCGAGTGGCCCGTCGTGCTCCTGGGCTGCATCCTGGCCGGCGTGGTGCCGATCGCCGCCAACACCCTGCTCACCGCGCCCGACTTCGAATTCATGCTGCGCGACTCGCGTGCGCAGGCGCTGTTCGTCTCGAAGCCCCTGGTCGGAACGTTCGACGGCATCGTGGGCAAGCTGCCCTCGCTCAGGAGCGTGATCGTGGCGGGCGGCGAAGGTCCCGATTCGGTGGCCGGCCTGGTCGCCTCCGGCTCCGACAAGCAGGAAGTCGCGACCACCTGCAGCGACGACCCCTGCTTCTGGCTGTATTCCAGCGGCTCCACCGGCACGCCCAAGGGCACGGTGCACCTGCACAGCCACCTGATCCAGACCGCCGAGCTGTACGGCCGCGCCGTGCTGGGCATCCGCGAGGACGACGTCGTCTACTCGGCCGCCAAGCTGTTCTTCGCCTACGGCCTGGGCAACGCCCTCACCTTCCCCATGAGCGTGGGCGCCACCACGGTGCTGCTGCCCTCGCGTCCCACGCCGGCCGACGTGTTCGGCGTGCTGACGAAATTCCAGCCGACGATCTTCTACGGCGTGCCCACGCTCTACGCGGCCCTGCTCGCGGATGCGAACCGGCCGAAAAAGTCGGACGTCAGGCTGCGCGTATGCACCAGCGCCGGCGAGGCGCTGCCCGCCGAGATCGGCAAGCGCTGGACCGCCGAATACAGCTGCGAGATCCTGGACGGCATCGGTTCCACCGAGATGCTGCACATCTTCCTGTCCAACCGCCCCGGCGCGGTGCGCTACGGCACCACCGGCCAGGCGGTGCCGGGCTATGAGCTGCGCATCGTCGGCGACGACGGCCGCGAATGCGGCGTGGGCGAGATCGGCGAATTGCAGATCAGCGGTCCCAGCGCGGCCCTGATGTACTGGAACAACCGCGCCAAGACCAAGGCGACCTTCGCCGGCGAGTGGACACGCAGCGGCGACAAGTACACGCGCGACGCCGACGGCTACTACACGTACGGCGGCCGCAGCGACGACATGCTGAAGGTGGGCGGCATCTACGTCTCGCCGTTCGAGGTCGAGGCCTCGCTGATGACGCACGCCTCGGTGCTCGAAGCCGCCGTGATCGGCGTGGCCGACAGCGACAGGCTGGTCAAGCCCAAGGCCTACGTGGAGCTCAAGCCCGGGCAGCCGGCCAGCGAGGCCGACCTGCAGCAGCACGTGAAGAACCAGCTGGCGCCGTACAAGTACCCGCGCTGGATCGAGTTCGTGCCCGAGCTGCCCAAGACCGCGACCGGCAAGATCCAGCGCTTCAAGCTGCGCGCCTCATCGACGGCTGCGTGAGCGCCGACGCCGCTCGCCTTACGGGTTATTCATGTGGCGACGCGGCGGGAACATCAGGTACAAATGCTTCAAGCCTAAACGAACGAACAAGGAGCTCTCCATGACCACCCGCCGTCTCGTCCTCACCCGCGGTGCCGCCGCGGTCGGTGCCGCCTCCGTCGGCCTGCTGCTGCCGCAGATCGCGCGCGCGCAGTCCAACAAGGTGCGCGTCGGCTTCATGCTGCCCTACACCGGCACCTTCGCGCAGCTGGGTGTGAACATCGAGCAGGGCGTGCGCATGGCCATCGACGAGAAGGGCGGCAAGCTCGGCGGCCGCGAGATCGAGTGGTTCAAGGTGGACGACGAGTCGGAGCCGTCCAAGGGCGTCGAGAACGCGCAGCGCCTGGTCCAGCGCGACAAGGTCGACGTGCTGATCGGCACGGTGCACTCGGGCGTGCAGATGGGCATCCAGCGCGTCGCTCGCGAGTCCGGCGTGCTCAGCCTGATCCCCAACGCCGGCGTGCACGCTGCCACCCGTGCGCTGTGCGCGCCCAACGTGTTCCGCACCTCGTTCACCAACAGCCAGCCGACGCTGGCGCTGGGCAAGCCCATGATGGACAAGGGCCTGAAGCGCACGGTCTGGATCACCTGGAAGTACGCCGCGGGCGACGAGGCCTTCGAGGGCTTCAAGGACAGCTACACCAAGGCCGGCGGCACCATCGTCAAGGAACTGGGCCTGCCCTTCCCCAACGTGG
>JAEWBU010000154.1 GCA_023390985.1 Pseudomonadota bacterium
TTGTGCGGGTCGGAATAGGAGACGTTGACGTTGCCGTCGCTGCGCAGCCGCTGGCCGACCTCGGTGCTGCGCGAGACGAAGAAGTACAGGATGCCCTTCTCGCCCAGCGCCTGGTTCTGCGTGGTCAGCGGATGGGCGTGCAGCCCGCCTTCGGGATGGCGGTGCGTCAGCATGCCGAACCGCAGGTCCTTGATGATTTCCCACAGGCGGTCGTGGGGCGTCTTTTCCTTGCTCATGGGTGTTCCTTTCGCTCTGGTGGCGTTGCGGCGATCTTGCCGAGACACCCCGGCGCCCGCCGTCGGAAGCCCGCGCGCACGCCTGTGCGCCGAGGCTGACACCCCGCACCGCCCCGCCAGGGCCGGGCGGTTAGCATCTGCCGACTCCGGTCTCGAGGTGTGCTCGCATGTTCAAGTCCTTCTTCCTGTCGCGCCGCTGGTTCGCCTGGTCCATCCTGGGCACCGCGCTGATCCTGTTCGCCACCTGGTACCGCGTGGAGCTGGACGTGAAGATCAACGAGTGGTTCGGGACCTTCTACGACGTGGTGCAGAAGGCGCTGGGCAAGCCAGGCAGCATCACCCTCGCCGAGTACTGGGACCAGCTGTCCACCTTCCTGAACATCGCGATGGTGTACGTGCTGGTGGCGGTGGTGCTGGACTTCTTCATCAAGCACTACGTCTTTCGCTGGCGAACGGCGATGAACGACTACTACATGGAGCACTGGGACAAGCTGCGCGACATCGAGGGGGCGGCCCAGCGGGTGCAGGAGGACACGATGCGCTTCGCCTCCATCATGGAAGGCCTCGGCAGCGAGTTCATGCGCAGCCTGATGGTGCTGTTCGCCTTCGTGCCGATCCTGGCCGGCCTGTCGGCCAAGGTGACCGAGCTGCCGTTCTTCGGGCCGGTCCACTACTCGCTGGTGTGGGTGGCGATCGGCTTCGCGCTCGGCGGCACCCTGCTGCTGGCCGTCGTGGGCATCAAGCTGCCGGGCCTCCAGTTCCAGAACCAGCGCGTGGAGGCGGCCTACCGCAAGGAGCTGGTGTACGGCGAGGACCACCATGACCGCGCCCAGCCGCCCGAGGTGGCGCGCCTTTTCGGCGCGGTGCGGCGCAACTACTTCACGCTGTTCTTCCACTACCTCTACTTCGACGTGGCCAAGTGGTCCTACCTGCAGGTCGGCGTGCTGGTGCCCTACCTGGCGCTCGGCCCCACGCTGGTGGCGGGCGTGGTCACGCTGGGCGTGATGCAGCAGATCGTGCGTGCGTTCGGCCGGGTCGAGAGCGCCTTCCAGTTCCTGGTGCTGAGCTGGACCACCATCGTGGAACTGATGTCGGTCTACAAGCGGCTGCGTGCTTTCGAGATGCAGATCGAGGCCGCGCGCGGCGAGCCGCGCGCCGTCGGCGCCGAGTGAGGCTCAGTCCGCGGGGGCGAGGCGGCGCAGCGCTTCCGCGGTGCCGGCGTCCAGTGGGAAGAAGGTTTCCAGCGTGAGCTCCTGCACCGTCACGTCCACCGCCGTGCCGAACACCGTGGTGGTGCTGATGAAGCTGAGCACCTGGCCGTCCTGCGTGCGAAAGCGCAGCGGCAGCGCCACGCCGACGTGCTCGCCTTCCAGGCGCGTGTCGTGCGCGCCGTCCGGCACCGGATAGCCGCGCAGTTCCTCCAGCAGCGAAGCCAGCGTCGCGTCGCCCGTCGCCTGCACCTGCTGGCGCAGCCGCTCGAACAGGTGCTCGCGCCACTGGCCCAGGTTGACGATGCGCGGGGCCAGGCCGTGCGGGTGCAGGGACAGGCGCAGCACGTTGACGCGGCCCTGGAGCAGCTGCGGATCGGCCCCGGCCATCAGGTGCGGCAGCATGCGGTTGCCGGCCACCAGGTCCCAGTGCCGGTCCACCGCCAGCGCGGGGTTCGGCTCGTGCGCGCGAAGGATCAGGTCCACCGCCGCGCGCGCGGGCGCCAGTCCCGGATCCTCCAGCGGCCGCTCGCGGTACATGGGCGCGTAGCCGGCCGCCACCAGCATCGCATTCCGCTCGCGCAGCGGCACGCCCAGGCGCTCGGAAAGGCGCAGCACCATCTCGCGGCTGGGAAGCGCGCGCCCGGTCTCGACGAAGCTCAGGTGCCGCGTCGAGATCTCGGCCTCCTCGGCCAGCCCCTGCTGCGACAGCCGCCGGTGCTGGCGCCAGTGGCGCAGGTGCGCGCCGAAGGGCTGCGGGGCGGCGGAGCGGGGCAGGGCGGCGACTGAGCTCATGAGGGCGATGCTATGCGCACCCGGAGCCGCTTCCATTACCTGGCACGTCATCGACGAGGCGAGGACGCGCGACCACGATGAAAGCCTGTTCCACAAGGAGGTCTTCATGTCGATGTTCGCTTCTCCCCGTTTTCTGCGCGGTGTGCTCTGGGCCGATGCCGCTTCCTGCCTGGCCACCGGCGCGCTGCAGCTCGCCGCGCTCGACGCCCTGCCGCGCCTGTTCGGCCTGCCGCAGCTGCTGCTGCTCGATACCGGCGTGTTCCTGGTGGCGTACGGCGTGCTGGCCGCCTGGACCGCGAGCCGGCCCGTGCCGCCGCGCCACTGGGTGGCGCTGTTCGCGGCCGGCAACCTGGCCTGGGCGATCGGCTGCGGGCTGGCGGTCGCGCTGCTGCAGCCGACCGCCCTGGGCATCGCCTGGATCGCGATGCAGGCGGCCGCGGTGCTGGTGCTGGCCGACCTGCAGTGGATGGGTTTGCGCCGAGGTGCCGCGCCGCGGGCGGCCATGGGCTGAGCGCGGCAGGGGCGGGGGGCTTCTTGTATGCTGTCCCACTCCCTTTTCCCGCTACAGCGTCCCAGAAAGCTCCCATGCCCCGCGTCTTCAACTTCAGCCCCGGTCCCGCCACCCTGCCCGAAGCCGTCCTGCGGCAGGCCGCCGACGAGATGCTCGACTGGCACGGCAGCGGCATGTCGGTGATGGAGATGAGCCACCGCGGCAAGGAGTTCATCGGCATCCACGCCGAGGCCGAAGCCACGCTGCGCGAGCTGATGGGCGTGCCGTCCAACTACAAGGTGCTGTTCATGCAGGGCGGCGCGATCGGCGAGAACGCCATCGTGCCGATGAACCTGCTCGGCCGCGGCGGCGCCGCCGACTACGTGGTCACCGGCGACTGGTCGAAGAAATCGACCAAGGAAGCCGCGACCTACGGAAAGATCAACATCGCCGCCACCGGCGAGTCGAGCAAGTTCACCGCGATTCCCAAGCAGTCCGAATGGAAGCTGGATCCCAAGGCGGCCTACGTCCACATCTGCTCCAACGAGACCATCGGCGGCGTCGAATTCCACTGGACGCCCGACACCGGCAGCGTGCCGCTGGTGGCGGACATGTCGTCCAACATCATGTCGCGCCCGATCGACGTCAGCCGCTACGGCCTGATCTACGCCGGCGCGCAGAAGAACATGGGTCCGTCGGGCGTGACGGTGGTGATCGTCCGCGACGACCTGCTGGGCCACGCGCTGCCGATCACGCCTTCGGCCTTCAACTACCAGCTGCAGGCCGAGAACGACTCGATGTACAACACGCCGCCGACCTACGCGATCTACATCGCCGGGCTGGTCTGCAAGCACATCAAGGCCAACGGCGGCCTGGCCGCCATGGAAGAGCACAACCGGGCCAAGGCGCGCGTCCTGTACGACTACCTGGACGCGAGCAGCTTCTACCGCAACCCGGTGGCGAAGGAAGACCGGTCCCTGATGAACGTGCCCTTCAAGCTCAAGGACGATTCGCTGGACGAGGCCTTCCTGAAGGGCGCGCAGGCGCGCGGGATGATCCAGCTCAAGGGCCACCGCTCGGTGGGCGGCATGCGGGCGTCGATCTACAACGCCATGCCCATAGAGGGCGTGAAGGCCCTCGTCAAGTACATGCAGGAATTCGAGAAGCAACATGCCTGACGCCGGGCGGCCGTTCCAGGTGCTGGTGCTCAACCAGGTCTCGGACCTGGGGTTGCAACGGCTGCCTGCCGGCCGCTACGAAGTGGGCAAGTCGGTCGCCGAGCCCGATGCGGTGCTGGTGCGGTCGGCCGACATGCACTCGATCGACATCCCTTCAAGCGTCCAGGCCATCGCCCGCGCCGGCGCGGGCACCAACAACATCCCGGTGAAGGCGATGAGCGCGCGCGGCGTTCCGGTGTTCAACGCGCCCGGCGCCAACGCCAACGCGGTCAAGGAACTGGTGCTGGCCGGCATGCTGCTGGCGGCGCGCAACCTGCCCGGCGCGCTGCAGTTCGTCCACTCGCTCGAACCCGACGCCCCCGGCCTGGACGAACAGGTCGAGAACGGCAAGAAGCCGTTCGCGGGCTTCGAGCTCGCGGGCCAGACGCTGGGCGTGATCGGCCTGGGCAAGGTGGGCTGCCTGGTGGCGCAAGCCGGCATCCAGCTGGGCATGAACGCCATGGGCCACGACCCGGAGATCACGGTCGATGCGGCCTGGAGCCTGCCTTCGCAGGTGCGCAAGGCGGGCAGCGTGGCCGAGGTGCTGCGCGGCTGCCGCTTCGTCAGCCTGCACGTGCCGCTGCTCGAGGCCACGCGGCACCTGGTCAACGCCGACAACATCGGCCTGCTGAAGCCCGGCGCGGTGCTGCTGAATTTCTCGCGCGAAGGCGTGGTGGACGATGCCGCCGTGCTGCGTGCGCTGGATTCCGGAACGCTGGGCCGCTACGTCTGCGACTTCCCGCACGGCGCGATCCTGCGCCATCCGAAGGTGATCGCATTGCCGCACCTGGGCGCGTCCACGCGCGAGGCCGAGGACAACTGCGCCGTGATGGTGGCCGACCAGCTGCGCGACTACCTGGAGCACGGCAACGTCGCCAACGCGGTGAACTTCCCCGCGGTATCCATGGCGCGCGAATCCGCCTTCCGCGTGGCCATCGCCAACGCCAACGTGCCGAACATGGTGGGCCAGATCTCCACCGCCATGGCCCAGGCCGGCCTGAACATCCACAACATGGTCAACAAGTCGCGCGGCGAGATGGCCTACACGCTGGTGGACGTGGACAGCCCGGTGGGCGAGGACGTGCTCTCGGCCATCCGCGCCATCGAAGGCGTGCTGGCCGTCCGCTACCTGCCCGCCTGAACGGCGTCCTTCCGTCATCCCCGCGCAGGCGGGGATCCAGGGCTTCCGGCAGTCCGCGAAAGCGGACGCACTGGATTCCCGCCTTCGCGGGAATGACGGGAACCCTGCTGTCACCAGACTGCAGCCTCCAGCGGCAAAATGGCTGGTTCCCGAGCACCCTGCTCCCAACCAAGAACTCATCTCGGCAGGAGGTCCCGATGCCCCACGCGTTTGCCCATACCCTGAAGAGCTTCAAGTACGGCCGCACGACCGGCAGCCTGTATTCGCTGCCCGCGCTGGCGGAAGAGTTTCCCAACGTCCGCCGCATGCCGGTGTCGATGCGCATCGTGCTCGAGTCGGTGCTGCGCAACTGCGACGGCCTCAAGGTCACGGCAGAGCACGTGCGCCAGGTCGCCAACTGGTCGGCCAACGCGGCGCGCACCGAGGAGATCCCTTTCGTGGTGGCGCGCGTGGTGCTGCAGGACTTCACCGGCGTGCCGCTGCTGGCCGATCTGGCCGCGATGCGCAGCGCCGCCTCGCGCCTGGGCCGCGACCCCGGCCGGATCGAGCCGCTGGTGCCGGTGGACCTGGTGGTCGACCACTCGGTGATGGTGGACCACTACGGCACGAAGAACGCGCTCGACCTGAACATGAAGCTCGAATTCCAGCGCAACCGCGAGCGCTACGAATTCATGAAGTGGGGCATGCAGGCCTTCAAGACCTTCGGCGTGGTTCCGCCCGGCTTCGGCATCGTCCACCAGGTCAACCTGGAGTACCTGGCGCGCGGGGTGCACAGGACGCCCCAGGGCGTGTACTACCCCGACTCGCTGGTGGGCACCGACAGCCACACGACCATGATCAACGGCGTGGGCGTGGTGGGCTGGGGCGTGGGCGGCATCGAGGCCGAGGCCGCGATGCTGGGCCAGCCGGTCTACATGCTCACGCCCGACGTGGTCGGCTTCGAGCTCAGCGGGCGCCTGCGCGAAGGCTGCACCGCCACCGACCTGGTGCTCACCGTCACCGAGCTGCTGCGCAAGCACAAGGTGGTGGGCAAGTTCGTCGAGTTCTTCGGCGAGGGCACGCGCACGCTGGCCGTGCCGGACCGCGCCACCATCGGCAACATGGCGCCCGAGTACGGCGCCACCATGGGTTTCTTCCCGGTGGACGAGAAGACCATCGAGTACTTCCGCGGCACCGGCCGCGGCAAGGAGGAGATCGACGCGCTGGAGGCGTACTTCCGCGCCCAGGGCCTGTTCGGCATCCCGCTGGCGGGCGAGTGCGACTACTCGCAGGTGGTGAAGCTGGACCTGGGCGACGTCACGCCCAGCCTCTCGGGTCCCAAGCGGCCGCAGGATCGCATCGAGCTGGGCAACGTCAAGCGCCAGTTCACCACGCTGTTCAGCAAGCCGGCCGGCGAGAACGGCTTCAACCAGCCTTCGGAGATGCTGCAGACGCGCCACCTGCTGCACGCGGGCGGCGAGACGCCCGATCCCAAGGTGCCGAGCAACCCGCCGGTGAAGCCGGCCGCGCTCGTCTCCGAAACGGAGATGGAATACAACAAGCCGACCCTCGCGTCCGCGCAGTCGGAGGCGCCCTCGGCGCCGGCGACGCCGCAGCAGGTCACCATCGGCAACGGCGACGTGCTGATCGCGGCGATCACCAGCTGCACCAACACCTCCAACCCCGGCGTGCTGCTGGCCGCCGGCCTGCTGGCCAGGAAGGCGGTGGAGGCGGGGCTGAAGGTGCAGCCGCACATCAAGACCTCGCTGGCGCCCGGCTCGCGCATCGTCACCGAGTACCTCACCAAGTCCGGTCTGCTGCCCTACCTGGAGCAGCTGGGGTTCACGGTGGCGGGCTACGGCTGCACCACCTGCATCGGCAACTCGGGCGACCTCGCGCCGGAGATCAACGAGGCCATCACCAAGAGCGACCTGGTGTGCTGCGCGGTGCTCTCGGGCAACCGCAACTTCGAGGCGCGCATCCATCCCAACATCAAGGCCAACTTCCTGGCCAGCCCGCCGCTGGTGGTGGCGTATGCCATCTCCGGCACCGTGCTCAAGGACCTGATGACGGAGCCGGTGGGCAAGGGCCACGGCGGCAAGGACGTCTGGCTGGGCGACATCTGGCCCTCGAGCGACGAGATCCACCGCCTGATGAAGCACGCCATGGACGGCGACGCCTACCGCCGCAACTACGAGAAGGTGAAGGCCGAGCCGGGCGAACTGTGGAAGGGCATCCACGGCGTGGCGGGCGAGACCTACGCCTGGCCCGAGAGCACCTACATCGCCGAGCCGCCGCTCTTTTCCACCTTCGACCCGCAGCCGCCGGCCAACGACCCGAAGCAGGACGTCTCGGTGCGCAACGCGCGCATCATGGCCTTGTTCGGCGACTCGATCACCACCGACCACATCTCGCCCGCGGGCTCCATCAAGGAGAGCTCGCCGGCCGGCAAGTGGCTGCTCGCGAACGGGGTGAAGAAGCCCGACTTCAACAGCTACGGCGCGCGCCGCGGCAACCACGACGTGATGATGCGCGGCACCTTCGCCAACGTGCGCATCAAGAACCTGATGATCCCCGCGCTGCCCGACGGCTCGCGCG